>NZ_JBMIQH010000007.1:0-296529 GCF_056155635.1 Paraburkholderia sp. BR10141 | reverse complement strand
AGTACTTGGATAGAGTACTTGGCTACGAACCAAGGGGTCGTGGGTTCGAATCCTGCCAGCCGCGCCACTTATTCGAAACGTTTCTCGTCTGTTCGATCCGGGAAGGGTTTCAAGCAGTATACTGTAGTAAGTAGTATCGTTTTAGCGTGCGGCTGTAGCTCAGTTGGATAGAGTACTTGGCTACGAACCAAGGGGTCGTGGGTTCGAATCCTGCCAGCCGCGCCACCAAATAAAGGGCCTTTCCGAATGGAAAGGCCCTTTGTCTTTTCAGCTGCTGAATTGGCTGCGCAGGGTTCGCGCGAGAAGCGGAGCCTAACGCGGTGGCGCGCCGATATCGCCGATCTGGGCGTCGGGACGCGGCAGGTCCTCCACGTCGCCAATCGCACTGGGCTCCGCCACCGGCTCCATGCCCATCCCTAGCAATGCCTGGGGCTGACGCAGCATCTCCCCTACCGTCTCACCGAAGCGGCTCGCGACAAACGCCCGCAGCAGCGCCTCGCGCGTGGTTTCTCCGTAGGCTTGCACTGCACGCGAGTCACCCTCGAACTCGGCCACACAAGAAGCCGGCTCGCCTTCGCGCAGTTCCACGCGCCTCGCGCGGTCGAGCACCACGCCGGCCGCCTCCCACGAATCGGTGGGCATGAAGCGGCCATCCCACGGGCGCCCGCGGTCGTTGCCGCGCACGGCGACGGTCTCGCCGCTGTCGGTGAAATAGATTTCACGCACGAAGTCCGGCAGGCTGCGTGCCACCCAGTAATCGAGTGCGAGGCCGGTCAGTTCAGCTACGTTCATTGCGAGTCCCTCGTTTCGGTTCGAAGGAAGATGGCGCACGCGCCCCGATCAATAATCCGCACGCTCGCGCTCGATGCGCATGCCGCCGTCGTGGCGATGGTGCCCGTCGTCGCTCGAGCGCTCGCGCGCGATGCGCATCACGTCCGGATTCGTGCGCACGCGGCGCATGACGTTCGCGAGGTGCACGCGATCGCTCACCTGGATCACGAAACGCAACATGTTCGATTCCTGTGCCAGATCGTCGTCCATCGCGATGTGCACGATATTGGCGTCTGCCGACGTAATGTCGGCCGCCACGCGCGCGAACACGCCCTTGGTGTTCTTCACCAGCACCTTCACGGCGACGTCGAACAGACGCCCCGGCTGCGGCGCCCACGCCACGTCGATCCAGCGGCCCGGGTCGCGCCGGTGGATACGCTGTGCCACGCGGCAGTCGGTCGTATGGATCGCCATGCCGAGGCCGATGCCTATGTAGCCCATGATGTCGTCGCCGGGAATCGGGCGGCAGCAAGCCGAAAGCTGCACCGACATGCCCTCGGTGCCCGTAATGACGACAGGCGGCGCCGGCGGCGCATTCGGGTCGCGCGGCGGATGGTGATGCTCGGCGTCGTCGGCGTCCTGGCCGCTCATCAGCACTTCGATGCGCTTGGCCATAACCGCCGCCACGCGCCGGCCAAGACCGATGTCGGCGAAAATTTCCTGGCGGTTCTTGTTGCCGGTCCACAGGACCAGCTTCTCCCACACTTCCGGCGTGACCTCCGAAAGCTGGTAGCCATAGCCCTTGAGCGCCTGATCGACGAGCCGCTCGCCCAGCTGCACCGACTCCGTGAGACGCATCGTCTTCAGGTAGTGCCGGATCGCCGAACGCGCCTTGCCGGTCCGCACGAAGCCGAGCCACGCCGGATTCGGCTTGGAGTACGGCGCCGTGATCACCTCGACGATGTCGCCGCTCTTCAGTTCCGTACGCAGCGGCAGCAACTCGTTATTGATCTTCACGGCCACGCACTGGTTGCCGAGGTCGCTGTGGATCGAATAAGCGAAGTCGAGCGCTGTGGCGCCGCGCGGCAGCGCCATGATCCTGGACTTCGGCGTGAAGACATAGACGGCGTCCGGGAACAGGTCGATCTTGACGTGTTCGAGGAATTCGCTCGAGTCGCCCACCTCGCTCTGGATGTCGAGCAGCGACTTGAGCCACTGGTGCGCGCGCTTTTGCACGTCGTTGAGATCGGCGCCGCCGTTCTTGTAGAGCCAGTGCGCCGCCACGCCGGCTTCGGCGATCTCGTGCATCTTGCGCGTACGCACCTGGAACTCGATCGGCGCGCCGAACGGGCCCACGAGCGTGGTGTGCAGGGACTGATAGCCGTTCACCTTGGGAATGGCGATGTAGTCCTTGAACTTGCCCGGAACCGGTTTGTAGAGCGCATGGAGCGCGCCGATGCAGGTGTAGCACTCGAGCGCCGATTCGACCACGACGCGAAAACCGTACACGTCGAGCACCTGCGAGAACGACAACTGCTTGTCGCGCATCTTCTTGTAAATGCTGAAGATGGTCTTCTCGCGGCCGGTGACTTCGGCGTCGAGCTTAGCGTCGGCAATTGCGCGCTGCACCGCTTCCAGAATCTTGCTGACCACTTCGCGGCGATTGCCGCGCGCGGCTTTCACCGCCTTTTCGAGCGTGGCGTAACGATTCGGATTGAAGTTCGCGAAGCTCAGGTCCTGCAGCTCGCGATAGGTGTTGTTCAGACCGAGACGGTGCGCGATGGGCGCGTAGATGTCGATGGTCTCGCGCGCCACGCGGCGGCGCTTTTCTGGCGGCACCGCACCGAGGGTGCGCATGTTGTGCAGCCGGTCGGCGAGCTTCACCAGAATCACGCGCACGTCGCGCGCCATCGCGAGGAGCATCTTGCGGAAGTTCTCCGCCTGCGCTTCCTCGCGGTTGCGAAACTCCATCTTGTCGAGTTTCGACAGGCCATCGACCAGTTCCGCGACCTTCGCGCCGAAGCGCTCGGCGAGTTCCGCCTTGGTCACGCCCTGGTCTTCCATCACGTCGTGCAGGAGCGCGGCCATGATGGACTGCGCGTCGAGCTTCCAGCCGGCGCAGATTTCCGCGACGGCGACGGGATGGGTGATATAGGGTTCGCCGCTCTGGCGATATTGCCCGAGGTGGGCCTCATCGCTGAAGTGGAACGCCGCCTTGACCTCCTTGATTTCCTCGGGAGTGAGGTAACCGGAGAGCGCGGCGGTCAGATTGGCGATGGAGACGACCCCGTGCTTGCGGGGCTGCTCCGGCGTCGCGGTCGGACCGAACAGATGTCGAAACGACTGTTCGAGGACCGCGTCGATGTAATTGCGCGCAGGGCTCGCAGTCTCGGCTTCCTGGTCCACGTCGGTGGCCGGCGAGGGCGTGATGCTCATGTTCCCCTCCGTATCAGGTTTGGCGTTGACGGTTAAGCGGCTGCGGCGGTACGAACTACATGGCGATCGACAATGCCTCGGAACGCGCCCTTAGACGGGCACCTTCTTCAGCATTTCGAGGCCGACCTGGCCAGCCGCGATCTCGCGCAGCGCGACAACGGTTGGCTTGTCGCGGCTTTCGATCTTGGGCGTGTGACCTTGTGCGAGCTGGCGGGCGCGATACGTCGCGGCGAGCGCCAGTTCGAAGCGGTTCGGAATCTGTTTCAGACAATCTTCGACGGTGATGCGGGCCATGTCGGGTTCCTTCTCATTCTCAGCAGGTTCTTATTCTACCTTATGTGCCCGACGCGCCGGGCTGCGGGTGGTGGATACCGAGCTGCACGAAGAGCTCGGTATGCCGCGCGTATTGCGAAGCGAAGCGCAGGCGCGTAGCACTCACGATATTGCGCAGCTCCTGCAACGCGCGATCGAAGTTCTCGTTGATCACGACATACTCCGATTCGCTCGCGTGCGCGATCTCGCTGCCCGCTGCGAGCAGGCGCCGCGTGATGACGTTCGGCTCGTCTTCGCCGCGCTTTTTCAGGCGGTCGGCGAGCGCTTCGAGCGAGGGCGGCAGGATGAAGATTTCCACCGCATTGCGGAACTGCTTCTTCACTTGCTGCGCGCCTTGCCAGTCGATTTCGAGCAGGACGTCATGGCCGATTTTCATCTGGTCTTCGATCCACACGCGCGACGTGGCGTAGTAGTTGCCATGCACTTCTGCGCTCTCGAGAAACTCGCCCGCGGCGTGGCGCGTGAGGAAGTCGTCGACGGTCGTGAAGTGATAGTGCTCGCCGTCGCGCTCCTTCGAACGCGGCGCGCGCGTCGTGTACGAAACCGACAGGCGGATCGCGCTGTCTTCAGCGAGCAGCGCGTTCACGAGCGTCGACTTGCCCGCACCCGACGGCGCCACCACCATGAAGAGGTTGCCGGGGTACATGCCCGCATACGGATTGCGCTTCTTGTCGTGCTTCGCGTCCGTTTTGGGGGCGCTGCTTTGGTCGGTCATGTTCGTTGCTTCCTTCATTCGAGATTCTGGACCTGCTCGCGCATCTGCTCGATGAGCAGCTTGAGCGTCATCGAAGCGTCCGCGAGCTCCTTCGCCGCCGCCTTCGAGCCGAGCGTGTTCGCTTCGCGGTTGAGCTCCTGCATCATGAAGTCGAGACGCTTGCCGACGCGGCCGCCCTTCTCGATCACGTGACGCGTTTCGTTCAGGTGCGCCGTGAGGCGCGAGAGCTCTTCGGCGATGTCGATGCGAATGCCATACATCGTCACTTCCTGGCGAATGCGCTCGGCGATTTCCTCGCGCGAGATGTTGCCGATGCTGCCGCCGTTGCCGTTGCTGTCCGGCGCGGCGATGCCGAGCGCTTCCTGCAGGCGCTCGACGATCTTCTGCTGGTGCTTCGCGATCAGCTCCGGCACGAGCGGCGTGATGCGCGCGACGATCGCCTCCATTTCGGTCACGTTCGCGAGCAGCATGTTGGCGAGCTGCGCGCCTTCGCGCGCGCGCACTTCGATCAGGTCGGCGATGGCCTGCTTGCCACAGCCGAGCACGGCGTCGCGCAGCACCTCGGGCGCCACGCCGCTTTCCGCCAGCACGCCGGGCCAACGCAGGATCTCGCCCGTGCGCAGACGACCCGACTCGGGAAACGCTTCGAGCACCGCACGCTCGAGCCCGGCGAGCTGGTCGAGCGCATCGCGGTTGAGCGCGCCCGCATTGGCGCCCTGCTCGCTCTTCTGGATGTTGATGCGGATGTCGACCTTGCCGCGCGAGAGCTTCGTCATCAGCATTTCGCGCAGCGTGGGCTCGCACACGCGCACGTCTTCGGGCATGCGGAAATTCAGATCGAGAAAGCGCGAATTCACCGTGCGCAATTCGACGGAGACACTCGCGCCGCCCGTGCCCGAAGCCGCAGCAAGCTCGCGCGTGGCGCTGGCATAGCCGGTCATGCTGTAAATCATGGTTCGTCTCGCGAAGAAAGCCGTGGCGTCGTGCGCTGGGCGCGCGGGTCACGGCGAGGAAATCGAGGCGCCCGGCGTGTTGTCGCGAATGGACGAAAAGCGCGGGGCGGAGAAATCGCATTATCCCATTTTTGAGGGCGCGCCTTCGCAAGCGCGGGCTGCGCGGTCCGCCTGGCCGGGGCGACCCCGTTTTCGCGCTCCCGCCGCCTTCCGGGCGTGCCCGTCGCGAGGCGCGCGGAGGCGGTAAAATCACGCTTTCCCCTTCCCTCTCGTGCCCTCGCGCACCTTCACGATGACCCAATCCATCCAGCGCCCCTCCGGCCGCGCCGCCGACCAGCTTCGCGAAGTCCGCATCACCCGCAACTACACGAAGTACGCCGAAGGATCGGTCCTCGTCGAGTTCGGCGACACCAAGGTGCTGTGCACCGCGAGCGTGTCCGAAAGCGTGCCGCCGTTCCTGCGCGACAAGGGCCAGGGCTGGCTCACCGCCGAATACGGCATGCTGCCGCGCGCCACGCACACGCGCAGCGACCGCGAAGCCGCGCGCGGCAAGCAAACGGGCCGCACACAGGAAATCCAGCGCCTGATCGGCCGCGCGATGCGCGCCGTGTTCGACCTCGAAGCGCTGGGTGCGCGCACCATCAACATCGATTGCGACGTGCTGCAGGCCGATGGCGGCACGCGCACGGCGAGCATCACGGGCGCGTTCGTGGCGGCCCACGACGCCGTCTCGAAGCTGCTGGCCACGGGCCGCATCGAACGCTCGCCGATCTCCGACTACGTCGCCGCGATTTCGGTGGGCGTATACGACGGCGTGGCCGTGCTCGACCTCGACTACGACGAAGACTCGCAGTGTGACACCGACATGAACATCGTCATGACGGGCTCGGGCGGCATGGTCGAAGTCCAGGGCACAGCGGAAGGTGCGCCGTTCTCGCGAGAAGAACTGAATGCACTGCTCGATCTGGCGCAAAGCGGCATCCGCTCGCTGATCGAGAAGCAAAAGGCGGCGCTGGAGATTTCGCATGGCTGATCTGCAGCCGGATTCAGCGGCTAAAACCGCGGCGGACGCGCTCTCGCGCGTCGTGCTCGCTTCGAACAACGCAGGCAAGCTGCGCGAGTTCGCGGCGCTGCTCGGCGCGGCCGGCATCGAGCTCGTGCCGCAAGGCACACTCAACGTGCCCGAGGCCGAGGAACCGCACCCCACCTTCGTGGAAAACGCGCTCGCCAAGGCACGCCACGCGGCGAAGCTCACGGGGCTGCCCGCGCTCGCCGACGACTCGGGCCTGTGCGTGCGCGCACTGCACGGCGCGCCGGGCGTGTATTCGGCGCGTTACGCGCAGCTTGCGGGGGGCGAGAAGAGCGACGCGGCGAACAACGCGCTGCTCGTCGCGAACCTGAGAGATCACGCGGATCGCCGCGGTTACTACTATTGCGTGCTCGCGCTCGTGCGCCATGCCGACGACCCCGAGCCGCTCATCGCCGAAGGCCGCTGGCAAGGCGTAATGCTCGATGTACCGCGCGGCGACAACGGCTTCGGCTACGACCCTTACTTCTACATTCCGGAACTCGAGGCCACGGCCGCCGAGCTCGATCCGGCGCTCAAGAACGCGTCGAGCCATCGCGCCATCGCGCTGCGCCAACTGCTCGCGCGCCTCCAGGAGGAAGCGTGAGCCAGCAGCATCGAATCGGCATCGAAGTGGTCCAGTCGTTCACGATGCCTGGCAGCATTCGCCTCACGTCGCTGCCACCGCTCGCGCTCTACGTGCATTTTCCGTGGTGCGTGCGCAAGTGCCCGTATTGCGATTTCAACTCGCATGAATGGAAGGGCGAACGCTTCCCCGAAGACGATTACCTCGACGCGCTGCGCGCCGATCTCGAACAGGCGCTGCCGCTCGTTTGGGGGCGCCAGGTGCATACGGTGTTCATCGGCGGGGGCACGCCCAGCCTGCTTTCCGCGGCGGGTCTCGATCGACTGCTTTCGGACGTGCGCGCCCTGCTGCCGCTCGACGCCGACGCCGAGATCACGCTCGAAGCGAATCCAGGCACCTTCGAAGCCGCGAAGTTCGCGCAGTTTCGCGCGAGCGGCGTGAACCGGCTTTCGGTGGGCATCCAGAGCTTCAACGAGGCGCATCTGAAGGCGCTCGGACGCATTCACGACGCGGCGCAGGCGCGCCATGCGGTCGAGGTCGCGGCGAATACTTTCGACAACTTCAACCTCGACCTGATGTTCGCTCTGCCGCAGCAGACGCTCGCGGAATGCCAGGCCGACATCGATACGGCGCTCTCGTTCAAGCCGCCGCATCTGTCGCTGTATCACCTGACGCTCGAGCCGAACACGCTGTTCGCCAAGTTTCCGCCCGCCCTGCCCGACGACGACCAGTCCGCCGACATGCAGGACTGGATTCACGAGCGCACGTCGGGCGCGGGATACGGACGCTATGAGGTTTCGGCTTACGCACAGCCGGATCGCCAATGCCGGCATAACCTTAACTACTGGCGCTTCGGCGACTATCTCGGGATCGGCGCCGGCGCGCATACGAAGCTCTCGTTTCCGAACCGTATCGTGCGCCAGGCGCGCTACAAGCATCCGGCGACCTTTATCGAGCAGGCGCGCGCGGGCACGCCGGTCCAGGAAGAGCACGAAGTGAGCGCGCGCGATTTGCCGTTCGAGTTCATGCTCAACGCGCTGCGGCTCGTGGAAGGGTTTCCGGTACATCGTTTCATCGAGCGCACGGGCCTACCGATCACGACGATCGAACCGGCGCTGCAGGAAGCCGAGCGGCGCGGCCTCATCACGCGCGATTACGAGAAGATCGCGCCGACCGAGTTGGGGCAGCGCTTCCTCAACGACTTGCAGGCGCTGTTCCTGAAAGACCCGCACTGAGGTCGACGCCGGTCGCCTGTGCGACTGCCGCCGCGTGTGCGTTTCGGGTTACAATGCGCGGCTTCGGAGGTGTGGCAGAGTGGTTGAATGCACCGGTCTTGAAAACCGGCGAAGGGGTAACCCTTCCGTGAGTTCGAATCTCACCGCCTCCGCCAATTCGTGAAACCTGGCGCGACTGAACGCCAGCGTGTCGTCAAGATGCCGGCCCTCAGGCCGAAACGCCATCGATCAACGAGATGCCTGCCCTGCGCTACGCGAAAATGCGTGGTCAGCATTGCACCCTCAGTAATCAGGACTGCGAGTTATTTTGCGCTGATCATCTCGCGCCGAGCGTATGACACGGCAATCAACAATTAAAGGGTCAAACCCAAAAATCGCCCCAGAAAATCGCGCTCAATTCACTAGGTGAAAACCCTAACCATGAGGTAAAATGCTACCCATTGATGGGAAAGATCGCCATGCCGCACCAATACCAACTGCTCGAGAAATTCGCGTTTTCGCTCGTCGTCCTGTTCGCCGTGACGTGCTCGAGCTACATCGCGTGGGAAAGCTCGCCCAATCTGCGTGACAACTTCCAGGTCGGCAAGGAGCTGTTCCTGAAGAGCGGCGAATACTCGTACGCCTGCGCAACCACCGCGGCCGATCCCTGCGCGCAGTTCCCGGTCGAATAAGCACCTCGAATACCCTCGCCGTTTCGCCCGTCCCGTGACTACGCGGGACAGTTCTGATTGCTTCCCGCTGCGTATCGTCTAAGCTCGATTCAGGTTCCGCTTCCGAGCTTGTTCGACATGCTCATCCGCGTCCAGTGGTCTTGCGGTTCGTCCGCACACAGCGCCTCCCTCGCACGGCGCCTCGGTCTGGTTTTGCTGCTCGCGATGCTCGGGTGCCTCGGCGCCTGCACGATCACGCCGCCGCCCAGGCCGCTTCTCGTCATTCCCCCCGCGGCGATCAATAGCGCCACACTCGACGACTACCGCACCACGGTGGCGAAACACATCGTCGAGCACAACCCGTCCTACGTTCTGCACGGCGCGCCCCAGGCCATGCTGCGCTCGCTCGTGGTCGTGTCGTTCACGGTCAATCGCAATGGCCAGATCGTGAAGTCGTCGGTTTACCGGACCAACGGCGACGACGAAGCCGAAGCCACTGCCCTCGCAACGTTGCGCCGCGCCGCGCCTCTGCCGCCGCCGCCGGGCGGCCTGCTCAATTCCGCGGGCCAGCTCGAGATGTTCGAGGACTGGCTCTTCAACGACAACGGCAAGTTCCAGTTGCGCACGCTCGCCTCGCCGCAGGCGCAGAACTACCAGTGACCAACGCGCTTCGCGCGATACCTGACGCGCGCGAGCCTGCTTACGCCCGCCTTGCTGCACGGCGCGCACGGTCGTTATAATTTTTCGCTATCCCCAGCCGGCGCCCGCCGGCCATACCTCTTGCCATGCGCCATCCGCGCGGCCGCGTGAGGCTTCGACCGCGCTTTCGCCTTCTTGCGCCTATCGGCGCGCGCTTTGGCCGGTCGGGAATCAACGCGCACGGCCCGCGCTGTGCGTTGCATACTGGCGAAGCGTCGCCGCCTGACGGACGCTGCCGGAGCGTCGAGCATCAGGCACGCGCCCCGCTACGCTTCGAGCCTGTACAAAGACGCCCGCGCAAAGCCACGCAAGACTCAGGCGCAAGCGCGTCACAACGACTGGAGACCCTTGAATGTCCACCTCACCCATTTCGCCCGCGCGCGCCGATCAGGCAAACGCAGCGAAGCAGCAAAGCACCGCGCGCGTGATCTTTGCGAGCTTTATCGGCACCGCGATCGAGTTCTACGACTTCTATGTGTACGCAACGGCCGCCGCGCTCGTGATCGGCCCCGTGTTCTTCCCGCACGGTTCGGCTACGGCGCAGGCGCTCTCGGCGTTCGTCACCTTCGGCATTGCGTTCGTCGCGCGGCCGATCGGCTCGTTCATCTTCGGCCACTTCGGCGACCGTATCGGCCGTAAATCGACGCTGGTGGCGTCGCTGCTCGTCATGGGCCTCTCCACCACGCTGATCGGCTTCCTGCCCGGCTATGACGCGATTGGCAGCCTCGCGCCGATCCTGCTGTGCATCCTGCGCTTCGGCCAGGGCATTGGCCTCGGCGGCGAATGGGGCGGCGCCGCGCTCCTCGCGACGGAATACGCGCCGCAAGGCAAGCGCGGCTGGTTCGGCATGTTCCCGCAGCTCGGGCCGTCGGTGGGCTTTCTCGCCTCGAACGGCCTTTTCTTCGGCCTCGCTTCGACGCTCTCCGACCAGCAGTTCCGCGACTGGGGCTGGCGCGTGCCGTTCATCGTCTCGGCGGTGCTCGTCGCGCTCGGTCTGTACGTGCGCATGAAGATCGCCGAGACGCCCGCCTTCAAGGCCGCTGTCGAGCGCGAGGAACGTGTCAAGGTGCCGGTCGCGACGCTGCTCTCGCAGTACTGGTGGCCGACGCTGCTCGGCGCGCTCGCCATGGTCGTGTGCTACACGCTCTTCTACAACGCCACGGTGTTCTCGCTCTCGCACGGCGTGACGGCGCTCCACATTCCGCGCCCGACCTTCCTCGGCATGCTGTGCATCGCGGTGGTGTTCATGGGTATCGCGACGCCGATCTCGGCCTGGCTTTCCGACCGCTTCGGCCGCAAGCCCGTGCTGATCGTCGGCTGCATTCTGGCGATTCTCTCGGGCTTCACGATGGAGCCGCTGCTCGGCAGCGGTGCCACGCCGCTCGTGCTGCTCTTCCTCGTGATCCAGCTGTTCCTGATGGGCGCCACGTTCGCGCCGATGGGCGCGCTGTTGCCGGAGCTGTTCCCGACCAGCGTGCGCTACACGGGCGCGGGCGTGGCGTACAACCTGGGCGGCATTCTCGGCGCATCGGTCGCGCCGTATATCGCGCAGGTGCTGGCAGCGCGCGGCGGACTCTCGTGGGTCGGCGCGTATGTGTCGATCGCCGCCTGCGTGAGCCTGTTCGGTGTCCTGTGCATGCGCGAGACGCGCCATACGTCGCTCTCGTAACGCAACGCCGCAACAATGAAAAAGCGGAGGCCGCCAGGCGGTCTCCGCTTTTTTTATGCCTTTTTTGATCGCTTTGGGTACGCGCGAGGCGTGTCTATACTCGAATCAGCTAGCGGGGAGCGATCTCCCGGGGGAGCCGACGATGAACCTGCATCTGAGCAACGCCGACATTGTCCTGATCATCGCCCTCGCCCTGGGCATCTCGCTCCTGCTGGCGTTTCGCCTGCGCACCGCGAGCTGGCGTGCGGTCCTGCTCGAAGCGCTGGCCGCGAACGCCGCGGCAATTGCCGCGGTTATCGCGATTGAAATGCTGCTTGCCTGAAGGCTGCTGTGCCGCTGGTACCGTTGGTGCGGCACCGTCCGGCGGCGATCAGCGATAGTAATAGCCGTGATGGTAGCCGCCGCCGTAGTAGCCGCCGGCCGGCACCACGACGCAGCCGCCCAGCGAAGCCGCGAGCAATGCGCCGGCGATGAGGGTAAGCGTCAATCGTTTCACAGTGGTCTCTCCCTTCAAGTCAGTGTCTGTGTCCGGCCATGCGATGTCGGGCTGGACGGTTACGATTGAACACGACGGCGAAGGCGTGAGGCGTTGCAATTTGTAAGCAGCGGTATGGCCCGTGTAACAGCATCGGAGCGCAAAGCCTTTTGCATGCGCTGTCAGGCGCGCCCCTGCAATACAGGCACGACACTTTTAACAAGCTCGTAATGGGAAACGGCGGGGGAATGCCCGCCGCAACGCGCGTGGCGACCCGCCAAAATCAAGCGGCGTGAACGCGCGATGACGGCACGGACACGCCGCCGTCGCGCACCGGGTAGATGCGATCGACGGCATCGATCGCCACCTGCACGGGCGGCACGTGACGGCCATCGCCGATCGAGATCGAGCGATTGGGCGCACGCACGCCGCTGTGTTCGGCGTCGGTCGAAACGAAGACCATCACCGTCGGCTTGATGAGCGCGTGCGAGAGATGCACGAACCCCGTGTCGGTGCCGACCACGAGCGCGCAATCCTCGATGCGCTGTGCGACCTGAGAAACCGTGAGGCGCGGCAGCACCCTCGCGCCCGGGATGAGCGCCGCGATCTCGCGCGCCGTGGCGTGCTCGTTATCGGATCCCCACGGCAACTCGATACGCAGGCCACGCGCGATCAACGCATTGCCCAGTTCCCCCCAATGCGCGACCGGCCACTTCTTCTCGTCTTTCGAAGTCGCGTGAAAGAGCAGCGCCGTGGGCACGTCAGGCGCGGGCAGCGCGGTGCCGTCGCGCGGAACGCGCATCTGGAATTCGGGCGGCGTGTCGACCGTATAGCCGAGCGCCTCGCCGGCGCTGATGCGCATGCCGTGCCACGCATCGCACTTCGGACGCGGCCCGAAACGGCCGTTGTACGCGAAGGCTGCGCCACGCTCGCCGAGGTCCTGCGTGAGATAGCCAAAGCGGCGCCGCCCGCGCGCGAGAAACGCGATGATCGCGCTCTTGTACACGCCGTGAATGTCGACGATGGCGTCGTAGCGGTAGGCGCGCAACTCCGAAATCGACGCCCAGATCGACTTGAAGTCGCTCCAGCGGCGCGCCTTCTTGAAACGGCGCAGCGGCGCGCAGAGCACGCGGTCGATGCCGGCATTCCAGCGCACGATATCGGCAAAGGCCTCATCGGCGGCCCAATCGACCTTCACGCCGGGGAAGGCGCGCTGCACGTCGGCCACGACCGGAAGCGCCTCGACGATATCGCCGAGCGAAGTCACTTTGACAATCAAAACTCGTTTCATTGTGCTGCGGGCCTCAGGGCCCGATATTCCAGTCTTCAAGGGATTGGCGGAGATTTTAGCGGACGAACCTTGCGCCAACCTGCGAATGGGCGATTCGGCACGAGCGAAATCTGTCCCTTTCTTACAGGTTCCCTGTGCGGCGTCGACAAAGTACACCGCAAAACGCACCGGGCGCGACACGCCAATGCGTGTCGCGCCCGGTCGGGACGATCCGTCGAGGATCGATAGAAACGGTCGACGGCTAGTAGACGACGACCGGTGCGGGTCTCACGTACATGGGCCGCGCCGGCACGACGATGCAGCCCGCCAGCATAAGCGCGAGCACGGCCGCCGCGAGCAATTTTTTACTCATGATAGGGCTCCCCTCAGGCTTGAAGGATCAGGCGGCCCAGTGGCCTTCGACCCAGCGCCAGTTCGGGCCGTGCGCGATCCAGTGGCCCGGCACCCAGTGGTAGCCGACACGCTCGGCCTGCCAGTGGCCCCTCACCCACACGTACTGGCCGTGGTCCCAGCGCCAGTGGCCCTTGTCCCACACGTAGCCCACGCGCGGCGCCGGCGCGACTTCCACACGTTCGCCAGGCGGCGGCGCGCTCGGCTCGACCACGACGATTTCGGCAAGCGCCGGAGCCGCGACCGCGCAGGTGCCAGCGGCAACGATTGCGACCTTGGCAATGAAGAGGCGAATGGAGTTGTTCATGTTGGCCACCCTTGATTGTTTGACGCCTGGATTGGCGTTACCCGATCAATGCGCGAGCACGGCGTTGCGCTGACAGCGGCGGTGTTACGGCGCGGGGTGATGTGAAACGGAATATTTCGGCAAGGCAGGCGACCGGGCCAAAGCACGGCGCACGAGAAGGGAAGGCGCGAAGGAACAGCGGGGCGATACGACGAACGACGCGCGCAGCGCAGTGGCTGCGCGCGTTGAAACTCAAGCCTGCGGAATCTCGATCTTGACCTCGAGCACTTCGAGATCGTCCTGACGTTCGAGGCTCACGCGAATGTCTTCATCGGAGATCTTCACGTACTTCGAGATCACCGCGACCAGTTCGCGTTGCAGGGCCGGCAGATAGTCGGCGGGCGGATGGCCGCCTGCGCGCTCGTGAGCAATGATGAGCTGCAGGCGTTCCTTCGCTACCGAGGCGGACTTCTTCTTCTCGCCGAGAAAAAACGAAAGAAACGACATGACGTTCGCCTCCCTTACTTGCTACCGAAGAGGCGCTGCAAGAGGCCCGGCTTCTGGTAATCGGTGAAGCGAAGCGACTTGTCCTCGCCGAGAAAGCGCGACACGACGTCCTTGTACGACTCGGCGACGTCGGTGCCGTCCAGATGCACTGCCGGCAGACCCTGGTTCGATGCGTGCAGCACCGCTTCCGATTCGGGAATCACGCCGATCAGTTCAATGCGCAGGATTTCCTGAATGTCGTTCAGCGAGAGCATTTCGCCTTCGCTCACGCGCTTCGGGTTGTAGCGGGTGATGAGCAGGTGCTCCTTGATCGGGTCCTTGCCTTCGATCGCACGCTTCGTCTTCGACGACAGCATGCCGAGGATACGGTCCGAGTCGCGCACGGAAGACACTTCCGGGTTCGTCACGATGAGCGCTTCGTCGGCGAAGTGCATCGCGAGCAGCGCGCCCGACTCGATGCCCGCGGGCGAATCGCACACGATGTACTCGAAGTCCATCTTGCGCAGGTCCTCGATCACCTTCTCCACGCCTTCTTTCGTGAGCGCGTCTTTATCGCGCGTTTGCGAGGCCGGGAGAATGAAGAGGTTTTCGCACTTCTTGTCCTTGATGAGCGCCTGATTGAGGTTCGCCTCACCCTGGATCACGTTGATCAGGTCGTACACGACGCGGCGCTCGCAACCCATGATGAGGTCGAGATTGCGCAGGCCCACGTCGAAGTCGATGACCGCGGTCTTGTGGCCGCGCAACGCGAGGCCCGATGCGAAACTCGCGCTCGTGGTCGTCTTGCCGACACCACCTTTGCCCGAAGTCACCACAATGATTTTTGCCATTCCCTTACCTTGCGTTCGTCAGTTTCTCAGTTTGGTCTCATCGCGTGCCGCTCATGCCCCTGATCGCCTGCGCACGACGCTCGAGCTGCGACTCAGGTGAGCCTCAACGGTTCGATCAACAGCTTTTCTTCCTCGAGCCGGATTTGCGCCGGCTTGCCCCGCACGTCGTCGGCGAGTGGAACTTCAGTCGTACGGTAGATGCCCGCAATCGAAATCAGTTCCGCCTCGAGGCTCGTGCAGAAAATGCGTGCGTCGTGGTTGCCGTGCACACCCGCGAGCGCGCGGCCGCGCAGCGGCGCGTAAATGTGGATGTTGCCCTCGGCGATCACTTCCGCGCCGTTGGATACGAGGCCGAGCACGACCACGTCGCCCTTCGCGTAGATGCGCTGGCCCGAGCGCAGCGGCCGGTCGATCACGAGCGTGGGTTCCGCGCGCGTGCCCGACGCGCCGGCGTCGAGGGCCGCCGCGGCACTCACCGTTGCCGCTGCGCTCGCTTCGGCGGCGGCCGGGTCCGTTTCGGCCGTAAAGAGTTCGGGCTGCGCAGCGGTGGCGTGCGGCGCGGCCGAACCGGTGGCGGATGCGCTCGCCGAAGCATTCGCTGCCTCGCCTTCGCTTGCGCCTTCTTCGGCGGCCGGCTTCGCGCCCGCGCCGCGGCGGTCGCGGGCCTCGAGGAACGGCAGGCCTGCCGCAGCGGCCCAGCTGTGTTGTTCAGGTTGCGCAACCACGCCTACCGGACGCATGCGCACGCTTTCGAGCAGGCGCGCGATGTCGCCGAGCGCGACCTGCTCGCCGTCGGCGAGACGCCGCACGTCGATCGCGACAGTGTCGTTCGCGAAGAATTCGGGCGTCGCCTCGAAGCGCCGCGTGAGCTCGGCGCGCATGGCGTCGAGCTCGGTCGTCTTGACCACGAACAGAAGCGTATCGACTGAACCGCTCTTCAGTTCAAAATATGGCGATTTCTTGGGCGACATGGCGTTCGGCTAAAAATTTTGCGTATTTTACAGGCGCGGACGCACACGGCCATTATTTTTAATGGTGTTTCGGTGTGACGTGCGGAGGGCAGCGAAACGCGCGCGACGCCGCACGCAGCGGCGCGAACGCGGGGCGTTACGGCGAGGAAGCGGACTTCGTATGCTCGCCGAGCGTGCGCATGAGCAGCGTTTCCCACTGCTCGGGCTGCTGCTGGCTGCGCGCGTGGTCGCCGGTGGCGACAAAGCCGAGGCGCTCGTAGAAGCGCATGGCCGTGGCGTTCGTGTCGGTGATCCAGGCGTAGACCTGCGTGGCGCCTTCGCTCACGAGCCAGTCGATGGCGCTGTTCAGCAGCAGTTCGCCGCCGCTCAGATGACGCACCGCAGGCGCGACCCACAGCGCCGAGACGAACGCGCGGCGCGCCGGCGCGCTTTCGAAGCTCGCGCCGATCAGACCGGCCGGATGGCCCTCGGTATAGAGAATGAACGACGTGCCCGTGTGCGAGACCGCATGCCGGGCCGCCGCGGCGTCGAAAACGGCGACATCGGCGGATAGCGCGTCTTCGAGCGTGTCGCCGAATGCATAAGGCGCGTCGCGCAGCGAAGCTGTTCGAAGCTCGCGGAGCACGGCACCCTGATCGGCGGCGATACGGCGAACGGTCAGTGACGGACTCATGCAGTCGTAAACCCCAATAAAGCGCTAACGCGTAGCTTTAACCGAACTGGCTTGAGAGTCAAATCCTTATTTGACAATTGCCGGCACGCGACGCCCCGCGCGCGAGCCTTGACAGACGGCCCCAGAGGCCGCACAGCCACGCTCACGGGGCCTCGTAGGCGCCTGTGCCGTCCGGCCAGGGCGTGAGGAGTTCGTAGCCGTCGTCGGTAACCGCGACCATGTGTTCCCACTGCGCCGAAAGCGAGCGGTCCTTCGTGACGACCGTCCAGCCGTCGCGCTGCACCGATGTGCCGGCGCGGCCCGCGTTGACCATCGGCTCGATCGTGAAGACCATGCCCGGCTTCAGGCGCACGCCCTGCCCCGGCTGGCCGTAGTGCAGCACCTGCGGTTCCTCGTGGTAGACCTTGCCGATGCCGTGGCCGCAGTACTCGCGCACGATCGAGAAGCCGTCCGCCTGGGCGCGCTTCTGGATGGCGTTGCCGACGTCGCCGAGCGTCGCCCCCGGCTTCACCTGGCGGATGCCCGCGAGCATCGCCTCGTAGGTCGTGTCGATCAGCTGGCGACCCACCGAACTCGGCGTGCCGACGCAGTACATGCGGCTCGTGTCCCCGAAATAGCCGTCCTTGATCACGGCCACGTCGATGTTGATGATGTCGCCGTCCTTGAGCACCTCGCCGCGATTCGGAATGCCGTGGCAGACCACGGAATTGACGGACGTGCAGATCGTCTTCGGAAAGCCGAGGTAGCCGACATTGGCCGGCACGGCCTTGAGCGTGTTGACGATGTAGTCGTTGCAGATCGCGTCGAGGTCGTCGGTGGAGACGCCCGGCTTCACGTGCTCGCCGATCATCGCGAGCACGTCGGCGGCGAGCCGGCCCGAAATGCGCAGGCGGGCGAGATCATCGGCAGACTTGTAGGTGATAGGCATCGATGGACCGGAGTGGGCGCGGCGGTGACAGAGAAGCCTGCGCCGCAATTCAAAGGAGCGATTGTACCGGCGCTGCGGCGTCGCCAGCGCAGCAACCCGCAGCAATCTGTGTCATCCCGATGACGCCGGACGCCGAATTTTCAGAGATCTCCGATCGTTCGAGCAAAAGCCGCCGTCAAGAATGAGAAATATCTTACATCGCGCGCTGGCAGTCCGATCATGACCCCAAGCGCAAGTGAATGCGCGCGCCGGCCTGCATGCCGGAACTCGAGCAGAAAAGCAAAAACCCCTGCAGCGGGTAAGCATGCAGGGGTTTTCTGAATCTGGCGGAGAGGGTGGGATTCGAACCCACGGTACGGGGAAACCGTACGCCTGATTTCGAGTCAGGTACATTCGACCACTCTGCCACCTCTCCGGTGTACGGCTCTTTACTGCTTCCCCGGTGTTGGTCGGCAACCGGAGAAGCGAAGATTATAGAACATTTTTTGACTTCTGCAAGCCCTCATCGGAAAAAAGTTTCGAGGGCAAGGAATCACATGTCCTGCGCGCGAGACAGCGCCTCAGGCGCCGGCTTCGAGACGCGCCACGCCGCCCATATACGGCCGCAGCACCTCCGGCACGGCGACCGAGCCATCGGCTTCCTGATAGTTCTCCAGCACGGCAACCAGCGTGCGGCCGAC
This sequence comes from Paraburkholderia sp. BR10141, assembly GCF_056155635.1. Classification (NCBI taxonomy): domain Bacteria; kingdom Pseudomonadati; phylum Pseudomonadota; class Betaproteobacteria; order Burkholderiales; family Burkholderiaceae; genus Paraburkholderia; species Paraburkholderia sp. BR10141. Next base: position 278,385 of record NZ_JBMIQH010000007.1, on the reverse strand, counting down.
GGCGAGGCCCGAGCCGTTGAGCGTGTGCACGAGTTCCGGCTTGCCCTGCGCGTTGCGATAGCGCGCCTGCATGCGGCGCGCCTGGAACGCTTCCGTGTTCGAGCAGCTCGAAATTTCGCGATACGTGTTCTGCGCAGGCAGCCACACTTCGAGGTCATACGTCTTGGTGGCCGAGAAACCCATGTCGCCCGTGCACAGCGTGATGACGCGATACGGCAGGCCAAGCTTCTGCAGAATGGTTTCCGCGTGGACGACCATCTGCTCGAGCGCGTCGTACGACGTTTCGGGCGCAACGATCTGCACCATCTCGACCTTGTCGAACTGGTGCTGACGGATCATGCCGCGCGTGTCGCGGCCATACGAACCGGCTTCCGAGCGGAAGCACGGCGAATGCGCCGTGAGCTTGATCGGCAGCGCGCTGCCTTCCACGATGCTCTCGCGCACGGTGTTCGTGAGCGAGATTTCCGAGGTCGAAATGAGGTACTGCGTGACCGTGTTTTCGCCGCCGCCCTTTTCCACGCGGAACATGTCGTCGGCGAACTTGGGCAGCTGGCCCGTGCCGTACAGAATTTCCGGGTTGACGATGTAGGGCGTGTACGTTTCCGTGTAGCCGTGGTGGAGCGTGTGGGTGTCGATCATGAACTGCGCGAGCGCGCGGTGCAGGCGCGCGATCTGGCCGCGCAGCATCGTGAAGCGGGCGCCCGAGAGCTTCGCGCCCGTTTCGAAGTCCAGACCCAGCGGCGTACCGACGTCCACGTGATCCTTCACCTCGAAGTCGAACGCGCGCGGCGTGCCCCAGCGGCGCACTTCCACGTTGTCGGCCTCGTCCTTGCCCGCGGGCACGCTTTCGTGCGGCAGGTTCGGCACGCCGAGCAGCAGGTCCGAGAGCTTCGACTGGATCTCGTCGAGCTTGGCCGCCGACGTCTTCATCTCGTCGCCGATGCCGCCCACTTCGGCCATGACCGCCGAGGTGTCCTCGCCACGGCCTTTCATCGCGCCGATCTGCTTCGACAGGCTGTTGCGGCGCGCCTGGAGCTCTTCGGTGCGGGTCTGGATGGCGCGGCGTTCCGCTTCGAGCGCGGAGAAGGCCGCGACGTCGAGGGTGTAGCCGCGGTCGGCGAGGCGCTTCGCGACGCCTTCGAGGTCTTTGCGCAGCAGCTGGATGTCGAGCATGGGATTGTGAGACGCAGTTTCGTTGTGTGAAGGGACGATTTTAGCGCACCGGCCGGGCAGCCCGGCGCGGCGGGCATCGCCGTTGTTTGGGGCGATTCAGCCCTTGCGCTTCCTCTCGCGGATGTCCGCGCGGTGCTCCTCGCGCCAGTGCGCGTCGAGATCGGCCAGGCGCGCGAGCTTTTCGCCGATCTTGCCCTCGAGCCCGCGCGGCGTGGGCTGATACCAGCGCGGCTCGCGCATGCCGTCGGGCAGATAGGTCTCGCCGGCTGCGTAGGCGTCGGGTTCGTCGTGCGCGTAGCGATATTCGTGACCGTAGCCCAGCTCCTTCATCAGCTTCGTCGGCGCATTGCGCAGATGGATGGGCACCGCGCGCGACTGGTCCTTGCTCACGAAGCGCCGCGCCTCGTTATAGGCGTTGTAGCCCGCGTTCGACTTCGGCGCGACGGCCAGATAGATCACGGCCTGCGCGAGCGCGAGTTCGCCTTCGGGCGAACCGAGGCGCTCGTAGGTTTCAGCGGCATCGAGCGTGATGCGCCCGGCGCGCGGGTCGGCCAGGCCGATGTCCTCCCACGCCATGCGCACGATGCGCCGCGCGAGATAGCGCGGGTCCGCGCCGCCGTCGAGCATGCGGCAGAACCAGTAGAGCGCGCCGTCCGGATTGCTGCCGCGCACCGACTTGTGCAGCGCGCTGATCTGGTCGTAGAAGGCGTCGCCGCCCTTGTCGAAGCGGCGCAGGTTCTCCGCCAGCGCGCTGCCGAGCAGTTCGCCGTCGATCTCGGTCTTCTTTTGCTGGGCGGCCGCGCGCGCGACGATTTCGAGGTTGTTCAGGAGCTTGCGCCCGTCGCCGTCGGCGGAACCGATCAACGCCTTCTTCGCTTCGTCCGTGAAAGTCAGGCCGCCCAGTTCCTCGCTCGCGCGCGCGAGCAGTTCGCCCTGCTCTTCCTCATCGAGGCTCTTGAGCACGTACACGGCGGCGCGGGACAGCAGTGCGCTGTTCACCTCGAACGACGGGTTTTCCGTCGTCGCGCCGACGAACACGAAGAGGCCCGACTCCACGTGCGGCAGGAAGGCGTCTTGCTGGCTCTTGTTGAAGCGATGGACCTCGTCGACGAACACGAGCGTCTGGTGGCCATGCGCACGATGCAGCTGCGCCTGCTCCACGGCCTCGCGGATGTCCTTCACGCCCGAAAGCACCGCCGAGAGCGCAATGAATTCGGCGTGGAAGGCATCGGCCATGAGGCGCGCGAGCGTGGTCTTGCCCACGCCCGGCGGCCCCCAGAGAATCATCGAATGCGCTTCGCCGGACTCGAACGCGACGCGCAGCGGCTTGTTGGGCCCGAGCAGATGCTTCTGGCCGATGACCTCGTCGATGGAGCGCGGGCGCAGCCGTTCGGCGAGCGGGACGTTGGCACGGGTTTCTTCAAACATGACGTTTTCGCGATAATGACGGCTTTCCGGCTGGCCGCACATGTGCGGCAAATTCGGTGGCAGATTCGGGGACACAGCGCCCCACTCCACAAAACGGCGCGCCGCACCGGATGCAGTCGTGCATTATGACAGCGTGCGCCGCGGCGCGAAGCGCGGGCCGAGCTGCTGAAGCCGACGCACCCGGACAAAACAGACAAAACAGACGATACAGAGGAAAGCGTTCCACATGACTCAAGATTCGCACGCCGGCGAGACCGGCTCCACCTACGCGCCGAATGTGCCCGTGCCCGACGCGCGCCGTCAGTTCCGCACCGGCGACGCCTTCGCGCTATGGTTTTCGCTCGGCATCGGCCTGCTCGTCGCGCAGGCAGGCGCGCTGCTCGTGCCGGGCCTCTCGCTGCCCCACGCGCTTATGGCCATCGTCATCGGCAGCGTGATCGGCGTCGTGCTGCTCGCGCTCGCGGGCGTGATCGGCACGGACACGGGCCTCGCCGCCATGTCGTCGCTGCGCCCGACGCTTGGCGTTCGTGGCGTGTCGGTGCCGGCCGTCATCAACATGGTGCAGCTCGTGGGCTGGGGCTCGTTCGAGATCATCGTGATGCGCGATTCCGCCGATGCGCTCGCCAGGCAAGCCTTCGGCCTGTCGATGCCGCTCGTCTGGACCGTGATCTTCGGCGTGCTCGCCACGCTGCTCGCCGTGAGCGGGCCGCTCTCCTTCGTGCGGCGCTTCCTGCGCACGTGGGGAATCTGGCTGCTGCTCGCGGGCGCCGCCTGGCTCACGTGGGGCCTGCTCGTGAAGCAGGACCTGGGCGCGCTGATGCGCCGCCCCGGCACGGGCGAAATGCCGTTTGGCAGCGCCATCGACCTCGTGGTGGCGATGCCGCTCTCGTGGCTGCCGCTCATCGCCGACTACACGCGGTTCGGCCGCAAGGCGGGCGAAACCTTCCGCGGCACGCTGTTCGGCTATGGCATCGCGAACCTGTGGTTCTATGCGCTCGGCGCGATCTACGGCCTCGCCGCGGGCGGCGGCGACGCCCTCCTCACCACGGCGCTCGCGCAGGCCGGCGGCGGCTTCGCGCTGCTGCTCGTGCTGATCGACGAAATCGACAATGCCTTCGCCGATATCCACTCGGCCGCGGTCTCGACCGGCACGTTCTGGACGCGCGCCAGTGTGCCCTGGCTCTCGGCGGCGTTCGGCGCGCTGTGCACGCTGATCGGCCTCGTCGTGCCGATGGCGAAGTACGAGAACTTCCTGCTCTTTATCGGCTCGGTGTTCGCGCCGCTCTTCGGGGTAGTGCTCGCCGATCACTTCGTCGTGCGCCGCCGCCGCATCGACACCCAGGCCCTCGCCGATCTGAACGGCGCCTATGGCTATTCGGGCGGCTGGCACGTGAGCGCGTTCGTCGCGTGGGTGGTCGGTTTCGGCGCGTATCAGGCGCTCAACCAGTGGCTGCCGAATCTCGGCGCGACGCTGCCTTCGCTCGTGATCGGCGCCCTGTGCTATCTCGCGCTCGCGGGGCGCCGGCGCGCGGCTTACGCGTAACGCGCCGTACTTTCGCTGGACAATAAAAAACGCCAGGCTACGCAGCCTGGCGTTTTTGCTTTTGGCGACATGCGCAGCGTCACTCGCAATGGCCGCAGCCGCCGTGCGCATGACCGTGATGGTCGTGATGAGCGTGGTCGTCGGCGGGCAGATGCTGCGCGGCCTGCGCCGTGATGCCCAGGCGCTGCAGCAGCTTGCGGTCGGCTTGCGCCTGCGGGTTGCTCGTGGTGAGCAGCTGGTCGCCGTAGAAAATCGAGTTCGCGCCCGCCATGAAGCACAGTGCCTGGAGCGCGTCGTCCATCTGCTCGCGGCCCGCCGAGAGGCGCACCATCGCCTTGGGCATCGTGATGCGCGCCACCGCGATCGTGCGCACGAATTCGAACGGGTCGATCGGTTCCGTGCCTTCGAGCGGCGTCCCCGCGACTTGCACGAGGTTGTTGATGGGCACCGACTCCGGATACGGCTCCATGTTCGCGAGCTGGGCGATCAGGCCCGCGCGTTCGCGGCGCGACTCGCCCATGCCGACGATGCCGCCGCAGCACACGTTGATGCCCGCGTCGCGTACGCGTTCGAGCGTCTCGAGGCGGTCCTCGTAGGTGCGCGTCGAAATGATCTTGCCGTAGAACTCCGGCGACGTATCGAGGTTATGGTTGTAGTAGTCGAGGCCCGCATCGGCCAACGCCTTCGCCTGGTGATCTTCGAGCATGCCGAGCGTCACGCAGGTTTCGAGACCCATCGCCTTCACGCCGCGGATCATGTCCTTGATCGGTTCGAGGTGGCGATCCTTCGGATTGCGCCACGCCGCGCCCATGCAAAAGCGCGTCGCGCCGTTTGCCTTGGCCGCGCGCGCCGCGTCCAGCACGGCGTCGACTTCCATCAGCTTGCCGGCTTCCAGTTCCGTGTCGTGATGCGCCGATTGCGGGCAGTACGCGCAGTCTTCCTCGCAGCCGCCGGTCTTGATCGAGAGAAGCGTGGAAAGCTGCACGGCGTTCGCATCGAAATGCTCGCGATGCACCTGCTGCGCGCGGAACATCAGGTCGTTGAACGGCAACTCGTAGAGTGCGGCGACGTCGGCGACTTTCCAGCGCGCGGCGGCTTCGGCTGCGGCCTGGGCGCTCGGCGCGGTGGCCTTGAGCGTTGTGATGTCGATGTGGGTTTGCGTCATGGTGTCGGGTCCTTCTTTACGTGACTGTGCTTGACTGTGCTTGAGTGCATTACGCGTTGGCGCGCAGGCGTGCGAGCAACGCATCGATGTTCAGATGTCCGGCTGCGTCGTCGGCGCTCGCACCGCGCATGTGCGGCACGACGCCGACGAGCGGCGCACCGTACTGAGCGGCGAGGCGCTCGCGCAGCGTGCCGATGTTTTCCTCGGGGAACGTCATGGCCGGGTCGATACGGTTCGCGACCCAGCCCGCGAGCGTCAATCCGCGCGCGGCAATCGCTTCGGCAGTGAGCAGCGCGTGGCTGATGCAGCCGAGGCGCATGCCCACCACGAGCACGACGGGCAGACCGAGCGCGACGGCGAGATCGGCGGTGTCTTCGGTCGGCGTAAGAGGCACGCGAAAACCGCCCACGCCTTCCACGACGACGGCATCCGCGCGCTCGCAGGCCGCCTCGTAGCAATCGACGATGCGCGCCATATCGAGCGTCACGCCTTCGAGCGCGGCGGCGATGTGCGGCGCGGCGGGCTCTTTGAGCAGGAACGGCGTGCGGATCTCGGGCGGCAGCAGCACGCTCGCGGCGGCGTCGAGCTGATCGGCGTCCTCGTTGTGCCACACGCCGTCGCGCTCGTAAGCGCCCGCGGCGATCGGCTTGAGCGCCGTGGCGCGCAGCCCCGCGCGAGCGAAGCCGCGCAGCAGCGCCGCGCTCACGAAGGTCTTGCCGATCTCGGTATCGGTGCCGGTGACGAAAAGCGAAACCGTCATTGCACAAGCTCCCGTGCTTCGAGGCTCGCGCGTTGCAGCGATGCGTTCAGCCGGTCGAGGTCGGCATCCGAATGCGCAGCGGAGAGCGAAATGCGCAGACGCGAGGTGCCCTCGGGCACGGTCGGTGGACGAATGGCGGGCACCCACAGGCCGTCGCGCTCGAGCGTGGCCTGCAGCGCGAGCGTCGCCTCGTTCGCGCCGATGACGAGCGGCTGCACGGCGGTATGCGAATCGACGGGTTGCCAGCAGGTATCGCTGAGCAGCGCGCGCGTGCGCGCGATCAGATGCTTGAGATGCGCGCGGCGCGCGTCGCCCTCCTCGCCTTCGATCAAACGCAGGCTCGCGGACACCGCATGCGCAACCGCCGGCGACGAAGCCGTGGTGAAGATGTACGGACGCGCACGCTGCACAAGCCACTCGATCACGGTGCCATGCGCGCAAATGAACGCGCCCGACACGCCCGCCGCCTTCCCGAGTGTGCCGACCATCACGAGATGCTCCGAGCGCAGCGCGGCTTGCGCGAGCGAGCCGCGGCCCTGCGGGCCCAGTACGCCGAAACCATGTGCGTCGTCGACCACGAGCCACGCGCCATGCTGTTGCGCGAGTTCGACGAGACGCGCGAGCGGCGCGACATCGCCGTCCATGCTGAACACCGTGTCGCTCACGATCAGCTTCGCGCTCGCGTCGGAGGCTTCGAGCATCGCGGCGAGCGCCGCCATGTCGGCATGCGGATAGATCTGGATGTCGGCGCGCGAGAGCCGCGCGCCGTCGATCAGCGAGGCGTGGTTGAGCGCATCGGAAAAGATCGTCGTGCCGCGCCCCGCGAGCGCCGTGAGCACGGCCAGGTTGGCCATGTAGCCGGTGCTGAAGTACAGCGCGCGCGGCGCAGCGACGAAGGTGCCCGCGAATGCCGCGAGATCGTCTTCGAGCTGGGCGTGAGCGCGCGAGTGGCCACCGAGCAGATGCGAGCCGCCGCTGCCCGCGCCGTAACGCTGCGCGCCTTCAGCGATGGCCGCGACCAGTTGCGGGTGCGCGGCGAGGCCGAGATAGTCGTTGCTGGCAAAACCGATAGTCGCGCGGCCGTCCACCTGCATATGGGCGCTGCAAGGCGAGTCGGCGGTGCGGCGGCGCCGGCGCAGGCCGTGCGCGTCGATATCGCGCAAGCCCTGTTCGAGGGTATCGAGCAATGCCATGTCAGAGGTCCTCCGCGACGGTGGCGTCGAAAGTCTCGCGCGTGCGTGCAGCGAGGAACGCCTGCATTTCGTTGTCCAGAATATACGGCGGCATGACGTAGACCGTCGTGCCGATCGGGCGCAGCAGCAGTTCGCGCTGCAGTGCGTTTTCGAAGAAGCGGCGCGAAAACGTCGCCGCGCGCTGCGCGTCTTCGAGCGCCACGTCGAACGCGAGAATCGTGCCGCACTGGCGCAGGTTGCGCACGAGCGGATGCGCGGCGAGAGGATCGAACAATTCGCGCAGATGCGCCGATTTGCGGGCGTTCGCAACCAGCACGTCATCGCGCTCGAACAAATCGAGCGTGGCGAGCGCGGCGCGGCACGCGAGCGGATTGCCCGTGTACGAATGCGAATGGAGGAAGCCGCGCGTCGTGTCGTCGTCGTAGAACGACTCGTAGATCGCGTCGCGCGACAGCACGATCGAAAGCGGCAGATAGCCGCCGCTGATGCCCTTCGAGAGCGTGAGCAGATCGGGCCAGATGTCGGCCTGCTCGCACGCGAAGAACGTGCCGGTGCGCCCGCAGCCGACGGCGATTTCATCGGCGATCAGGTGAACGCGATGGCGGTCGCACAGCGCGCGCAGGCCCTTGAGATACGCGGGATCGTGCATCGCCATGCCGGCGGCGCACTGCACGAGCGGCTCGACGATCAACGCAGCGATGCGCCCCTCGCGCTCGATGAAAAGACGCTCGACATCGGCCAGCGCGCGCGCGGCGACATCCGCCGCCGTTTGGCCGGGTTGCGCCGCGCGGGCGTCGGGCGAAGCGACCACATGCGCGTGATGCAGCAACGGATCGTACGCATCCCTGAAGAGCTTCACATCGGTCACGCCGAGCGCGCCGATGGTCTCGCCGTGATAGCTGTTGGCAAGGCAGACGAATTCACGCTTGCCGCTCTCGCCGCGGTTGCGCCACGAATGAAAGCTCATCTTGAGCGCGATTTCGACGGCCGACGCGCCGTCGGAAGCGAAGAACGCATGGCCGAGCACGCCGCCCGTGCGCGCCGACAGCCGCTCGGCGAGCTCCACGGCGGACTCGTGCGTGCAGCCCGCGAGCATGACGTGCTCGAGCGTGTCGAGTTGCGCCTTGAGCGCGGCATTGATCGAGGCGTTGGCGTGGCCGAAGAGGTTCACCCACCACGAACTGATCGCGTCCAGGTAACGGCGGCCCTCGCGGTCATGCAGCCACGGGCCTTCGCCCCGTGCGACGGCCACGAGCGGCAGGCGCTCGTGATGTTTCATCTGGGTGCAAGGGTGCCACACGGCGCGCAGGCTGCGAGCGACCCAATCGGTCGCGGCGCGATCTTCGCGGGCAAGGTGAGATTGCGAATTCAAATACGACTCCCGATACGACAGCGGGATCGAGATTAACGTGTTAGCTGCCGCAATGCACTACCCCGGAAATCGCCCTCCAACGCACGGCGGTGCGGCGTTTCGCGCCGTTCGGGACAACTCCGGACCGATGGAAAAGAAAGACCAGAAATGCGCGGAGATGACGACGGCAAAGTGAACCCGCCTTACGCAAAAAAATCTGCGCGGCGGTGCGAAATTGCAGAATGCAGGACGGCGCGGCGGATATTTTTGGCGACGCGTCCGCCGGCGCGGGCGCGCGAAAGTCAGCCGATAGTGGGCGGCACAACGGGTTGCGTGCGAGGCAATGGGCCGCGCAAAGGCAAAGCGGCCCGCTCTGGGGCCGCAAGCTTCAAACGCGATGGAGAGTGTGAGCCCGGCGCTCGCCGGGCAGCGGTCCTTACCGGCTCGCCAGCGGGTGGTCGCTGTCGTTGGCGGTGTTGTCCGCCGTGGCGCGCGTGGTGTCGCTCTCGTCGGTCTGGGCGGTCTGCGTGCCGCCGTTGTTCCAGACCACCGTGTTGTTGACGGCATAGAGGCGGCAAGGATCGGCGCTGTGCTTTTCACAGTTCGAGATCGCCACGGCCATCGGATTGTCGCCGCCTTCGGCCCATGACCACGCGCCGGAGTCGGACACCGCGAAGGCGCGGCTCGGATACTGCTTGAGGAAGTTGCGATAACCGTCGCGGCCCGCCTGATCGACGAACGGCACCGCGCCGACCGAGTCGATTTGCGCGAAGCCGGTGCCGCGCGGCGCGACCGGCGAGGCCACGCGATACTGCACCGCCGTCGGCAGGCCGCGGTTGGCGAGGAACGCCTCGACCGTCGGCCACCAGATCTTCACGCCGTCGCGATCGCCCACGAGGCGATGCGCGTCGTTCTTGTAGGCGCCGAAGTCCACGAGCTTGGCCGTCGCGGCCGGGTGATCCTCACCCGTCTGGGCGTCGCGGTAAGCGGCGAACATCTTCGCGACGAGATCGGGCGACCAGACCGAGTCGTTGTCGCCGTAGAGCCAGAGCGAGGCCACGCGGGCCTTGCCGCCGTAGTCGCCGAACGCCTGCGTCAGGTTGTTCTGCCAGCCCGTGCAGGCGTCCTGGCGCAGGCCGCCCGAGAAGTTGATGAGTGCGCGCACGCCGTTGGCCGCCTCGGTGCCATAGGCCATGGTGGCAAGGCCGCCGTGCGAGGTGCCCGCGACGATGATCTGGCTCGCGTCGACATAAGGCTGCTTCGACATGTACGCGATGGTCGAGGCAACATCGGCCGCCTGGCCCAGGCCGTTGTTCGCGACATCGCAGCCGTCCTGCTGATACGAGCCGCCCGACTCCGCGAAGCCCTGGCGGTTCGGCGCGACGACGACGTAGCCGCGGCGCACGAATTCGCGCGCGAACGAGAGCGGGTCGCTGCGTGACTGGAGGTGCGGGTCGCCGGGAATCTTGCCGTGGTTGAAGATCACCATCGGGAACGGGCCGGGGCCGTTCGGGCGGTAAATCGTGGTTTCGAGCGTGACGTCACCCGATGCATCGACGGGAACGCGGATCACCTGCTCGTTCATGCTGGCGGGCACGACGGGCAGATACGCGTCGTCGAGCGCGATGCGCGGCACGTTGGCGCTGCCGAGGGGACCGCCTGCGAGGCTGGATTGGGGGCCGTTGGCGGAATGCGTGGCCGGGGTGTTGGCGGCGAGTTGCGCGTTCGCGCTCGCACTTGCCGGATCGGAAAGCGACGCTGCGTGAGCCACCGAAAGCACACACGCGGTGCCGGCTACGACCCATCCGGTAAGGAGCTTCCTGAACGCCATGCGCTACACCACCTGCAAAAGACCTGCTGCTGTGAACCCGACAACCGTCCGACCATTACCCACGCTTCAGCCCTTTCAGGGCACAACGAGACACCGTTGCGCCTGGCCGCGACGCCAGGAGCGGGCGTGTACCCGTAACGGGGAATTGCATCGATCGGAACACCTGCGCGGCGCAGTTCTATCGTCGATCAGACCCGCCGCCAGCACCCGTTGCAGTCGATACACGCATCACGTGAAAAAACTTCTTCACTATGCACTTACGTATCGTGCGGGGCACCGTGATTAGATACTCGCACGACAAATATTTGTTGTGCAATTCAGGGCTAACCCGGCATAACGCATGCCAACCTCGCGCGGCCCTACGAGGCAAGGCGGACAAGCACTTTCGGCCCGCGCCGGACGCGCGCGTTTTAAAAAAGGTCCGGGTGGTGAGCGTCGCGCGCGGACAACAGCCGCGGGATTCTGCAGTAAGCGCCTGTTTGCAAAGGCATTAATTTTGGCGTCGTCAGCGAACCGGCGAGGGAATTCGCTGCGGAAAATATTGCCGGCAGTCAGTTATTCGTTAGCCCGACGAAACGTCGCCGTCAACATAACGCCAGCGGCCGTCGTCGCCGCGCGTAAAGCGGCTCGTCTCGTGCAGCCGGAACGCGCGGCCGCCCGTTTTGTAGCGCGCGACGAATTCGACAATCGCGTGCGCGTCGTCGCGTTGTTCGTGGCGCTTCACCGCGAGACCCAGCCAGCGCGGGGCGCCTTCGGCTGCGGGATCGACGTCGAGATCGGCGGGACAGGTTTCGGGCGCCCACGTCGAGCGCAGATACGCCTCCTCACCCAGCACATAGGCCGTGTAGCGCGAGCGCATCAGCTCGAGCGCCGTGGCGGGGATCGCCGCTGCGTCGATGAAGCGGCCACAGCACTGCGCGTAACGCGGCGGCTTGCTGACCGCCTTCTGGTTGGGCGCAGCGCCGCCGCAAGGACAATCGGTGGGCCGGGTGGCGGGCGAGACAACGCGCGCGGTTTCAGCGTTCATGGGTCGAGGCTCCGTTGCGAGAGGCCGCAAGCGTAGCGCAGACGGGCGGCGCTTTACCAGTCGAGTTCGGTGCCGTCGTACTGGAAGAAGCGGCCATTGAAGACGTCGCGCGCGGCGGCCGCCTCGGCCACCACCTCGCGCATGCCGGCGACGCTCACCGCCGGGTCGATCGCCGCGTGCGCGCCGCCCATGTCGGTGCGCACCCAGCCCGGATGCAGCGCGACGCAGGTGGCGCGGCGAGTTTGCAGCGAGGTGATCTTCAGCACGTCGTTGAGCGCGGCCTTGCTCGCGCGATAGAGCCAGCCCGTCGTGCCCGTGGTCTCCGCAATGCTGCCCATGCGGCTCGACAGCACGCCGAGCACGCCGTGGGCGTCGTCGACGAGCGGCAACAGAACGGGGATCAGTTGCATCGGACCGCGCACGTTGGTGTTCATCACGTATTCGAAGTCTTCGGCCGTGATGGTCTCCACGCCCTCGGTGCGCGGGCCGTAGACGCCGCAGACGACGAGCGCCACGTCGAGCCGTTCGCCGTCGAGCTTCCAGCCGAGCGCAGCAATTTCCTCGGGCCGCGCGATATCGAGCTGGAAGGTCTGCGCGCCGATTGCGCGCAGGGCTTCGAGCGCTTCGGGCCCGCGCGCCGTGGCCAGCACGCGCCAGCCGGCTTTCGCATACTGCCGCGCGAACTCGAAACCCAGGCCCCGCGACGCGCCCACGATCAACGCTGTTTTCATCTCGTCACCTTGCTTGTCCGTGCATGGAAACCGCTGCAGCGCGCCGCCTTGCAATGCGGCGCGCTTCGTCTGGCGCCAGCCTACAGCAGTTCGACGCCCATCGCCGTGGCCTCTCCGCCGCCGATGCACAACGTCGCCACGCCGCGTTTGCCGCCGCGTGCGCGCAATGCGCCGATCAGCGTCACGAGAATGCGTGCGCCCGAAGCGCCGATCGGGTGACCGAGCGCACACGCGCCGCCGTTCACGTTGACCTTCTCGTGCGGCAGATCGTGCTCCTTCATCGCGGCCATCGTGACCACGGCAAAGGCCTCGTTGATCTCGTAGAGATCGACGTCGCCCGCCGCCCAGCCGGTCTTCTCGAACAGCTTCCTGATCGCACCCACCGGCGCCGTCGTGAACTTCGCGGGCTGCTGTGCAAAGGTCGAATGGCCCGTCACGCGTGCGAGCGGCTTGAGGCCGAGTTGCTTCGCCGTCGATTCGCGCATCATCACGAGCGCCGCCGCGCCGTCCGAAATCGACGACGAATTCGCCGCCGTCACCGTGCCGGTTTTGCTGAACGCGGGCTTGAGCGTCGGGATCTTGTCGAGATTGGCCTTGAACGGCTGCTCGTCGCGTTCGATGGTCGTTTCGCCTGCGCGCGAGGCCACCTTCACCGGCGCGATCTCCCATGCGAACGAGCCGTCCTCGTTGGCGCGTTTCGCGCGCTTGAGCGACTCGATCGCGAACGCGTCCTGGCGCTCGCGCGAGAAGTCGTACTCGCCCGCGCATTCTTCCGCGAACGTGCCCATCAGGCGGCCCTTGTCATAGGCGTCTTCGAGGCCGTCGAGGAACATGTGGTCGAGCACCTGGCCGTGGCCCATGCGCATGCCGGAGCGCGCCTTCGGCAGCAGATAAGGCGCGTTCGACATGCTCTCCATGCCGCCCGCGACGATCACATCGGCCGAACCCGCCAGCAGCATGTCGTGCGCGAACATCGCCGCGCGCATGCCCGAGCCGCACATCTTGTTGACGGTCGTGGCACCCGCTGCGAGCGGCAGCCCCGCGCCGAGCGCCGCCTGGCGCGCGGGCGCCTGGCCCTGCCCCGCGGGCAGCACGCAGCCCATCACGACCTCGTCGACCTGTTCGGGCTTCAACCCGGCGCGCTCGACGGCCGCCGCGATCGCCGCCGCGCCAAGCTGCGGCGCGGTGAGCGTCGCGAAATCACCCTGAAAGCCCGCCATCGGCGTGCGCACCGCCGAAACGATCACGATGGCGTCCTGCTTTTGCGTCTCACTCATGTTTTGCTCCTTGATGAATCCGTTTGCATTCGCTGTTGGCCGCACGCGCGTTCAGGCAACGCGCGCGACCGGCGCGTCTTCACGCGCGAAACGTTCTGGGTAACACACGCTAAAACGAATCGATGCGTCGTAAGGAAAGCAGTCCGGCACTTCGCCCGCGATGAGCCTCGCGCGGCTTTCCTGCCAGAGCCCGGGCTCGAAGAAGTCCGCGTGATGGGCGAGAAATGCGCGCTTCACGCGCGGATCGCCGAGCAAAAATGTGCCGTACGTCTCCGGAAAGATGTCGCGCGGGCCGACCGGGTACCATGGCTCGCCCGATAGTTCGTCTTCCTCATTACGCGGCGGCGGCACGGCGCGCACGTTGCAGTCGGTGAGGTATTCGATCTCGTCGTAGTCGTAAAACACCACGCGGCCGTTGCGCGTCACGCCGAAATTCTTGTAGAGCATGTCGCCCGGAAAGATGTTCGCGCGCAGCAGGTCCTTGATCGCGTTGCCGTATTCGCGAATGCCATGCTCGACTTCCGCGTCGCTGCCGTTCTGCAGATAGAGATTGAGCGGCACCATGCGCCGCTCGATGTAGACGTGACGGATCACGAGGTTATCGCCCTCGTACTCGAGCATCGAGGGCGCCAGCGTCTGCAGCTCACGCACGAGCGCGTGGTCGAGCCGCGCGATGGGCAGCGCCACGCTCGAATATTCCAGCGTGTCGGCAAGGCGCCCAAGCCGGTCGTGGCGCTTCACGAGCTGATACTTCGCTTCGACCTGCTCGCGCGTAGTCTCTTTCGGCGCGGGAAAGCTGTCCTTGATGACCTTGAACACATACGGATACGAAGGCAGCGTGAACACGATCATCACCATGCCGCGGATGCCGGGCGCGACGATGAACTGGTCGCTCGAATGCGAGAGGTGGTGCAGCAAGTCGCGATAGAACAGGTTCTTGCCCTGCTTCTGCAACCCGAGCGACGTGTAGATTTCGCCCTTGGCCTTGCGCGGCATGATGGTGCGCAGAAACTCGACATAGGCAGACGGCACTTCCATGTCCACCAGAAAGTACGAGTGCGAGAAGCTGAAGAGGATGAGCAGCTGCTCCGTGCGCAGCAGCACCGTGTCCAGTGCAAGCTTGCCCGACTCCACATGACGGATCGGCACGACGAACGGCGCGAGCAGATCGCCGTTGATGATGCGCCCGACGATATACGCGCCTTTGTGCCGGAAAAACAGCGACGACAGCACGTGAATCTGGAAGTTCGGCTTGGGCTCGACCACACCAAAGGAGTCGAGCATCGTCTGCATGATGCAGTCGACGTCGCGCCCGAGATCCTCGAACGGCGTCTGCAGCTGGAAGTTCGTGACGATGCGCTCGAGCGTCGCCGCGACGCCGTCCTTGCCCGGATAGTACGCGCGGTAAGTGGGCTTCGCGGCGGGCTCGTCGTTCTCGATGTATTCGGTCGAGATGGCGGGCCGCACGAAGATGAAATCGTTGTTGAAGTACGAGCGATGCAGGATCTTGCAGCACACGGAGTTGAAGAACGTCTCCGCGCATTCGGGCTGCCGGTGCGTCGTGAGCAGGCCGATGTAGTGCAGCTTGATCTGCTGCCACACCTCGTCGTCGATGCTCTCGGCACCGTATTCGTCTTCGAGCGCGACCACGCATTCCTTCACGCGATCGTCGTAAGAGGCGATGCGCTCGCGCGCAAGCTGCTGCAGGGCGCGCCAGTCGGCGGCCTCGAAGAACGTCCGCGCCCTCGCCGCCGCGTCGCAGAAGTTGTGGTAGTGACGGTTGAAGCCGTCGAGCATGGTCTGCGCGACATCGAAGCCGATCTGCGAAGAAAGCAGTTTCGGGAAGTGTTTCATGGCGGCCATGCCCGTTGCGCGGGCGTCAGGGTTTCGCGCGAGCGGCGGCGGGAGCGTCGCTTTCGTGCGCCACATTCCTGTCGAGCAGCGCGCGCGCCTGGGACTCGTACTGCGCGAGGTCTTCGAGCGTCGCGTCGAGGTCCGCGCGCTGGCGCTCGAGTATCTCGCGGTGATGCACCACGGTGTCGAGGAACGCCTGGAGTTGCGGGAGCGTGTCGGTCGGCGACTCGTAGAGGTCGAGCAGCGTGCGGATCTCCGAGAGCGTGAAGCCGAGGCGCTTGCCGCGCAGCGTCAGCTTCAGCCGCGTGCGATCGCGCCCCGAAAAGACGCGCTTCAGGCCACCCGCGCCTTCCCGGCTGGGTGCCAGAAGGCCCTGGTCCTCGTAGAAACGGATCGCGCGCGGCGTTACGTCGAATTCCCGGGCGAGTTCGGTAATCGTGTACTGGGTCGTCATGGTGTGCGAAAGGCGGCTGGCCCGGCTGTTGTCTGCACGACAGCGCGAGGGACGATAGAATCGACGTTTACGTTATCGTCAAGTACGCGGTTACGCAACCGGCAGGAGCGACGCGCAAGACGCGCTTTGCATGGGGCCGGAGTCGGTGCTCAAGCGCTAACTCTGGTCGACCGTTTTACATGGGACCAGAGTAAGCGCTAACTCTGGTCGACAAGAGAAGACACCCCCAATGAACGCCCTCGAACACCAGCTCGACTATCCCTACGCCGACACCCTGCCGGAGCCCGGCCTCGCCTTCGACGTCGCGCCCGGCGTGAAATGGCTGCGCATGCCGCTGCCGTTCGCGCTCGACCACATCAACCTCTGGCTGCTGCGCGACGAGATCGACGGCCAGCAAGGCTGGACTGTGGTGGACTGCGGCATCACCAACGACACCATCAAGGCCCGCTGGGAAGCCGTGTTCGAGAACCAGCTGGAAGACCTGCCGGTGCTGCGCGTGCTCGTCACGCATTGCCACCCCGACCATATCGGCCTTGCACACTGGATCTGCGCGGGCGGAGACAAAGCACGCTGGGACGTGCGCCTGTGGACCACGCTCGGCGAATATATGCAGGCCCGCGTGATGGCGGCCGGCGACGGCTCGAACGCGGGCGGCGAAGGCGCCGCGCGTCATTTCGCGCGTCACGGGCTTAAGGACGAAGCCTCGCTCGACAAGCTGCGCAACCGCCGCGGCTACTACGGCAGCCTCGTGCCAGCGCTCCCCACGCAGTACCGCCGCCTGCGCGAAGCCGATACGGTGGCGATCGGCGGCCGCGACTGGCGCGTCATCACAGGCTACGGCCACTCGCCCGAGCATTGCGCGCTGTTCTGCGAAGCAACCGGCGTGCTGATCTCCGGCGACATGGTGCTGCCGCGCATCTCGACCAACGTCTCCGTGTTCGACATGGAGCCGGAAGGCAATCCGCTCGGCCTCTACCTCGAATCGCTCGGTCGCTACGAAACGCTGCCCGAGAACACGCTCGTGCTGCCCTCGCACGGCAAGCCGTTTCGCGGCGTGCGCACGCGCATCGCGCAGTTGCGCGCGCACCATGACGCGCGTCTTGCCGAAGTGATCGAAGCGTGCGGGCGAGCGCCGCAAAGCGCCGCCGACATCGTGCCGATGATGTTCAAGCGCGAGCTCGACATCCACCAGATGACTTTCGCGATGGGCGAAGCGCTCGCGCACCTGAACCTGCTGTGGCTCGAAGGCAAAGTCACGCGCACGACCGGCGCGGACGGCGTGATCCGCTTCACGGCCTGACAAACCGCTGCGCACAAAGAAAAACGGGCGGCCTGCAAAGAGCCGCCCGTTTTTACGTGGTGCGTGAGGTGAACGGCTTTAGTTCGAGCCGCCCGTGATCAGATCGGCGCCTGGCGGCCGCACGAACTTGAAGGTCGAAGCCGGCAGCGTCGGGTTCTTCTCGATGTTGGAGAACGTGAGCAGCGTCACGTTGCCGAACACGTCGTGCAGCTCCATGGCTTCGAGGTTGCCGTCGCGAAAGCCGATGCCCACGCTCTTGAACTGCGTGTCCTTCGACTTCGGAATCAGCTCCAGCCAGTCGATGCCGTTCTTCACGCCCGCGTCGGAGAGCGTGAAGTTCTTGTCGAGATCGTTGCTGCCGAACAGGATCGCCGCCGGGCTCGCGCCGAGCGCGCCGCCGAGCTTGCGCTCGGTCACCTGGTTCAGGTCCTTGTCATAGACGTAGAGGTTGTCGCCGTCCGACTGCAGCACCTGCTGATACGGCTTCTCATACGACCAGATGAACTTGCCGGGCCGCGCGAACACGAATGTGCCGCTCGAAGTCTTGGCGTTCATCGTGGCCGTGGCAATGGCGTCGCTGGCGTTCTTCGCGCCCGAGGGCGCCTTGAGTTCCCGCTGCACGAAACTGCCGCGCGCGGAATGGACCTGTGAGACGAACTGCTTCAGTTGATCGGTGCCGCTCGCATACGCCTGCGAGACCATCAGGACCGACGCGCCAAGCGCAACGAAGAGCGCGCGGCGCGCTGCGCGCGCAAAGCGGGTCGGAAGTCCAGCCGGATACTGCATCTATCGTTCTCCAAGAGGTGTGTCTTTGGCCGTCGGGTTGCCGCAGCCGCTGCCGGGCCGTTGCCAAGGCGCGCGGCGGCCTGGCATGGCTTATTCGGCGTCGCCGCGGTTGGGCACGAGGATCTCGCGGTTGCCGCTCGACGACATCGCCGAAACGAGCCCCGACTGCTCCATCTGTTCGAGCAGCCGCGCCGCGCGGTTGTAGCCGATGCGCAAGTGCCGCTGCACGAGCGAAATCGACGCGCGGCGATTCTTGATGACCACTTCGACGGCCTGGTCATACAGTGGATCGGACTCGTCGCCAGTGCCGCTGGTTCCCGCAGCGGTGCCCTCGTCGCCTTCGCCGCCCACCCCGCCTTCGAGAATGCCCTCGATATAGTTCGGCTCGCCCTGCTCCTTGAGCTTCTCGACGACGCGGTGCACCTCGTCGTCGGCGACGAACGCGCCGTGCACGCGCACGGGCAGACCCGTGCCCGGCGGCAGGTAGAGCATGTCGCCCATGCCCAGCAGCGACTCGGCGCCCATCTGGTCGAGAATCGTGCGCGAGTCGATCTTCGAGGAGACCTGGAACGCAATGCGCGTCGGCACGTTGGCCTTGATGAGGCCGGTGATGACGTCCACCGAAGGCCGCTGCGTCGCGAGAATCAGGTGGATGCCGGCGGCGCGCGCCTTCTGCGCGATACGTGCGATCAGCTCCTCGACCTTCTTGCCGACCACCATCATGAGGTCGGCGAGTTCGTCGATCACGACCACGATATGCGGCAGCTTCTGGCACGGTTCCGGATCGTCCGGCGTGAGGCTGAACGGGTTCGGGATCTTCTCCTCGCGCTTGTTCGCCTCTTCGATCTTGTTGTTGTAGCCCGCGAGATTGCGCACGCCCAGCTTGCTCATGAGCTTGTAGCGGCGCTCCATCTCGGCCACGGTCCAGTTCAGCGCGTTGCCGGCCTGACGCATGTCGGTCACGACCGGGCAGAGCAGATGCGGAATGCCCTCGTAGACGCTCATTTCGAGCATCTTCGGATCGATCAGGATCATGCGGACCTGCTCGGCGCTCGCCTTGTAGAGCAGCGAGAGGATCATCGCGTTGATCCCCACCGACTTGCCCGAGCCGGTCGTGCCGGCCACGAGCAGGTGAGGCATCTTCGCGAGATCGGCGCATACCGGCTTGCCGCCGATGTCCTTGCCAAGGCCCATGGTGAGCGCCGAAGGCGCGTCGGAATAGACCGCCGAGCCGAGGATTTCCGAAAGACGCACAGTCTGGCGGCGCTGGTTCGGCAGCTCCAGCGCCATGAAATTCTTGCCCGGAATCGTTTCCACCACACGGATCGAGACGAGCGAGAGCGAACGCGCGAGATCCTTCGCGAGGCCCACGATCTGGCTGCCCTTCACGCCCGTGGCCGGCTCGATCTCGTAGCGCGTGACGACCGGGCCCGGATACGCGGCCACCACGGCGACGTCCACGCCGAAGTCCTTGAGCTTCTTCTCGATCAGGCGCGAGGTGAATTCGAGCGTGTCGTCGGAGATGGTTTCCTGGGTGGCCGAAGCCGGGTCGAGCAGCGAGATCGCCGGCAATGTTGAATCGCCCGGCAGATCCTTGAAGAGCGGCACCTGACGCTCTTTCTCGACGCGCTCGGAGCGCTGCGGCGTGACCACCGGCGGCACGATCGTAACCGGCTCGTGTTCCTCGATCTTCACGCGGCCACGCTCGACCTTGCCTTCGCGCTTGACGGCCGCCGCTTCGCCGAGCTTGCGGTCGCGGCCCGCCTCGCGGCGCAGCCTCGCCATGGTCACGGCGTTGATGATGTATTCGCCGACCTTTTCGGCGACCGAAAGCCACGAAAAGCGGAAGTAGAGTGAAAGACCGATCGCGAGCCCGAGCAGCAGCGCGAGCGTACCGCCCGTGAAGCCGAGCGCGTGTGAAACGCCGCGCGCCACCGCGCCGCCCACCACGCCGCCGGGCGTCTGGGGCAGTTGCACCTTGAGCGACCACATGCGCAGCGCTTCGATGCCGCAGCTCGACAGCATGACGAGCACGAACGACAAGGCTTCGGCGACCCAGCTGATATCGCGCGGCTTGTCCTCGTCATCGTCGGCAATCGCTTCGTGGCGCGTGATGCGCTGGTAGTTTGCCGAGATGAGGCGCCCGAGCAGCACGATCCACCAGTAGGCGGACAGGCCGAACAGCAGCAGCAGGATGTCCGAGACGCGCGCGCCGACGCGCCCCGCCCAGTTCGAGATGTGGTCGACCTGGGCCGCGTGCGTCCAGCTCGGGTCGTGGCGGCTGTAACTGATGAGCGCCATCAGCAGGAATACGCCTAGCGCGACCTGCAGAATCCAGCGAATTTCGGTGAAAAGGCGCGACATGCGGTGAGGCAATGCCTGCGCCTGCGCGGAAAAGGGAGCTTTGGCCATTGAATCCTGGGCTGATTCTTGATGCGTTTGCGGTCCGCCAGTCCTTCCGTATGCCCGAAACCCCGGGCAGACGGGCGCGGCCGCCGTCGTCCGATCGGGCCTATTGTAAACGCGTTG
This sequence comes from Paraburkholderia sp. BR10141, assembly GCF_056155635.1. Taxonomy (NCBI): domain Bacteria; kingdom Pseudomonadati; phylum Pseudomonadota; class Betaproteobacteria; order Burkholderiales; family Burkholderiaceae; genus Paraburkholderia; species Paraburkholderia sp. BR10141. The sequence goes on along the minus strand of NZ_JBMIQH010000007.1, from coordinate 257,983 downwards.
TTTCGGCCCCGGCGGCCCCTCGCTGTAAATGACGGTAACTGACAACGCTGCGGGCGCGCCACAAAGCGACGTCCGGCCGCATCGCACCCGCCGATCCGCACTGCGCGCCCCGCCCGCGACGCTCAGGCTATCGCGCCGATGAGGAAGCTTCATCGAGCGGCGAACGTCCCCCGCCTTTATAATTGCCGGCTGATGCCCAATTACATGCGTGAGCCCCGCCGCAATGCCGGGCGGCCCTCGCCGGGCGCCCGACCTTACGCGCCACGCAGCGTCTTTCTACGGAATTCGATCATGTCTGCAACCAAACACGCCAAAGTCCTGATTCTCGGTTCCGGCCCCGCCGGCTACACGGCCGCCGTCTATGCGGCGCGCGCGAACCTGTCGCCGCTGCTCGTCACCGGCCTGGCCCAAGGCGGCCAGCTCATGACGACGACCGACGTCGAAAACTGGCCCGCAGACCCGAACGGCGTGCAAGGCCCCGAACTGATGCAGCGTTTCCTCGAGCATGCCGAGCGCTTCAATACGGAAATCGTGTTCGATCACATCCATACGGCCAGGCTCGACGAAAAGCCCATCCGCCTGATCGGCGATTCGGCCGAGTACACCTGTGACTCGCTCATCATCGCGACCGGCGCGTCGGCGCAATACCTCGGCCTGCCGAGCGAAGAGCTGTACATGGGCCGCGGCGTCTCGGCGTGCGCGACCTGCGACGGCTTCTTCTACCGCAACCAGCACGTCGCCGTGATCGGCGGCGGCAACACGGCCGTCGAAGAAGCGCTCTACCTCTCGGGCATCGCGAAGAAGGTCACGGTCATTCACCGCCGCGACAAGTTCCGCGCCGAGCCGATCCTGATCGACCGCCTGCTGGAAAAGGAAAAGGAAGGCGTGGTCGACATCAAGTGGGACCACGTGCTCGACGAAGTCAAGGGCAACGAAGGCGGCGTAAACGGCCTGCGCATCAAGAACGTGAAGACGGGCGTGACCACCGAGCTCGACCTGCAGGGTCTGTTCGTTGCGATCGGCCACAAGCCGAACACGGACATCTTCGAAGGCCAGCTCGAGATGAAGAACGGCTACATCATCACGAACGGCGGCCTGAACGGCAATGCTACCGGTACGAGCGTGCCGGGCGTGTTCGCGGCCGGCGACGTGCAGGATCACGTCTATCGCCAGGCGATCACGAGCGCGGGTACGGGCTGTATGGCCGCACTCGACGCGCAGCGCTACCTCGAGACCGTCAACGAGCTGGGCCAGGCGCACGTGATGAGCGCCGAAGCCGACCGCTGAGCCGGACGAGCGGGCTTCACCCAGCGTTTTTCGTCATGCCCAAGAACGTGCCCCACCCGGGCGAGCCCAGGCGCCCCGCCCCGGCTCGCCAGGCTCCAGCGCCCACGCCGGCTCCCGCAACGGAAGAAGCCACGCCAGGCAAGACGGCTTCTGGCTTCGCCGGCCTCGGCAGCCTGCGCGACGCGCTCAAGGTGCAAACCCGCCAGCGCGAGCGCGAACGCGTGGCCGCGCAGGCGGCGCGTGTCGAAGCCGCCGCCGACAGTGATCTCTTTCGCCGCGAGATCGGCCAGATCGCGCCGCTCAAGCAGCCCGCGCGCGCGCAGCCGCGCCGGGCAGCACCCGTGCCGTTGCCGCTGCAAACGCGGCTCGACGAGCAGGCCGTGCTGCACGAAGCGATCTCCGACGAATTCGACCCGGAAGCGTTTCTCGACACCGACGACTCGCTCTACTATCACCGCCCCGGCGTGAGCGAGGAAGTCGTCAAGAAGCTGCGGCGCGGCACGTGGATCGTGCAGGCGCAACTCGACCTGCACGGCATGCGCCGCGAGCAAGCGCGCGAGGCGCTACAGGACTTCATCCGTGAAGCGGGCAAGCGCGGGCTGCGCTGCGTGCGCGTGATCCACGGCAAGGGCCTCGGTTCCGTCGGCAAGGAGCCCGTGCTCAAGGGCAAGGTGCGCGCGTGGCTCGTGCAAAAGGAAGAAGTCATCGCGTTCTGCCAGGCGCGGCCGCACGACGGCGGCGCGGGCGCCGTGCTCGTGCTGTTGCAGCCGCACCCGGTCGGACACGGGCAGCATCATACACACGCGCCCTGACCGAACCCGTCATCGTCGCGCCGATACGAAAAAACCCCGTTGCTGCTTGCGCAGCGAACGGGGTTTTTTATCGCGCCGGACAAACCGGTGAACGAAGATCAGGCGATACGTGCTTCCGTCTTCGGGTCGAACAGCACGGCCTTCGAAACGTCGAACAGCAGATCCATGTTGTTGAGCGGCTGCGGATTCGCGCCCGGGTGCACGCGGCTCACGATGCGCTTGCCGTTGACCTGCGCGAACACGAGCGTGTCCGGACCAGTCGGCTCGATCACATCGACCTGCACCGCGTGGCGCTGCAGTTCGTGGCCGTGGCCGTCGTGCGAGCTGCGCGCGTCGGTGATGCGCTCGGGGCGCAGGCCCAGCACCACATTCTGGCCGATATGGCCGCGCACCTTGTTCGCGTCGAACGGCAGGTTCAGCACGTTGCGCGCCACGCCCGTGTCGAGCTCGATGCCGATGCCCGAACCCTGCTCCACCAGCTTGCCTTCGATGAAGTTCATCGGCGGCGCGCCGATGAAGCCCGCGACGAACAGGTTCGACGGCGAGTCGTAGATGTCCTGCGGCGCGCCGAACTGCTGCACGATGCCGTCCTTCATGACCGCGATGCGGTCGCCGAGCGTCATTGCCTCGATCTGGTCGTGCGTCACGTAGACGATGGTCTTGCCCACGCGCTGATGCAGCAGCTTGATTTCCGAACGCATCTCGATACGCAGCTTGGCGTCGAGGTTCGAGAGCGGTTCGTCGAACAGGAACATGATCGGATCGCGCGCCAGTGCGCGGCCCATGGCGACGCGCTGACGTTGGCCGCCCGAAAGCTGGCCCGGCTTGCGGTCGAGCAGATGCTGGATCTGCAGCATGCTCGACACGCGGTCGACGATCTGGGTCTGCTCGGCCTTCGGCACCTTGCGGATGTTCAGGCCGAACGAGATGTTCTCGCGCACCGTCATCGACGGATAGAGCGCGTACGACTGGAACACCATCGCGATATCGCGATCCTTCGGCGAGAGGTTGTTCACCACCTTGCCGTCCATCATGATCTCGCCCTTGGTCACGGTTTCGAGACCCGCGATCATGTTGAGCAGCGTCGACTTCCCGCAGCCCGAGCCGCCGACCAGAATCAGGAACTGGCCGTCTTCGATGTCGATGTTGACGCCCTTGAGGACGGGCACCCCGTTCGGGTAGGTCTTGTAGACGTCGCGAATGGAAAGGCTTGCCATGCTATGAATCCTTTAATCGAATGCGCGTTCTGTCGCGCAGTTAGCCCTTCACCGCGCCCGCCGTGAGGCCACGCACGAAGTAGCGGCCGGCGATTACGTAGACGAGCAGCGTGGGCAGCGCGGCGATGATCGCGCCGGCCATGTCGACGTTGTATTCCTTCACGCCCGTGGACGTGTTCACGAGATTGTTCAGCGCCACCGTGATCGGCATCGAATCGACGCCCGAGAACACGATACCGAACAGGAAGTCATTCCAGATCTGCGTGAATTGCCAGATCAGGCACACCATGAAGATGGGCAGCGAGATCGGCAGCATGATGCGCGTGAAGATCATGAAGAAACCGGCGCCGTCGATGCGCGCGGCCTTCACGAGTTCAGCGGGCACGCTCACGTAGAAGTTGCGGAAGAACATCGTGGTGAACGCAATGCCGTACACGACGTGCACCAGCACCAGACCGCCGATCGTGTTCGACAGGCCGAGGAAGCCTTCGAGACGCGCCATCGGCAACAGGATGGCCTGGAACGGGATGAAGCAGCCCACCAGCAGCATCGTGAAGAGCGCGTCCGCGCCGCGAAAGCGCCAGTGCGTGAGCACGTAGCCGTTGAACGCGCCGATGATCGACGAGATCAGCACGGCCGGAATCACCATCTTCACCGAGTTCATGAAGAACGGCTGCATGCCGTCACAGCGAACGCCGGTACACGCTTCGCTCCACGCCTTGATCCACGGCGCGAAGGTCGGGCTCGTGGGCAGCGAGAGCATGGTGCCCGTGTGAATCTGGTCGAGCGACTTGAACGACGTCGACAGCATCACGTAGAGCGGGAACAGGAAGTACAACGCGAACAGGATCAGCGCCGCATAGATGACCACGCGGCTCACGTTCATCTTAGGCTGCATTGCGCGTGCTCCTCGATTCCAGATACATGAGCGGCACGAGCACGGCCACGACCGTGGCGAGCATCATCATCGACGAAGCTGCGCCGACGCCGAGCTGCCCGCGGTTGAACGAAAACGTGTACATGAAGATGGCCGGCAGCGACGACGACGTGCCCGGACCACCGGCCGTCAAGGCGACGACGAGGTCGAACGTCTTGATCGTGATGTGGCACAGGATCAGCAGCACGGAGAAAAACACCGGACGCATGCTTGGAATCACGATCTTCCGGTAGATCGTGGGCAGCGTCGCGCCGTCCACCTGGGCCGCCTTGAAGATTTCGCTATCGACACCGCGCAGACCGGCGAGGAACAGCGCCATGCAAAAGCCCGTGGATTGCCACACGGCGGCGACCACGATACAGAAAATGGCCTTGTCCGGGTCGTTGAGCCAGTCGATGTGGAAGCTCGTCCAGCCGATGCTGTGCATCACCTGCTGAATGCCGAGGTCCGGATTGAAGATCCACTGCCATGCCGTGCCCGTCACGATGTACGAGAGCGCCATCGGATAGAGGAACACCGCGCGCAGCGCGCCTTCCTGACGAATCTGCTGGTCGAGCAGGATCGCGAGGAACAGCCCGAGCCCTACGCAGATCGCGATGAACGGGATGCCGAACCATCCGAGGTTCTGCGCCGACGTCCACCAGACGTCGTTCGCGAACAGCTCGCGATAGCGGTCGAGACCCGCGAATTCATAGCGCGGCATCAGTCGCGAGGTCGAGAGCGACAGATACCCGGTAATGAGAATGAAGCCGTAGACGAATACGAGGCTGATCAGAATGCTGGGCGAAAGCACCAGCTTCGGGATCCAGCGGTCTGCGAGCGCCGCCATGGGCGACGCGCGGCGGGTAGCAGGCGTGGCCGCCTTGCCGTTGCCGCTAAGAGAAGCAGTCACTGCGCAACTCCTGGTACGGTGCGAAAACCGCTTTCGCACGATGATGGGGTTCAGAGAGTGAACCGTCATGCCCGGGGCGCGCCACGTATGGCGCCCCCCGTCTTACAGCACTAACCTGCTACGCTCACTTCGTCTTCGCAGCCTTCGCGAGCGCTTCGACCGCGCTCTTCGAATCCTGGTTCGAGTTCATGAACTTCGTCACGACGTCGGTGATCGCACCGGCCGTTGCGTCCGGCTGAGCCATGCCGTGAGCGAGCGACGGCACATAGCCGCCGGCCTTGATCGCGACCTGCTCATCCGCGTACGACTTCTTCGCGCATGCGTCGAACTTGCTCATGTCCACGCCGAGACGAACCGGAATCGAACCCTTGTACAGGCTGAACTGCTCCTGGAAGCCCGGGCTCATGATCGTCTTCGCGAGGGCGAGCTGGCCAGGCGTTGCCTCCTTCTGGCCCTTCTGCTGGAAGAACACGAACGAGTCGACGTTAAAAGTGTAGGCCTTTGCCGTGCCCGGCACGGCTGCGCAAACGTAGTCCGTATCCGGCTGCTTGTTCGCGTTCGCGAACTCGCCCTTGGCCCAGTCGCCCATGAACTGCATGCCGGCCTTGCCGTTGATGACCATGGCCGTGGCGAGGTTCCAGTCGCGGCCCGTGCGGCCGTTATCCATGTACGACTCGATCTTGCGGACCGTGTCGAACACGCCGACCATCTGCTGCGACGTGAGGGTCTTCTGGTCGAGGTCGACGAGTGCCTTCTTGTAGAAGTCCGCGCCCTGCGAGAGGACCACGTCTTCCCACAGCGTCAGGTCCTGCCACGGCTGACCACCGGCGGCGACCGCCTGGATGCCCGCGGCCTTCATCTTGTCGGCCAGCGCGAAGAATTCCGGCCACGTTGTCGGCGCCTTGCCGCCCACCTTGTCGAGCGCTGCCTTGTTGATCCACACCCAGTTCACGCGGTGCACCGAGAACGGCGCTGCCACGTAGTGGCCGTCGGCGTGCATGATCTTGTCGATCTGCGGCGGCAGATTGGCCTTCCAGTCGCCGGCGACGGAGTCGACGTTCACCAGCACGCCCTGCTCAGCCCATTCCTGGATCAGCGGACCCTTGATCTGGGCGGCCGTCGGTGCGTTGCCCGAGATCACCTGGGTCTTCAGTGCGGTCATGGCCGCCGCGCCCGCGCCACCGGCGACCGCGAAGTCCTTCCACACATAGCCCTGCTTCGTCATGTCGTCCTTGAGCACGCCGACGGCCTTCGACTCGCCGCCCGAAGTCCACCAGTGCAGCACTTCGAGGGACTCGGCCGCTTGCGCCGTGGCGACGCCACCCAACAGACCTGCTGCGCACAGGGCGCCCATGATCGCGCGGAATTTCATTGCTTATCTCCTCCAGACACCTGAACAAAAAACGATTGGCCCCTGATCACCAGGGTGCGGTGGTTGGTCAAACAGGCAAAACAGGCAAAACACTGGACGGACGGGCGCCGGAGTGCCGCGCGCGCGTGCTTTTCATTAGATGCGCGCGGGCCGCGTGCCGGTTACCGGCCGCAGGACGCTCAAGAGATGAGTGGTTCGGAATGCAACTTGACTGTCTCCTCTTTTGATTTTCACCGGTCACCCGACCGGCCGAGGCGCCGCTTGCGTCACGCGGCCTTGAAGCCTCCGCACGGCGGGGAACCGGGCGCACGGCTCACTGGCAAGCCGGGCTGAGTCCCGCGTGGTTCTCCGTTAACATGAGGGGGCATTCCGTCCGCTCGCGAAACCGCGCAAACCGCCTTGCTGGCTGCGTTCCACGCTTTTTTCATCGAATGAACGTTACCTCTTGATTTGGATTGTAGTTAAACTACAATTCAGTGTCAAAAAAAATTTTATCGGACTACGGCCGCCCGATCGCCCACACAGACGGGCACCCGTTGTACCCTGCAGCGGCCCCCCAGGACTCTGACCGAGACTCATGCAAACCCCGATCGATTCAGGTTTCACGTTCGTGCTCTTCGGCGCCACCGGCGACCTGTCGATGCGCAAGATCCTCCCCGCCCTGTATGAAGCGCACCGTTCAGGCATGCTCGCCCAGGCCGGCAAGATCGTGGGCGTCGCGCGCCACGAAGAGGATCGTGCAGCGTACATCCAGTGGGTCGACGAGCACGTCAAGCCGCACGTGAAGAAGAACGGCGGCTTCGACGACAACGCGTGGGCCAGCTTCCTCGAACGCATCGTCTATGTGAAGCTCGACCTCTCGCGCGCCGAGGACTTTACTCACTTGCGCGACGGCATCGCGTCGCTGCCCGGCATTCGTGTGTTCTATCTGGCGACGGGCCCGTCGCTGTTCGTGCCGATCTGCCGCGCGCTTGCCGCCGTGGGGCTGAACGAGAATTCGCGCATCGTGCTGGAAAAGCCGCTCGGCTACGACCTCAAGTCGTCCAACGCGATCAACGACGCCGTGGGCGAGATCTTCGCCGAAGGCCAGATCTACCGGATCGACCACTACCTCGGCAAGGAGCCGGTGCAGAACCTGCTCGCGCTGCGTTTCGGCAACGCGCTCTTCGAGCCGCTGTGGCGCCGCGAATGGGTCGAGAGCATCCAGATCACGATTGCCGAAGAACTGGGCGTCGAAGCGCGCGGCGACTTTTATGACAACACTGGCGCGCTGCGCGACATGGTGCAAAATCACCTGTTGCAGTTGCTTTCGATCGTCGCCATGGAGCCGCCGCATTCGATGGATTCGGATTCGGTGCGTGACGAAAAGCTTCGCGTGCTGCGCGCGCTCAAGCCGATCAACCCGCTCGACATCAGCAAGGTCGCCGTGCGCGGGCAGTACCATGCGGGCGTGATCCGCGGCCAGGCGGTGCCGGGCTATGCGACCGAGCATGGCGTGAAACCCGAAAGCCACACGGAAACCTTCGTCGCGCTCAAGGTGGAGATCGAAAACTGGCGCTGGGCGGGCGTGCCCTTCTTCCTGCGCACCGGCAAGCGTCTTGCCGACCGCGTGGCCGAGATCGTCGTGAACTTCCGTCCGGTGCCGCATTCGGCGCTCGGCGCACCGGCGCTGCGCCCCGGCGCGAACCGCCTCGTGATTCGCCTGCAACCGAACGAGAACATCCGCCTCTACTGCCTCGCGAAGCAGCCCGGCGAAGGCATGAATCTCGCGAGCGTGCATCTGGATCTCGCGTTCGACCAGTTCTTCCGCGAAGGCCAGATGGAGGCCTACCAGCGCCTGCTGCTCGACGTGATCAACGGTCGCCTCGCGTTGTTCGTGCGGCGCGACGAGCAGGAAGCGGCGTGGACGTGGGTCGAGCCGATCCTCAACGAGTGGGCGGCAACGCCCCGCGCGCCCAAGCCGTATGCGGCCGGCACATGGGGACCGGCGGCCGCGAGCGCGATGCTTGCGCAGCACGGCACCTGCTGGCTCGAAGAAGAGAATTGATGGGATTGCATGGCGGCGCGCACAGCAAGCGCGACGCCGGACCGGCCAGATGAACTACCCCGTAGACCTACAAAAAAGCAGCATGGAGGAGAAGTGATCGAGCTTCACGTATTCGACGACCCGCGCGTCCAATCCGACGCGCTGGCGCGAGCCGTGGGCGACGCGCTACATGCGTCGCTCGCCGCTCAGCAGGCGGCGCCCGGCACTGCCGCGCGCCGTGCAACGCTTGCCGTCTCCGGCGGCACGAGCCCGCGCCCCTTCCTCGAGGCCCTTTCGACGCACCGTTTCGACTGGGCGCACATCGACGTCACGCTCGTCGACGACCGCTGGGTGCCGGACACCGACTCCGCGAGCAACGCGCGCCTCGCGCGCGAGACGCTGCTCACGCACGAAGCGGCGCACGCGCACTTCCTGCCGCTCGTCGACGTGGCGCAAGACCTCGACGCGCATGTCGCCGCGCTCAACGCCGACCCTGCCCGCAAGCTGCCGAACGTCGCCGTACTCGGCATGGGCGAGGACGGCCACACGGCCTCGATCTTCGCCGACGCCCCCGAATGGCACCAAGCGATCACCACGGCGCGCCCGTTCGTGGCCGTGCATCCGCAGGCAGCGCCCCATGCGCGCGTCTCGTGGTCGATGCAGGCGCTGCGCCAGGTCGATCGGCTGTTCCTGCTGATCGCGGGACAGCGCAAGCTCGAAGTGCTGCAACAGGCCGCCGCGGCCGAACAAAACAACGCCATCTCGAAGCTGGCGAACGACAAGGGAGTGAGACTCGATGTCTACTGGTGCGCCTAATAAAAACGCCCCTGGCGCAGGCCAGCACGCCGACGGTCCGAGGCTGCTCGCCGACATCGGCGGAACCAACGCGCGCTTCGCGCTGGAAACGGGTCCGGGCGAAATCGGCCAGGTGCGCGTGTATCCGTGCGCACAGTATCCCGGCGTCGCGGAAGTAATCCAGCAATACCTGAAGGACAACAAGATCGGCCGCGTGAATCATGCGGCCATCGCGATTGCGAATCCGGTCGACGGCGACCAGGTGCGCATGACCAACCACGACTGGACCTTCTCGATCGAAGCGACGCGTCGCTCGCTCGGCTTCGACACGCTGCTGGTCGTCAACGACTTCACCGCGCTCGCCATGGCGCTGCCCGGCCTGACCGACTCGCAGCGCGTGCAGGTAGGCGGCGGCCAGCGCCGCCAGAACAGCGTGATCGGCCTGCTCGGTCCGGGCACGGGTCTCGGCGTCTCGGGCCTGATTCCCGCCGACGACCGCTGGATCGCGCTCGGCAGCGAAGGCGGCCACGCAAGCTTCTCGCCGCAGGACGAGCGCGAAGACATCGTGCTGCAGTTCGCGCGCAAGAAGTGGCCGCATGTGTCGTTCGAGCGCGTGTGCGCGGGGCCCGGCCTCGAGCTCATCTACCGTGCGCTCGCCGCACGCGACAAGAAGAAACTGCCCGCCGATCCCGGCACGGCTGAAGTCGTGCAGCGCGCGCACGACGGCGAGGCGCTCGCGCTCGAGACCGTCGAATGCTTCTGCGGCATTCTCGGCAGCTTCGCGGGCAACATCGCGATGACGCTCGGCTCGCTCGGCGGCATCTATATCGGCGGCGGCGTGGTGCCGCGCCTGGGCGACCTCTTCACGCGCTCGTCGTTCCGCCAGCGCTTCGAGGCGAAGGGCCGTTTCGACACCTATCTCTCGAACGTCCCCACCTACGTGATCACGGCGGAGTATCCGGCGTTCCTCGGCGTGTCGGCGATTCTCGCGGAGCAGCTGTCCAATCGCGCGGGCGGCGGCTCGTCGGCCGTGTTCGAACGCATTCGCCAGATGCGCGACGCGCTCACGCCCGCCGAGCGCCGCGTGGCCGACCTCGCGCTCAACCATCCGCGCTCGATCATCAACGATCCGATCGTCGATATCGCGCGCAAGGCCGACGTGAGCCAGCCCACGGTCATCCGCTTTTGCCGCTCGCTGGGCTGCCAGGGCCTCTCGGACTTCAAGCTCAAGCTCGCCACGGGCCTCACGGGCACGATTCCGGTGAGCCACAGCCAGGTGCATCTGGGCGACACCGCCACCGACTTCGGCGCGAAAGTGCTCGACAATACCGTCTCGGCCATCCTGCAACTGCGCGAGCACCTGAACTTCGAGCAGGTCGAGAATGCGATCACGCTGCTCAACGGCGCGCGCCGCATCGAGTTCTACGGCCTCGGCAACTCGCACATCGTCGCGCAGGACGCGCACTACAAGTTCTTCCGCTTCGGCATCCCGACCATCGCCTATGGCGACCTGTACATGCAGGCCGCTTCCGCCGCGCTGCTCGGCAAGGGCGACGTGATCGTGGCCGTGTCGAAGTCGGGCCGCGCGCCGGAACTGCTGCGCGTGCTCGACGTCGCCATGCAGGCGGGCGCGAAGGTGATCGCGATCACGTCGAGCAACACGCCGCTCGCCAAGCGCGCGACCGTGGCGCTCGAAACCGATCACATCGAGATGCGCGAATCGCAGCTTTCGATGATCTCGCGCATCCTGCATCTGCTGATGATCGACATCCTCGCGGTGGGCGTCGCGATTCGCCGTGCTTCGCCCGATGCGGACCTTGGCAACGCCGTCGAAAAGGTGCGCGAGCATGCCGACGACGATGCATCGGCCGTGCTCGACTGGCTGAGCCACGGTGCTTCGCCCACGGCGCGCGACTGAGGTCGGCTCATTCATCGACTCATTCGAGCGATGAAAAAATGGGACGCCTCGGCGTCCCATTTTTTATTTTGCACGTCGTATCGACGTACGGCTCACGGCGTTGCCGTTTGCGGCGCGTCCGGCGCCGGCGTGCCGTGCCACTTCACGACGAGCGCGCGCCCCACCCACGTGAGCAGGCCGCATACGCCGATCGTCACGCCCATGCCGAACGGCGAGATGCCCGGGAACCAGCCGACGACGGCGCTCGCGAACGCGCCGAGCGCGAGTTGCGTCGCGCCGAACACGGCCGCCGCCGCGCCCGCGTTCTTCGGATAGCGGTACATGAGATCGGTCGCGCAGTTCGCGCCGAGCAGCCCCACCACGCTCACCACGAAGAACAGTCCAAACACGATCGACCACAGGCCGCCCCAGCCCGTCACGCACATGAGCGCGACGAAGAGCGACGCGACGATGCTCACGCCCGAAGCGATCGATACCATGCGCAGGGTGCCGAGCCGCCCGATGAAGCGCGTGTTGAGGAAGTTGCCGAGCATGATGCCGAACACGTTCGCGCCGAAGAAGAAGCCGTAGTGCTGCGGCGAAACGTGGAAGTACTCGATATAGACGAACGGCGTGGCCGAGATATAGGTGAACATCGCGGCGAACGCCATGCCGCCGCAGAGCATGTGCCCCCACACGAGCGGATCGCGCAGCAAGCGCCCATACGCCGCGAACGAGCGCAGCACGGCCGCGCTTTCGCGCTTTTCCGGCGGCCAGGTTTCCGGTACGCGCAGGTAGGCCGCCACGGCGCATGCGAGGCCGAACAGCGTGAGCGCAACGAACACCACGCGCCAGCCGCCGATAAGCAGCAACTGTCCGCCGATCAGCGGTGCGAGCAGCGGCCCGATCGCCGTGACGATCGCGACCATCGAGAGGACTTTGGCAGCGTCCGATGGCTCGTGGGCGTCGCGCGCGATGGCCCGCGAGAGCACCGAGGCCGCGCCCGCGCCGAGCGCCTGCAGAAAGCGCACGATCACGAGCTCGCCCACCGAGAACGAGAGCCAGCAGGCAATGCTGGCCACCGTGAAGAGCGCGATGCCGCCGAGCAGCACGGGGCGGCGGCCGTAAGCGTCGGAAACCGGGCCGTAGAGCAGCATGCCGATCGAAAAGCCGGCCATGAAGCTCGTGAGCGTCGAGGCCGCAGCGGCAGCGCTCACGCCGAACGACTGCGCGATGGCGGGCAGGCTCGGCAGATACATGTCGGTGGCGAGCGGGCCGCAGGCGGCGAGTGCGCCGAGCAACAGAATCAGCCGGCCATCGGGCCGGCGGCGCGGGGAATGGGACATGGTGTGTGTGGCGGCGAAACTCGCGCGGCTCGCGCGGTCTCGATGTCAGGGGCCGATTCATCCGTCGCTGCAGGAGCGGACGAAAGCGGACAAAAACAGCAACGGAGTGCCGCCGAATTGTACCTGACACCCCTTGCCCGCCATCTGCCGCCCTACATGCGGCGGCGGCGCGGCTTTGCGCTAAGCTGCCCGCTTTCGCTCAACTTGCCGCGTTGCCGACATGACCGCCTTCCTGCTCATCTGGAGCCCCAAGAAGTGGCCCTGGCCCGAACTGCCCGACTTCGCGCGCCGTGTGCGCGCCGGGGAAGCCGTAGCCGACACCTGGGGATGCGGCTTCGCACGCGGCATCCTGCCGGGCGACCGGGTGTTCCTGCATCGTGTGGCTGCCGAGCCGCGCGGGCTCTTCGGTTCCGGCTACGTCACGCGTGCACCCTACGAAGTGCCGGACGCCGCGTACAAGCGCGGCTACCGGCTGTGTATCGACTTCGTCTACGACTGGCTCGTCGACGCGGGCGAGGATGTCGTCATCGCGCGCGACGACTTGCGCGTGCACCCGTTTTCGATCCAGACCTGGGACGCACAGAGTTCGGGCACCGTCATCAAGCCGGCGGCCGAAGGCGCGCTGGAAAAACGCTGGGCCGAACTGACCGGGCGGCGGCCCATGCCGGCGCCGGCCGTCGCGGCCATGCAGGCATGGCACGACAATCTGCGCGACACGGCGCCGCAGTTCGCGCCGCCAGCCCGCAAAGGCAGAAAGTAGCAGGCAAAAAGGGGCCGTCAGCGCGCTGACCCGGGGCGCGCCGGGGACCGCCCAGACCGACCGGACGGGCCGGCCCGATCCGCGCGACTCCGGTACAATTTCAAGAGAACAGCCCCATCGCCCGCGCCCCTGCGGCGCCGCATGGGTCCGTACGCCAGCCCGTTTCGTCAGCGCCGCGCGCCACACCACTTTCGCAGGTCCAGCACTCATGTCCAACACCCAGTCCAGCACGCAGAACCGCAACGAAGCCCTCTTCGAACGCGCCCAGCGCACCATCCCGGGCGGCGTGAATTCGCCCGTGCGCGCGTTCCGCTCGGTCGGCGGCACGCCGCGCTTCATCGAGCGCGCGCAAGGGCCGTACTTCTGGGACGCCGAAGGCAAGCGCTATATCGACTACATCGGCTCCTGGGGCCCGATGATCGTCGGCCACGTGCATCCGGAAGTGCTCGAAGCGGTGCAGCGCGTGCTCGCGAATGGCTTCTCGTTTGGCGCGCCCACCGAGGCCGAGATCGAGATCGCCGAAGAAATCTGCAAGATCGTCCCGTCGATGGAGCAAGTGCGCATGGTGTCGAGCGGCACCGAGGCGACCATGAGCGCGCTGCGTCTCGCGCGCGGCTTCACGAAGCGCGACCGCATCGTGAAGTTCGAAGGCTGCTACCACGGCCACGCCGACAGCCTGCTCGTGAAGGCCGGCTCGGGGCTGCTCACGTTCGGCAACCCGACGTCGGCGGGCGTGCCGGTGGACATCGCGAAGCACACCACCGTGCTCGAATACAACAACGTCGCGGCGCTCGAAGAAGCGTTCAAAGCGTTCGGCGACGAGATCGCCGCCGTGATCGTCGAACCGGTCGCGGGCAACATGAACCTCGTGAAGGCCACGCCCGAGTTCATCGGCGCACTGCGCAGCCTCACGGCGAAGCACGGCAGCGTGCTGATCTTCGACGAAGTGATGTGCGGTTTCCGCGTCGGCCTGCGCGGCGCGCAGGCGCTCTACGGCGTCGAGGCCGACATGGTATGCCTCGGCAAGGTGATCGGCGGCGGCATGCCGGCGGCGGCCTTCGGCGGCCGTCGCGAAATCATGGATCACCTCGCGCCCAACGGCTCGGTCTATCAGGCAGGCACGCTCTCGGGCAATCCGATCGCGGTCGCGGCGGGCCTGAAAACGCTGCAGCTCATCCAGGCGCCCGGCTTCTACGAGCAGCTCACCGCGAAGACCGAACGTCTCGCGAAGGGGCTGTCGGCCGCGGCGCGCGAAACGAAGGTGCCGTTCGTGGCGGATTCGGTGGGCGGCATGTTCGGCCTCTATTTCGCCGACAACGTCCCGGGTAGCTTCGCCGAGGTCACGAAGAGCGACATCGCGCGCTTCAACCGCTTCTTCCACCGCATGCTGGACGCGGGCGTCTACTTCGCGCCGTCGGCCTACGAGGCGGGTTTTGTCTCGAGCGCCCACGACGACGCGATCCTCGACGAGACCATCGCCGCGGCGCGCAGCGCGTTTGCAGCGGAAGCCGCGGCGGAAAACGTCACGCAATAAGGCATCACGCCAACGACTGCCGGCGCGGCGCGCGCCTCGCCGGCCCCATCTGACCGCCGCCCGGGAGAAAGCCCGACGATGTTTTCGCAATCCGATTTCGTCCACATGGAGCGTGCGCTCGCGCTCGCCCACCGCGGCCTGTACACGACCGACCCGAACCCGCGCGTCGGCTGCGTGCTGGTGAAGGACGGCGTGGTGATCGGCGAAGGCTTTACGCAGCCGGCCGGCCAGGATCACGCCGAAATCCAGGCGATGAAGGACGCCCGCGCGCGCGGGCACGACCTGCGCGGCGCGACCGCGTATGTGACGCTCGAGCCGTGCAGCCACTTCGGCCGCACGCCGCCCTGCGCGAACGCGCTGATCGAAGCGAAGGTCGCGCGCGTGATTGCGGCGATGGAAGACCCGAACCCGCTCGTGTCGGGGCGCGGGCTTTCCATCCTGCGCGACGCGGGTATCGACGTGCGTTGCGGGTTGCTGGCCAACGAGGCGCGCGAGCTGAACATCGGCTTCGTTTCGCGCATGACGCGCAAGCGTCCGTGGGTGCGCATGAAGGTGGCTGCATCGCTCGACGGCCGCACCGGCCTGCCCTCGGGCGAAAGCCAGTGGATCACGGGCGAAGCCGCGCGCGCCGACGGCCACGCCTGGCGCGCGCGCGCCTCGGCCATCCTCACGGGCATCGGCACGGTGAAGGAAGACGACCCGCGCATGACCGTGCGCGCCGTCGACACCCCGCGCCAGCCCAAACGCGTGCTGATCGACAGCCGGCTCGACGCCTCGCCGCTCGCGCAGATTTTCGTGGGCGCGCCCACGCTCGTGTTCTGCGCGGCGCTCGACGCGAGCAACGAAGAGCGCGCCGAAGCGTTGCGTGTGCGCGGCGCCGAGATCGTCGCGCTCGGCAACGACCAGGGCAAGGTCGATCTGCCGGCCATGCTCACGGAGCTCGCTGCGCGCGGCGTGAACGAACTGCACGTGGAAGCGGGCTACAAGCTCAACGGTTCGCTGCTGCGCGAAGGCTGCGTGGACGAACTGCTCGTGTACGTGGCGCCGTCGCTGCTCGGCACGAATGCGCTCGGCATGATCGACATCGCTGCGCCCGCAACGCTCGACGAGCGCACGCGCCTCGCCTTTCATTCCGTCGATCGTCTCGGCAGCGATCTGCGCATTCTTGCGCGTGTCGTCACGACGCAAGACGCCTGACCCTCACTGAAGCACTGAACACAAGGAACAGCACGATGTTTACCGGAATCGTCGCGGCAGTGGGCCGCATCGAATCGATCAAGCCGCTCGGCACGGGTGCCGACGCAGGCGTGCGCCTCGCCGTCAATGCAGGGAGCCTCGGCCTCGACGACGTGCAGCTCGGCGACAGCATCGCGATCCAGGGCGCCTGCATGACCGTCATCGAGAAGTCGGCAACGGGCTTCGACGTCGATGTTTCGCGCGAAAGCCTGAACCGCACCGTGGGCCTCGCGGCGACTGGAGAAGTGAACCTCGAAAAGGCGCTGCGCGCGAACGACCGCCTGGGCGGCCACATCGTCTCGGGTCACGTGGACGGCCTCGGCACCGTCACGCGCTTCGCGCCCGTGGGCGAGTCGCACGAGCTGCGCATTCTCGCGCCGGCGGATATCGGCCGCTATCTCGCCTACAAGGGCTCGATCACCGTGAACGGCGTGAGCCTCACGGTCAACTCGGTCGACGATCGCGCGGACGGCTGCGAATTCTCGATCAACCTGATTCCCCACACCGTGGAAGTCACCACGCTCAAGCATCTTCAGGCCGGTACGAAGGTGAATCTCGAAATCGATCTGATTGCGCGCTATGTGGAGCGGATGCTCTCGGCGGAGAAGGCCGCCAATTCGGCCGCGCAGGACTAAGCGCCGCCTGGACGGCGCCATGCCTGCCCCGGACGCGCGCAAGCACGCGCGCCGGGGCGCTGATAGAATCTAGCTTTTCCCTACGCGCTCGCCGCACGGCGTGCCGCGTTCCCATCACCCGAATCGAACCAGGAGGCACAGTTGGCAACGATTGACACGAGCGCCGCCATGCCGATGGTCCGGGTGATGTTGCACGTTGCGTCGCGTCACGCAACCGTCCCGCTTCCAGCGCAGCCATAGCGCGTCCCGCGCGGCATGTTTTCAGACGCCGCGCCGTATTCAGCGAATTCGAGGTCAGGCCGTCCGGCAACCGATGCCCGGGCGTGCGAAGCCCGTTTTCCGTCTTAACGCTTCACGCTTGCTTCAGGAGAGTCTTCGGGCATCACGTCCGGAGCATGCTGTCCATGACAGAGCTAAACAACAAACCCGAATCGGGCGGACAAACCTTCCGCAAGGTCCTCGGCTTCACCTTCCGGCACTGGGCGCGCCAACCGGTGCGCGTCACGGCCGTCGCGCTCGCCTCGCTCCTCGGCGCGCTCGCCGACGTGCTCACGCCGCACTACGCCGGCCAGCTCGTCGACGCCCTCACGCACGGCGGCGCAGCCAGCAGCGCCGCCGCCTGGCATGCGGCGGTCGTCGCATTCTGGGCGCTCACGGCGCTCGGGCTCGGCGGCACGATCATGCGCCAGGCCGCGTACCGCAACATCATCACGCTGACGCTGCGCATGATGAGCGAGATCGCCACGCAGGCCTTCCATCGCGTGCAGCGCTTCTCGACAGACTGGCACGCGAACAGCTTTGCCGGCTCCACGGTGCGCAAGGTCACGCGCGGCATGTGGGCGCTCGATCTGCTCAACGACACGCTGCTCGTCGCCCTCTTCCCGTCGCTCGTCATGCTGGTCGGCTCGACGATCCTGCTCGCGGTGCAGTGGCACGTGATGGGCCTCGTTATCGGCCTCGGCTCGGCCGTGTATCTGGCGATCACGGTCTCGCTCTCGCTCTTTTACGTCGCGCCCTCGGCCCGGCTCGCGAACCAGTGGGATACGAAGATGGGCGGTGCGCTTGCCGACGCCATTTCGTGCAACGCCGTCGTCAAGGCGTTCGGCGCGGAAACGCGCGAAGAAGCGCGGCTCGCGCGCGTCGTCACGAAGTGGAGCAGCCGCACGCGGCGCACGTGGCAGCGCGGCACGCTCAACGGCGGCGTGCAGGGCGCGCTGCTCGTGGGCATGCAGGCGGCCATCCTCGGCGCGGCGCTGCTGCTCTGGGCGCGCGGTCTCGCAAGCGTCGGCGACATCACGTTCGCGCTCACGCTGTTCTTCCTGCTCAAGGGCTACCTGCGCGATGTGGGCATGCACGTGCGCAACCTGCAGCGCTCGGTCAACGACATGGAAGAACTCGTCGCGCTCGACGCGGCGCCGCTCGGCATCGAGGACCAGCGCGATGCGCCGCCCATCGTGATCGATCAGGGCGACATCCGCTTCGAGAACATGACGTTCCGCTACGGCGATCACGCGGACGCCCGGCCGCTCTACGAGAACCTCACGCTGCGTATCGCGCCTGGCGAGCGCGTGGGCCTCGTCGGCCATTCGGGCTCGGGCAAGACGACGCTGATCAAGCTGATCCAGCGCCTTTACGACGTGTCCGAGGGGCGCATCACGATCGACGGCCAGGATATCGCGCGCGTGCAGCAGGCGTCGCTGCGCTCGCAGATCGCCATCGTGCAGCAGGAGCCGGTGCTGTTCCACCGCTCGCTCGCCGAGAACATCGCTTACGCCCGGCCCGGCGCCACGCACGCCGAAATCGAGCGCGCGGCGAAGCTCGCGAGCGCCCACGACTTCATCACGGCGCTGCCGCACGGCTACGACACGCTCGTGGGCGAGCGCGGCGTGAAGCTCTCGGGCGGCGAGCGCCAGCGCGTGGCGATCGCGCGCGCGTTCCTCGCGAATGCGCCGATCCTGATCTTCGACGAAGCGACCTCGAGCCTCGACAGTGAAAGCGAGGTGCTGATCCAGCAGGCCATGGAGCGGCTCATGGAAGGCCGCACGACCGTGGTCGTCGCACACCGGCTCTCGACCGTGCGCGCGCTCGACCGGCTGCTGGTGCTCGAACGCGGACGCGTGGCGGAGGAAGGCACGCACGACGCGCTCGTGCGCCGCGAAAACGGCCTGTACCGGCGCCTGTTCGAGCGCCAGGCGCTGGAACTGACGAAGGGACTCGCCGACGATGTGATCCTGCGCTGACGCCTCGCCCGTTCGTGCCCCCTCGCGGCCGCGCCCTCCCGCCGCAAGCCGGCTCAGGCGGGAGCCGCGCCCGCGTGCGGCGCAATGCGCGCGAGCACGCGAGATGAACCGCGAATAGGAACGCTTCACCTGAATGACGCATGGCGTTACTAGCGTGAAACAGACGCGATTCGCGCCTTCCCGCGTTCTGGGCGACGCGCCCGCCCGCGTGGCGTAAAATGTGGCCTTTCCAGCCAGAATCCCAACATGACGCTCGCCTCCACCCCTGAGATCATCGCCGAGCTCAAAGCCGGCAAGATGGTCATCCTCGTCGACGAAGAAGACCGGGAAAACGAGGGCGACCTCGTCATCGCTGCGGAGTTCGTCACGCCTGAAGCCATCAACTTCATGGCGAAGTACGGCCGCGGGCTGATCTGCCTCACGCTCACCCAGGAACGCTGCAAGCTGCTCAACCTGCCGCTCATGACCTACCGCAACGGCACGCAGTACGGCACGGCGTTCACGGTCAGCATCGAGGCCGCCGAAGGCGTTACGACCGGCATTTCCGCCGCCGACCGCGCCCGCACGATCAAGGCGGCCGTCGCGCACGACGCGCGCGCCGAGCACATCGTGCAGCCCGGCCACGTGTTCCCGATCATGGCGCAGCCAGGCGGCGTGCTCGTGCGCGCGGGCCACACCGAAGCGGGCTGCGACTTCACGGCGCTTGCCGGCCTCACGCCGGCCTCGGTGATCTGCGAGGTCATCAAGGACGACGGCACGATGGCGCGCCTGCCCGACCTCATGGAGTTCGCCCAGGAGCACGGCCTGAAGGTCGGCACCATCGCGGACCTGATCCACTACCGCAGCCGCACCGAATCGATCGTCGAGCGCGTGGCGGAACGCACCATGCAAACCGCGCACGGCCAGTTCCGCGCAATCATGTACGTCGATCACCCCACGCGCACGCCGCACATCGCCCTCGTGCGCGGCACGCCGAAGCCCGACGTCGATACGCCCGTGCGCGTGCACGAGCCGCTTTCGGTGCTGGATCTGCTCGAAACGGGTTCGTCCACGCACTCGTGGACGCTCGACGCCGCCATGCGCGAAATCGCCTCGCGCGACGTGGGCGTGATCGTCATGCTCAATTGTGGCGAACCCAAGGAACATCTGATCGACGTCTTCAAGGCGTTCGACCAGAAAGAGCGCGCGGAGGCGCTCGCACGCCGGCCCGTGGACTTCAAGACCTACGGCATCGGCGCGCAGATCCTGCGCGAACTCGGCGTGGGCCGCATGCAGGTGCTCTCGAAGCCGCGCCGCCTCGGCAGCATGTCGGGCTACGGTCTAGAGGTCACCGGCTTCGTGCCGATGCCTGGCGGGGACGCGCAAGCGCCCTGCCCGCCTGAAGCCGCTGACCCAGCCTCGTCGCGCGCCTGAAGTCGCATCGCGCTCTTTTCACGCGTCACCACGCTCAACCGAACTTACGGACACCACATGGAAATCGGACAATACCAACCGAACCTCGACGGCGACGGACTGCGCATCGGCATCGTCCAGTCGCGCTTTAACGAACCCGTCTGCAACGGCCTCGCCGACGCCTGCATCGAAGAACTCGAACGCCTTGGCGTGACGGGCGAAGACGTGCTGCTCGTCACCGTGCCGGGCGCACTCGAAATCCCGCTGGCGCTGCAAAAGCTCGCCGAAAGCGGCCAGTTCGACGCCCTGATCGCGCTCGGCGCGGTCGTGCGCGGCGAGACGTACCACTTCGAGCTCGTCTCGAACGAGAGCGGCGCGGGCATCTCGCGCGTTTCGCTCGACTTCAACGTGCCGATCGCGAACGCCGTGCTCACCACCGAGAGCGACGAGCAGGCCGTGGCCCGCATGACCGAGAAGGGTCGTGACGCCGCTCGCGTCGCCGTGGAAATGGCGAACCTGACGGTGGCGTTGGAGCAGCTCGACGGCGGCGACGACGACGAAGAAGACGAGGAAGACGAAGAGGAACAGCAATGAAGAGCGCGCGCCGCCGCTCCCGCGAACTGGCCACGCAGGGGTTGTATCAGTGGCTGCTGTCGGGTGTGCCCGCCGGCGAGATCGACGCGCAGCTGCGCGGTTCGCAGGGCTACGACAAGGCCGATCACGAGCATCTGGACGCGATCCTGCACGGCGTCATCCGCGAGTCGGACGAACTGTCCGCCGCCATCACGCCGTGCCTCGACCGTCCGATCGAGCAGCTTTCGCCCGTCGAACGCGCAGTGCTGCTCGTCGCGACCTACGAGTTCAAGCATCACGTCGACATTCCGTACCGCGTCGTGATCAACGAGGCGGTCGAGCTCACGAAGACCTTCGGCGGCTCGGACGGCTACAAGTACGTGAACGGCGTGCTCGACAAGCTCGCGGCGCAACTGCGCGCCACCGAAGCACAAAACGCCCGCAAGTCGTAAGAACGCGAGCCGCCGGGGCGAGCGGGTGCGCCTGAGCGCCCGGCCCCGCGCGCCGCGTGATCTGTCAGTATTGGAAAGACCCGCATGAACACCGTTGCCGAACCGCTGCTGCGGCTAGCCGCGCGCGTCGACGAGATCCAGCCTTTCTACGTCATGGAATTGGCGAAGGAAGCCGCGAAGCTCGAACGCGCTGGACGCGACATCATCCACATGGGTATCGGCGAGCCGGACTTCACGGCGCCCGAGCCCGTCGTCGAGGCGGCCGCCGCCGCGCTGCGCCGCGGCGTCACCCAATACACGAGCGCGCTCGGCATCCACGCGCTGCGCGAGGCGATCGCCGCGCACTACCAGCACGCGTACGGCCTCACGGTCGACCCTGCGCGCATCGTCGTTACGGCCGGCGCCTCGGCGGCGCTCCTGCTCGCCTGCACCGCGCTCGTCGACCGCGACGACGAAGTGCTGATGCCCGACCCCTGCTATCCGTGCAACCGCCACTTCGTGGCCGCCGCGGAAGGCAAGCCGGTGCTCGTGCCGAGCGGCCCGCAAGCGCGCTTCCAGCTCACCGCCGCCGATGTCGAGCGCCTGTGGTCGCCGCGCACGCGCGGCGTGCTGCTCGCCTCGCCGTCGAACCCCACCGGCACCTCGATCGAGCCCGACGAACTCAAGCGCATCGTGCAAAGCGTGCGTGCGCGCGGCGGCTTCACGATCGTCGACGAAATCTATCAAGGCCTGTCCTACGACACGCCGCCCGTCTCCGCGCTGTCGTACGGCGACGACGTGGTGACCGTCAACAGCTTCTCGAAGTACTTCAACATGACCGGCTGGCGTCTGGGCTGGCTCGTGGTGCCGCCCTCGCTGGTCGGCGCATTCGAAAAGCTCGCGCAGAACCTGTTCATCTGCGCGTCGGCGCTCGCGCAGCATGCCGCGCTCGCCTGCTTCGACCCGGACACGCTGAAGCTCTACGAAGGCCGCCGGCTCGAATTCAAGCGCCGCCGCGACTTCATCGCGCCAGCGCTCGAGTCGCTCGGCTTCACGGTACCCGTGATGCCCGACGGCGCTTTCTACGTCTACGCCGACTGCTCGAACGTTGCGCACCCTGCCGCCGGCGACAGCGACGCGCTCACCCGCGCAATGCTGCACGACGCGGGCACGGTGATGGTGCCCGGCATGGACTTCGGCGTCGCCGCGCCGCATCAGTACGTGCGGCTCTCGTATGCCACGGCGTACGAGCGCCTCGAGGAAGCGGTCGAGCGGCTGCATACGTTCTTCGGACGCTAATGCGCTAGTGGTCGAGAAATGGAAAAAGGCACCCGCGGGTGCCTTTTTGTTTGGTCCGGTCTTTCAGCTAGCTGCTCAGGCACCCAGTTCGGACGAAGCGTGCTTCTGGGCCGTCGTGCTGGTGCTGGCGTCGTCCTGAGCGGAACCGCTGTTCGCGGACGACGACTTCTCGACGATTGCGTGGGCGTTGTCGAGCGTCACGTGCACGCGCTTCTCGCCGTTGATGCTCGCCACCTTCTGCGCAGACGTGCTGGCCGTGGTGGTGACGGGCGCCTGCGGCGCGTTGATCGGCACGTTGCGGCCGCGTGCGACGTCACGCAGACGCCCGCGCTCGGCCATCACCTTGGCGCCGTAGCCGCCGTCGTCCGGCGACGTCGAACCGACGTAGAGACGCAGGCCGCCCGGCAGCGAACCGCCGCGTGCGATGCAATCCTTGAGCACCAGCGCGCCGACCTTGATGTTGGCGAGCGGATCGAGCGCCGCGCGCTGACCGCCGAAGTACTGGAACTTGTCCGAGTGTACCTTCGACATGACCTGCATGAGGCCCTGCGCGCCCACGCCACTCTCGGCGTACGGGTTGAAGCCCGATTCGATCGCCATCACGGCGAGCAGCAGAAGCGGATCGAGCCCCACTTCACGGCCGGTGTCGAACGCCGCTTTCACGAGTTCGCCGACCGGCTCCTGCGCGACCCGGTAGCGGCGCGCCAGATAGGTGGCGACGAGCGCCTGTTCACGTGCCGAAACGAGCACGCGGTCATCGCGCGCGTCGGGCGTGACGCGCTGGGGCGGAATCATGCGCGCGAGCGAGCCGACGCTGGTCGGCAGCGCACGCGGATCGAGGCCGTTGAGCGTGACGGCATCGAGCGTGGCGATGCCGCCGTTCGACACCGAGTTCGCGACCTTCGCGACCGTGCCGTTGGAGCCTGCAGGCGAAATGCCCGTGGCGCCGGCGGCGGCAGTGACGCCGGCAGCACCGGCATCGGGCGCGAGCGCCGTGGGCAGCATCGCGCCGTCGGCGTTGTCGTCGTTGTTCGTCACGCCGGGGGGCGCGAACGAGGGCAGCGGGTTGCCTTGCAGCAGACGTGCCGGGCCGGCCTGCACCGCCGCCGAGACGAACGGCATCACGCGAGCGGCGAGCGTGCCACGCAGCGTGGGCATGAGCCAGACGGCAACAGCGAACAGAACGGCACAGCCGCCAACAATGCTGAACAGGTGATGGCTAAGACGCGTGCCACGACGCAGCAGCGCACGCAGGCCAAGCGCTACACGCTCGTCGGCGCGCCACCACGATAACCAGGTATTCATCTACAGATCTCCCATGTTGCATGATCCAGCGGGAGGGTCGGCGCGAAGCAGACGACCAATCGCAGGATCAAGACACCGCGCGCCCTGGCTGGTGCGGCAGCGGCGTCGGGAAAACGGCAAGTCGCCGTGGGTGGAACTCCTTTTGTACGACCAGGCACGCAGTGTGCGCGCGCGGAGTTCTCACGCGAAAAGCCAGCGCGAAGAGGCGCTGACGAGAACAGCCAATCTAAACCGTGGACAGCCGTGCAGGGATGCGGCTAAACGGCGACGCGTTGCGTCTGAAGGACCGGGAAGGTGGCTAAAAATTTCAAAACCTGCAACCAATGTGGACGGATTCTAGCAGCGTTTTATAGATCGTCAATACTATAGAATCCCGAAAACATAACCAATAGTAATAATAAACACTGTTCAATCGGGCGGAGTCCGCGTCGCACGCGCGTCTGCGGGCGCTTATGCAGATTGGCACCCAGCGTGCGTTAGCCAACGCAGGTAAAATCGACAATCGTTACGCCGCGTCTGCCCGGCCAGATGTCTGATACGTCTTGATACGTCTGATACATCTGATACGGCGCCCGCGGAACCCGTGCCGCCGCCCCATGCGGCCCCCAAGCCGGCCATCCCCGTTGGCCACGATTGGTTCCCAATGAAATACAAAGACCTGCGCGACTTCGTTGGTCGCCTGGAGACGCTCGGCGAATTGCGCCGCGTCCCCCAAGCTGTCTCTCCGGTGCTGGAAATGACCGAGCTGTGCGACCGCGTCCTGCGCGCCGGCGGCCCGGCCCTACTCTTTGAGAACCGTTCGACGCACGCGTTCCCGGTGCTCGGCAATCTGTTCGGCACGCCCCGGCGCGTCGCGCTCGGCATGGGCATCGACGCGCCGGAAAGCGGCGGCGACGGCGCCGCGCTCGAGTCGCTGCGCGACGTGGGTCGGCTGCTCTCGGCGCTGAAAGAGCCCGAGCCGCCGCGCGGCCTGAAGGATGCGGGCAAGCTCCTCACGCTCGCCAAGGCCGTCTGGGACATGGCACCGAAGACCGTGAACGCGCCGCCCTGCCAGGAGATCGTCTGGGAAGGCAGCGATGTCGATCTCGCGAAGCTGCCGATTCAGACCTGCTGGCCCGGCGACGCCGGCCCGCTCGTCACCTGGGGCCTCACCGTCACGCGCGGTCCCAACAAGACGCGCCAGAATCTCGGCATCTACCGCCAGCAGCTGATTGGCCGCAACCAGCTCATCATGCGCTGGCTCGCGCATCGCGGCGGCGCGCTCGACTTCCGCGAGTTCGCGCTGAAGAACCCCGGCAAGCCTTACCCGGTGGCGGTCGTGCTCGGCGCCGACCCGGCGACGATTCTCGGCGCCGTCACGCCAGTGCCCGACACGCTCTCCGAATACCAGTTTGCGGGCCTGTTGCGCGGCGCCCGCACCGAGCTCGCGAAGTGCCTGACACCCGGCGTCGACACGCTGCAGGTGCCCGCGCGCGCCGAGATCGTGCTCGAGGGCTTCATCTACCCGCAGGCGGGCGAGCCCGGCCCGGCCCCCGCTGGCGCGCCGCCCCGCCCCGCCAAGGGCGCGAGCGCCGCGTACGAACACGCGCTCGAAGGCCCCTACGGCGACCACACGGGCTACTACAACGAACAGGAGTGGTTCCCCGTCTTCACGGTCGAGCGCATCACCATGCGCCGCGATGCGATCTACCATTCGACATACACGGGCAAGCCGCCCGACGAGCCCGCGGTGCTCGGCGTGGCGCTCAACGAAGTGTTCGTGCCGCTCTTGCAGAAGCAGTTTGCCGAGATCACCGACTTCTATCTGCCGCCAGAGGGGTGCAGCTATCGCATGGCGATCGTGCAGATGAAGAAGAGCTACCCCGGGCACGCAAAACGCGTGATGTTCGGGGTATGGAGCTTCCTGCGCCAGTTCATGTATACAAAGTTCATTGTCGTGGTCGACGATGACGTGGACATCCGCGACTGGAAGGAGGTGATCTGGGCGATCACCACGCGTATCGATCCGGCGCGCGACACCGTGCTCGTCGAGAACACGCCGATCGACTATCTTGACTTCGCTTCGCCGGTGGCCGGCCTCGGCTCGAAAATGGGGCTCGACGCCACCAACAAGTGGCCCGGCGAGACGGACCGCGAATGGGGCCGCGCAATCGAGATGGACGCGGCCGTGAAGACGCGCGTCGACCGTCTCTACGACGAGCTAGGCTTTAGCCGCAGCTAGCGCAACCCGGCGCAGTGCCCTCGGCGCCACGCCGGCCGATCCATCCGCGACGCCTTTTCGCGACGCCGCGCTTACCGCGTCACGCCTCGTGCATGGCATGAGCCGCGGCGCCAGTGAACCTGAAGGAGACTCGAGGATGATGCCCGCATCGGAGCGCCTGACGCAACTGAACGACCCCGCCCTCTTCAAGACCCGCGCGTACATCGACGGCGAATGGAGCGGCGGTGCGGCCACGTTCGCCGTGCTCGACCCCGCCGACAACGCCGAGATCGCGAGCGTGCCCGACTTTGGCGCCGACGAGGCGCATCGCGCGATTGCCGCCGCGAACGCCGCGTTGCCGGCGTGGCGCGCGAAGACGGGCAAGGAGCGCGCAGCCATTCTGCGGCGATGGTTCGATCTCGTGATCGAGCACGCCGACGACCTCGCCGCGATCATGACCGCCGAGCAAGGCAAGCCGCTCGCCGAGGCGCGCGGCGAAGTGATCTATGGCGCGTCCTTCCTGGAATGGTTTGCCGAAGAGGCCAAGCGAGTGAACGGCGACGTCCTCGCGAGCCCCGCCAGCGACCGCAAGCTCGTCGTGCTCAAGCAGCCGATCGGCGTGTGCGCCTCGATCACCCCCTGGAATTTCCCGATCGCGATGATCACACGCAAGGTCGCGCCGGCCATCGCCGCGGGCTGCACGATCGTCGTGAAGCCCGCCGAGCAAACGCCGCTTTGCGCGCTCGCGCTCGCCGAACTGGCGCAGCGCGCAGGCGTACCCAAGGGCGTGTTCAACGTGCTCACCGCCGACTCCGCGAACTCCATCGCAATCGGCAAGGCGCTGTGCGAGAGCGACATCGTGCGCCATCTCTCGTTTACGGGATCGACGCCGGTGGGCCGCATCCTCATGCAGCAGTGCGCGCCGACGGTCAAGAAAATCGCCCTCGAACTGGGTGGGCACGCCCCCTTCATCGTGTTCGACGACGCCGACATCGACGCCGCCGTGGAAGGCGCGATGATCTCGAAGTACCGCAACGCAGGCCAAACCTGCGTCTGCACGAACCGCTTCTACGTGCACGACAAGGTGTACGACGTTTTCGTCGAGAAGCTCGCCGCCGCCTCACGCAAGATCAAGGTGGGCAACGGCTTCGAGGATGGCGTGAACCAGGGGCCGTTGATCGACGACGCGGCCGTCGCCAAGGTCGCGCAGCACATCAGCGATGCGACCGCCCAGGGCGCCAGAGTCGTCGCGGGCGGCAAGGTCAGCTCGGGACGCTATGTCGAGCCCACCGTGCTCGCAGACGTCACGCGCGACATGCTGATCGCGCGCGAGGAGACCTTCGGCCCGGTCGCGGCGGTGTTCCGCTTCAACGACGAAGCCGAAGTCGTCGGCCTCGCCAACGACACCGAATTCGGCCTCGCCTCGTACTTCTACAGCCGCGACATCGGCCGCGTCTGGCGTGTGGCCGAAGCGCTCGAGTACGGCATGGTCGGCGTCAACACCGGACTCATCTCGAACGAAGTCGCGCCGTTTGGCGGCGTGAAGCAGTCGGGTCTCGGGCGCGAAGGTTCGAAGTACGGCATCGACGAATATGTCGAACTGAAGTACCTGTGCATCGGCGTTTGAAGCACGCCTGAAGCTGATTTGAGCCGCGACGCCCGCTTGCTCACAGGCGGGCGTGTGCGGTGCGCAGTCCATACCAACAAGAAATCGTTTTCATGTCTCACGTTTCCCTGCTTTCCGACGGCTTTTTTCTGTCGCTTTCGCTTTGCCTCGACATCGGTCTCGTCAACGTCGCCATCATCTCGCTCACGCTCACGCACGGCTTCCGCCCGGGCTTCTGGCTGGGGCTCGGCTCGTGTTTCGGCGACCTCATCTACGCCGCGCTCGCGCTTGCGGGCATGGCCGCGCTGCTGCAGTTCTCGGCCGTACGCTGGGTCGTGTGGATCGGCGGCTCGGCCCTGCTGCTCATGCTCACGTGGAAGATGGCGCGCGAAGCGCTCAATCCAGCATTGGCGCCGCCCGTGGAAGGCGAAGCCGATAACGCCGCGCCGCTGCCCAACCCGTGGCGCAGCTTCATGCGCGGCGTGCTGCTTGCCCTCTCTTCGCCGAGTGCGATTCTCTGGTTCGCGGCTGTCGGTGGCGCGCTCATCGCCAAGTCGGGGGCGACGAGCGCCGGCGCGGCCTCGCTCTTCCTGCTGGGCTTTTTTGCGGGCGGTCTCGGCTGGACCTTTTTCCTCTGCGGACTGGCCAGCCATGGCCGCAAACGCGCCGGCACCAGTCTGCTGCGCGCCTGCCATGTGCTTTCGGCGCTGCTATTCGCGTATTTTTCGTACAGCGTGATCGTGCACGGCTATCGCGAACTGATCCTGCAGGGCGCGGGCGCGTCGTAATCCATGTCGGGCGCAGGTGCGCCTATGGACCGCTCGGCGCGCATCGATCTAGCGTGCCATGCACGCGGTGAAAGCGAGCGCCAAAAACAAACAGCGCAACGCGGCGTGAGCCGGCGTTGCGCCGTTCGTGAAAACGCAGCCGGGCGGCGTGCGCCGCCCGTCACACTCAATGACGGTAGTAGCCGCGGCCGTAGTAACCGTGGCCGTAGTAGCCGTGATGCCAGTACGGACGGCCGTAGTAGCCGTAGCCACCGTAGCCGCCTACGACGACGGCGGGCGGCGGCGCGTACACCACCGGCGGCGGCGCATAGACCACGGGCGGGGGCGGCGGTGCGTAGACCGGCGCAGCATAGACGGGATAAGCCGGGGCCACCGGAATGCCAATGCCGATACCCACCGAGACGTGCGCCTGGGCCGCGCTGACGAACCCCACACCCAGCGCCGCGGCAACGATGAACGATACGGTCTTTTTCACTTCTCTTCTCCTGGCGGCCGCCAGCGGCGACGCGCATATAACGGGCAGTGCCCACGCATTCAATGTATCGAAAACGGCGGCCGCCATTGGTAGCCATTTGTTTCGAATTGCAATCCTGTTTTGGGGGCGCTTAATAGCGCGTCAAGCCCGGTGGGCGCGGCAGCCGCGAAAAATCGCCGCACGCGCGCCCGAATACGCCGACATTGGTTACAAAAACCAGGGCGCTGTCATTGTTACCTGCGCGAGGGCATCGGGGAGCCGATCTCCCGGTAATGTTTGATTACAAATTGGTTCACCGGACCACGTTCGGCCTGCGGTCGCCGCGCGCGACGAGGCTGTAAACGACGATGCCCGGTCATGGAACCGGGCATCTCATCCGACCCAGCCGGCGGCACACGAATCGCCGGCCAGACAAGGCAAACTCTCCGCTATCCGACCTTCACGTAGGTGAACTCGCGCGTGACGTTCGGTGGGACATAAGCGCCACTGATGCGCACACGTGGCGTCAGGCGCTTCTTCTGATCCCACCAGCGGCGACGCTGAAAGGGCGTGAGAAACCGCAGATGCTTTCGGTAAGCGAAGATGCTCATGGTGAACTCCCCGAATCGGACTACCGACAGGAACAAACCCAATTGCACGACTGCAACGACGAAACCGAAACGATGAAAAGTATTGTGCTCAGATTTCTAGACAAAAATGGCAGTGTTGCGAGATAGCCTCACAGGCGCCGTATATGCATTGCGCACTGTTCGTTACGGCTTCCGCGTGCTGGGTTTGAGTTGCGGCGCATAAATGCGCCGCGAGCCAACAGCAGAAATCGTGCCGCGTCAGGCTATTGGCGCGGCGCCGCGGCCAACCCCCTCATTTGTAGTCGCACCATCGGCGCGTGATCGGTACGAAGGCGAACACTTCGTGCGCCGCGCGGCTGTGGCGCAACACTCGCGCCGTCCGGCGCCTTCCCTGCGCTGCCTGTCAGAATCACTGTAGCCGTTCGCCGAAAAGCCTGCCGTGAGCGCAGCCATTTTGCGCGGCGCGCGCGCCGCGAGCACCGGCCGCCGCATCGCGCAAGGCCCTCGCGGCGGCATCGCTCGCGGATACTGGCGAGGCGTAAGCCGTGTTAATGTGGCGACGGCGCGCATCGCAGCGGCAGGCAACGCGCGCCCATGGGACTCACCGACGAGCACGCACAATGATCAAGGTCAGCATCCTCTATCCCTATCGCGAGAACGGTCGTTTCGACAGCGGGTACTACTGCACGCACCACATGCCGCTCGCGGCGAAGCTCTTTGGCGAATCGCTCAAGGGCTGGTCGGTCGACATCGGCATCAACGCCGGGCCGCCGGGCACGCCGCCGACGTACGTCGCGGCCGGACACTTCCTGTTCGAGACGGTCGATGCGTTCTACGCGGTGTTTCAGCCGCATGCCGACACCCTCCTCGACGACATTCCCAACTACACCGACGGCGGAAATGGCACCATTCTGATCAGCGAGGTCAAGGTGTCCGTCTGACGTGCTCCGCGTGGTTGAACGGGGCAAACGGAACCCCGACTGACCTTTTATCGGCCGCCACACGCCAAGCGCGCCGCCACCCACACAAGAAGGAAACAACACCGATGTTCGGCGATATCGCCCGCTTTCTGCTCAATACGGTCTTCACGCTGTTCGGCGCCGCCCTGCTGCTGCGCGCCTGGCTCCAGTACGTGCGTGTGCCGCCGTACAACCCCGTGACCCATGCGATCCAGCAGGTCACCAACTGGCTGGTGCTGCCGCTGCGGCACGTGATTCCCGGCGTGCGAGGCATCGACTGGGCGAGCGTGGTCGGCGCGCTGATCGCGGCCATTGCCTACGTGCTGCTGATGGTATGGATCGCAGGCGTGGACCCATTGGGTCTTTTGCCGACACTGCTGATCGTCGCGTTGCTCACGCTCGTGAAATGGGCGCTCAACCTGCTGATCTGGCTGACGATCCTGATGGCGCTGCTCTCGTGGCTCAATCCGCGCTCGGCGGCAATGCCCGTGCTATTCCAGCTGACGGCGCCGTTCCTCAACCCGCTGCGCCGAATCCTGCCGAACCTGGGCGGCCTCGATCTCTCGCCGATTCTGCTCTTCGTGATCGTGCAGGTGCTGCTGATGATCGTCACCCGCGCGGCGGTTTCGCTCACGCTGTTCGGGATTTGAGGGCATCGGCAAACGGTCTGATGCATCTGGCGGCGCGCCTGGCGCGCCGCGTCGCTTGAGCGCGTCATTGCGCAAGAAGGCCAAAAACGCGTAAAATAGCGCGCTCTGCGGGCGTCGTATAATGGCCATTACCTCAGCTTCCCAAGCTGATGACGTGGGTTCGATTCCCATCGCCCGCTCCACGTCGGCTTACCGACCTCTCTTCGAGGCCTGGGCTTCCAGACAGCGCTCCTGCCGGGACACCCTCGGGACGCCAAGCCCGCCCGACCGCCACACGCCGGGCACGACCTGAATTCCTCCGTTGCACAATGCACTCCGGCGCTCCTCGGGTCCTCCCGCACGCGCCGCGAGCTGGTCCGCCGACACGTATTTCGCACGACTTCGTCGTTTCAGCCGATTGAGGCACGGACCGTAGCCTGGCGAGGTACTGCCGCCCTCCTCAGCCGCCAGAGCCGTGCAAGCGCGCTGATATAATGCGCGACGGCTTCGGAGCCGCTTAGCTTCGAGCGCGCCGCGCCCGCCTGCCGGGCCCAAGGCCGTCGCCGATTCCGCCGAACGCGAAAGCGGCCAACGAGGCGTCCGGCCACGCCGGCCCGCGTAGCCTCCGGCACCGCGTCGCCGCGTATGGCCCGACATGCCTCGCACCGAGCCGAAGGCGCAGCCCGCCCCCATTATCGACAGCCGCGACATCCGCCGCTCTCATACCACCTGCGAAGATGAATCACGATCCCAACGACGACGCCCGTCCCGACGCCACGCAGTCCGACGCACAAGACGCCGCCTCCGACACGAACGCGCACGGCGACGCGCTGCACCACCGCCGCATCCGCAGCTTCGTGACGCGCGCCGGCCGCGTCTCGACGGGCCAGCGCCGCGCGCTCGACGAACTGGGCCCGCGCTTCGTCGTGCCCTACGCGCCCGAAGCCGCCGACTGGGACGCCGTGTTTGAACGGCACGCACCGCGCATTCTGGAGATCGGTTTCGGGATGGGCGCAAGCACAGCGGAAATCGCCGCCTTGCGCCGAGAGGACGACTTCCTCGGCGTCGAGGTCCACGAGCCTGGCGTTGGCGCGCTGCTCAAACTGATCGGCGAGCAGAATCTTGAGAACATCCGCATCATCCAGCACGACGCCGTGGAAGTGCTCGAGCACATGATCGCGCCGGCGAGCCTCGACGGCGTGCACATCTTCTTCCCCGATCCGTGGCACAAGGCGCGCCATCACAAGCGCCGCCTGATTCAGCCGAAGTTCGTCGCGCATCTCGTCTCGCGCATGAAGCCGGGCGCGTACCTGCACTGCGCGACGGACTGGCAGAACTACGCCGAGCAGATGCTCGAAGTGCTCAGCGCGGAGCCCGCGCTCGAGAACACGGCCGCCGACTACGCGCCGCGCCCCGACTACCGCCCGGTGACGAAGTTCGAGCGCCGCGGCCTGCGGCTCGGTCACGGCGTGTGGGATCTCGTGTTCCGCCGCCGCGCGGACTAAAACCGCAACCGCGAAGAAGAACGGGCGCCGTGATGTCACGCGGCGCCCGTTGCGTTTTCAGTCGTCCCAGCCTAGCCCGCCGCCATAACCGAACAGCAGGACCACGAGACCGAAAGCGATCCGGTACCAGGCGAAGGCGGTGAAATCGTGCGAAGCCACGAAGCGCAGGAGCCAGCGCACACACGCGAACGCGCTGACGAACGCTGCGACGAAGCCGATGCCGAAGAGCCCGAGCCAGTCCATGGAAAGCTCGTGCCAGCTCTTGTACAGCTCATAAACGGTTGCGCCGAAGATCACGGGAATCGCAAGGAAAAACGAGAACTCGGTCGCGACGCGCCGCTCGAGGCCGAACAGCATCGCCCCGATGATGGTCGAGCCCGAACGCGACATGCCCGGAATCAGCGCGAAGCACTGCGCGCAGCCCAC
Organism: Paraburkholderia sp. BR10141; assembly: GCF_056155635.1. Lineage (NCBI taxonomy): Bacteria > Pseudomonadati > Pseudomonadota > Betaproteobacteria > Burkholderiales > Burkholderiaceae > Paraburkholderia > Paraburkholderia sp. BR10141. Next base: position 224,840 of record NZ_JBMIQH010000007.1, on the reverse strand, counting down.
CTTGAAGGCGTCGAGCGGCGTGATCGCGTCAATCGAGTTCACGCGCGCGCCGCGCTGTTCGGCGACCGGCAGCCCCTTCGGGCCACGCAGGCGATTCTCGACCCCCAGGATGACGAGGCCGCCGCCAACAAGGGCGAACGCCACCGGCACCGGCGCGAAGAGCACCGACTTGATCGTCTTTTCGAACATCAGACCGAGCACGACTGCCGGAATCGTGGCGACGATCACGTTGAGCGTGAAGCGCCGCGCGTCGGGCCGCGAGGGCAACCCTGTGACCACTTCGCCGATCTTGCGGCGGAACTCCCAGCACACGGCGAGAATCGCGCCAAACTGGATCACCACGTAGAAGGTCTTGGCATAGGCGCCGTCGAAATTGAGCAAGCTGCCGGCGACGATCAGATGCCCCGTGCTCGACACGGGCAGAAACTCCGTCAGCCCTTCGACGATGCCGAGAATCAAGGCCTTGCAGGTCAACATCCAGTCCATCCCTTTTATCCCTCTTCCTTGAGCGTGGGGGACGGCGCACGCCGCGCCACGCGACCGACAACGGCCGCGTGCGCCGGACGGCGTCTCGTCGGCTTACTTCTCGACGATCTGCACGCGTATGCCGTTTGTAAGGATGGTGATTGTACCGGGTTCGTAGTTGACGCCGGCAAATCGGAGCTGGTCGGGCTTGAACGTATAGACGGGGTAATTGTTGAGCAGCTGGGTGGCGACGAGCGCGGCGACCGCGCTCACCTGCGGCGCGTAGGCGGCGGCGTTGCCCGCCATGTCGACGCCATCCACCGAAGGCGAGCGCAGCACCACGGCGCGGCTCGTGCTGTCGTACGCGAGTTCGCTCGACACCGTGAACGCACCGCTCACCGGCTGCTGCATCAACGGGCTTTCGAGGTGTGCGTCGAGGCGCACGGCCACGCGATTGCGATCGGGCTGCAGCGTGACGACCGGGTTCGTGAGCGAGACGTCGAAGATCTGCTGCATCGAGCGGTGATAGGGAAACTTGCGCTGCACCGCATCCTGCACTTGCTGCTGTGAAAACGTGTAGTGATCGGGAATGAACGGGAAGATCCCCGTCGCACACGCGCCGAGCGACATCGCCGTACCCGCCGCAGCGCAGGCTGAGAACAGGAAGGCGCGCCGGGAAACGCGCGTTGCGGTGTGGGCCATGCGAAATCTCCTTGTTGGGCCGGGACTGGCGCGCCGTCATTCTGGCGCATGGCTGCCGACCGACGCAGTTTGCGCCGGGTTCAGCGCGCGGCTGGCGCTTGTGGCTGGGTTTGCGCCTCGAGACGCGTGAGCCAGAACATGGCCTCCTCGCGCGACTCGCCGCACATCTCGAGCTGCGGCTGCAGCCCCGAGCAGCACGCCGGCCGCAACGGCGAGCCGAAGATCATGCAGCGCAGGTCCTCGCCGAGTTGAACACAGCGCACGCCGGCCGGCTTGCCTTCAGGCATGCCCGGAATCGGGCTCGTAATGGACGGCGCGATGCAGCACGCGCCGCAACCGGGACGGCAGGCGTGCACTGAGGCATCGGCGGGAAAATCGGTACTCACTTCGGTTTCCTGGAACGCTGACAAATCGTGTCCGCGCGGCAGCGGACCAGACGGCATTGTGCCATCGCTCGCGTGCGACCTTTTTACACAATCGCTTCTTCCTACGCGCTCGTACACTTTGTCCATCTGGCGCTGTAGGACAAGGGACAGGCCACCTGTGCGCGGCGTTCCGCGGCACCGAACGCTGCCCACCCGTGCGCCGCCCTTCCCAGTGAGCTTTGCATGAGCGACGCCGACCTGCTCTTTCGCCCCGACCTGCTTGCCAAATACGGCGCCAACGGCCCGCGCTACACGTCCTACCCCACCGCCCTGCAGTTCCGCGACGACTTCGATCCCGCCGACTACCGGCGCGCGGCAGCCGATCCGGGCGCGAGCGAAACCGATCTCTCGCTGTACTTCCACATCCCGTTCTGCGACACCGTCTGTTTCTATTGCGGCTGCAACAAGGTCATCACGAAGAACCGCGGCCGCGCGAAACCGTATCTCGCGCAGATGATCCGCGAAGTGCAGTTACAGGCCGCGCTCTTCGACACGAAGCGCCCCGTTTCGCAGCTGCATTGGGGCGGCGGCACGCCCACTTTTCTCTCGCTGGACGAAATGAGCACGCTCATGGCCGCCACGCGCGAACACTTCGCGCTGCAGCCCGACGACGCCGGCGAATACTCGATCGAGATCGACCCGCGCGAAGCCACGGCGCAGACCATTGCGCATCTGCGTTCGCTCGGCTTCAACCGGCTGAGCCTGGGCGTTCAGGACTTCGATCCGGTCGTGCAGAAGGCGGTCAACCGCATGCAGCCGCTCGAACTGACCGTCGACGTCATGAATGCCGCGCGCGCGAACGGCTTCGAGTCGATCAGCGTCGATCTGATCTACGGCTTGCCGTACCAGAACGTCAAAACCTTCGGCCGCACGCTCGAGACGATGCTGCTGCTCGCGCCCGATCGGATCTCGGTGTTCGGCTACGCGCACATGCCGCATCTCTTCAAGATGCAGCGCCAGATGGACGAAGCCACCTTGCCCACGCCTGCGGAGCGCATGGCGCTGCTCAGGCTCGTGATCGAGCAGCTCACCGAGGCGGGCTACGTCTACATCGGCATGGACCATTTCGCACTGCCCACCGACGAACTCGCGCGCGCGCAGGCGCAGCGCACGCTGCACCGCAATTTCCAGGGCTACAGCACGCGCGCCGACTGCGATCTGATCGGCTTTGGCGCCTCGGCGATCGGCAAGGTCGGCGACGTCTACGCGCAGAACGCGAAGGATCTGATCGGCTACGGTGCGGCCATCGGCGCGGGCAAGCTCGCGACTGCGAAAGGCGTGCGCCTCACCGCCGACGACCGTCTGCGCCGCGACATCATCACGGAACTCATGTGCAATCTCGAACTGCGCTACGACGAGTTCGAGGCCGCCTACGGCATTCGTTTTCCGGCGACTTTTGCGACCGAACTCGAACGCCTGCGCGAGTTCGAACGCGACGGGCTCGTTGCGCGCAGCGCCAACCGCCTCGAGGTGCTGTCCGCTGGACGCATGCTGGTGCGCAATATTGCGATGGTGTTTGACCGCTACCTTGGCGCACAGCAGCCCGAGCGGTTCTCGCGGACGATTTGACGGCTTTCCGGCGCCGCACAGTTGCCTAGGCGGGCGATTTGCGTCATAATCACCGGCTACTTCGAGCGCTTGCATGTTTGCTCGAGTGCGAGAAACTCGCAAAAACACACGCCTCGGTGGTGAAATTGGTAGACGCGCCGGACTCAAAATCCGGTTCCGAAAGGAGTGCCGGTTCGATTCCGGCCCGAGGCACCAGAATGCTTTCCGGCAATGGCCGCCGGAGTCCTGAAACCCGCGAAAGCTCGGCGCTTCGCGGGTTTTTTGTTGCCGGTCCGAATCCAGCACACCCTTCTTTGGACGAATATCAAGCGTCCTGCGGATGCCGCGCGGCGTGCCGCGCCCCGCTGCTATCGTTGTCGATGTTATTGAGATAGCAAACCGGGAGCGCACGATGGACCGCATTTTCATGACGCGAGAGGAAGCCATTCGCATCCTCATCGAGGCCCACGAGTCCGTCTCCGGACGCACCGCCGCCACGTTGATCCGCTCGAGCGCAGACAGATCCGCGAGGCTCGAAGCGCTGGACCGGCTGCTGCTCGACGTGCGCGCGGGCCGCGTCGATGAATTTCGCACCTGGCCAGAGGACAGCACCTGCGTCTCGATCACTGACTGACGCAGGTCTGCAGCACGAACCTCAGCGCAAATTCGTCTGCGCCAGCTCCACCACTTCGTCTCCGCGCCCGCTCAGCACCGCACGCAACATGTAGAGGCTGAACCCTTTCGCCTGCGCCCACTGCAGCTTCGGCGGCATGGCCAGTTCGTGCTTCGTCGTCACCACGTCGACGAGCGCCGGCCCTGCGTGAGAGAACGCCGCGCGCAACGCCTCATCGAGCGCTTCGGACGTCTCCACGCGCACGCTGAAAAGTCCCGCGCCTTGCGCGATATCCGCGAAGTTGGTGGCCGCCAGATCGGTGCCAGTCTCCACGTAGCCGCCGGCCTTCATCTCCATGGCGACGAAACCGAGCGAGCTGTTATTCAGGACAACGATCTTGATCGGCAGATCGAGCTGGCGCGCCGTGAGAATGTCGCCGAGCAGCATCGAAAGACCGCCGTCGCCGGAGAGCGAGACGACCTGGCGCCCGGCGTGGGCTGCCTGCGCGCCGAGCGCCTGCGGCATGGCGTTCGCCATCGAGCCATGGTTGAACGAGCCGTGCAGGCGGCGCCGGCCATTCATCGTCAGATAGCGCGCGGCCCAGAGCGTGGGCGTGCCAACGTCGACCGCGAAGATTGCATCGTCCTCGGCGAGCGCGTCGAGACGCGCCACCACATACTGCGGATGCAGCGGCTTGCCCGCGGCCGCCGGGCGCGCAAGTTCGTCGAGTCCCTTGCGCGCGTTCGCGTAGTGCTCGCGCGCATGCTCGATAAAGCGCCGGTCGGTCTTGCGCGTGAGCTTCGGCGTGAGCGCGCGCAATGTTTCGCGTACGTCGCCGATGAGTCCGAGCGTGAGCGGCGCGCGTTTGCCGAGCGCGGCCGCGTCGCGGTCGATCTGCACGATATTCGCATGCTGCGGATAGAAGTTGCGATACGGGAAGTCGGTGCCGAGCATGACGAGCGTGTCGCACGACATCATCGCGTGGTAGCCCGAGCTGAAGCCGATCAGCCCGGTCATGCCCACGTCGAATGGGTTATCCCATTCGACGTACTGCTTGCCGCGCAGCGCATGCACCGTCGGCGCGCCGAGCGCGTCCGCGAAAGCCACCATTTCGTCGTGCGAGCCCTTGCAGCCGCTGCCGCACAGCAGCGTCACCGCTTCGGAGCGATTGAGCAGTTCGGCGAGCCGGTCGATATCCGCCGACGAAGGCAAGGTCGCCGGACGCGCCGCCTGAGCCCATGCGGGCTCCTCGTCGGACGCGTCCAGAAGCGCCACGTCGCCGGGCAGCACGATCACGGCGACGCCCTTCTGGTCGATCGCGGTGCGCAGCGCGGTGTCGAGCACGCGCGGAAACTGCGAGGCGTTCGTCACCAGCTCCACGTAGTGGCTGCACTCGCGGAACAGTTCGGTCGGGTGCGTCTCCTGAAAATAGCCGAGGCCGATTTCCGTCGAGGGAATATGAGCCGCGATCGCGAGCACCGGCGAGCGGTTGCGATGGCAGTCGTAGAGACCGTTGATGAGATGCAGATTGCCAGGCCCGCAACTGCCCGCGCACACCGCGAGCCGGCCGGTTGCCGCCGCTTCGGCACCCGCCGCGAAGGCGGCGACTTCCTCGTGCCGCGTGTGCATCCAGCGGATCGTGCCGAGCTTGCGCAGGCTCGCCGACAGCCCGTTCAGGCTGTCGCCGGTCACGCCCCAGATACGCTCGATGCCGACTGCCTCGAGCGTTTTCGCCAAATGATCCGCTATTGTCTTCGCCATGGTGTTCTCCACGTGAGCCGAATGGCGCAGCGCGCGCTCCGAGACCGGGCGCTGCGCGAGAAGAAAATTGGGGGGCAATTTCGTACGTGTCCAGGCGGTGCGAGCCGGCCGGACCTGCCGATACCTTGCGCTACGTTACGCCATCCGCCCGAAAAACGCGGTCAAGCCGTGCGAAGCGCACAGGCGGCGGGCACGGCGGCGCGGACCACGTCGCCACGGATAAAATAGCCGGCTCTACGCTGTCAGCCGTCCGTCATGAATCTCGAAAGCATCCTCTTCACTCAGGGTTTCGGCTCACGCCGCCAATGCCGCGCGCTCATCGCCGACGCGCGGGTCGCCGTCGCGGGCGAGCCCTGCAACGACCCCCTCGCAACGTTCGACACGGCAGGCCTCGTCTTCAGCGTGGACGGCACGCCGTGGCCGTTTCACGCGCGCGCCTACCTTGCGCTCAACAAGCCCGCGGGCTACGAGTGCTCGCGCGATCCGCAGCATCACTTGAGCGTGTTTCATCTGCTGCCGCCGCAGTTCGGAGAGCGCAACGTGCAGTGCGTGGGCCGCCTCGATCAGGATACGACCGGCCTCCTGCTGCTTTCCGACGATGGCCAGTTCGTCCACGCCTTCACGTCGCCCAAGCGCAAGGTGCCGAAGGTCTACGTGGTGAGCACGCGCCATCCGCTCGACGAGGTCCAGCTCAATGCCCTGCGTGCAGGCGTGCTGCTGCACGGCGAGCGCGAGCCGATTGCCGCCGTCGCTGCCTGCGCACGTTCAGATCACGAGCTGGAGTTGACCGTGCTCGAAGGCAAATATCATCAGGTCAAACGGATGGTGGCCGCGGCCGGCAACCGCGTCGAGGCGCTCCACCGCGAGCGCATTGGCGGCTTTTCCCTGCCCGCCGGTCTGGCGCCGGGCGCCTGGCAATGGCTCGACGCCGCGGCGCTCGACGCGTTGCGCAACAACGGGTAAACCACCACCGGGCGGCGCGGGCGCCTGCCGCTCAGTGGGTTGACGCACCGATGCTTGCAAACAGGCATCGTTTTCGCCGCGCCGCAGCATGTCCTTGCCGGGCTTCCGCCCTATACTCGTCTCAAGAACGATTACAAGTTGCAAGGAGGGGCATCATGATCATCAACGGCTCATTCGAAATCTCATTCGTGTTGATGGCCTTCATGGCGCTAGGGGCGGTTCTGATTGGTGGCCTGCTCGCGTCGATGCATATGCGACATCGGTATCATCCGAACCTCATCGGGGCGCTCATCGGAGCGCTATTGTGCTTCCTCCTGCTCGAAGCGCTGCCGGCCATCACGTGAACGGCACGCTTTGCGCCGCGCCGCCCGCCCGGAGTCACGGGTGCGGCGGCAGCGTGCGCAAGAACGCATCTACGTCGGGATAACGCAAACGCACGCGCAGTTCGCGCTTGAGGCGCGTATTGGCGAGCCGTCTCGATTCCCGCATGAACGACAGCAAGACCGGCTCGAGTTCGCCCTCGGCCTCGGCGCGGCTCACGCGCGGGGCGCGCGCGAGGCCGAAGGCATCGGCCACGCGGTCGAAGTACTCGCCCATCTTCAGTTCGCTGTCGTCCGTCGCGTGGATCGTGCGCCCCGGGCGGCCGTGCGTCGCGAGGCGCAGGAGAATCGCCGCGAGGTCGTCTGCGTGGATGTGGCTCGTGTAGACGTCGTCGCTCGCTACGAGCGCTGGCGTGCGCTTTTCTAGCCGGGCGAGCGGGAGACGGTTCGCGGCATAAATGCCGGGAATGCGCGCGATCGTGGCGCTGAGCGCGCCGCGCGCCGTCGCGCGGCGCAGTTGCCGTTCGGCCGACACCCGGCGAATGGCGCGGGCGTTGGCGGGCTGCACCGTGCGTGTTTCGTCGATGCGCGCGCCGCCGCAATCCCCGTACACCCCCGTCGTGCTCGCGTAGACGAGCCTCGGGCGTTCGAGCCGCTTGCGCCGGGCGCCGGAAAACCGCCGGATGCGCTCGGGTACAATGACGGATGCTCCAAAGGCTGCGGCTTGGCCGACAGCGCTGCGGCGCATGCGGTCCACGAGGCAATGCAATGGGGGCCGCAAGGCGCGCGGCGCGGCGCCCGCCAGCGCAGGCCGCGACACCGCGCGACGCCGCGCCGCCAGCGCCGCGATCAGGCGGCGCGTGCGCAGGTCGTCGTCGCCGGATTGTTGCGGTGGCGCGAGGTGCAGGACGGTGCGAGCCAGGCCCGCGATCCGCGCGAGACTCCTGCGGGAATCGAGGTCGCCGCGCACCGGCGTGGCTCCCGCGGCCCGTACGACGTCTGCGCGCTCGGCACGGCGCGTGAGCGCGAATACGCGCGCGCGGTCTGGCCGCTCGCGCAACTGGGTGACGCCGCGCAGGCCGACGTCGCCGCAACCGACAATCAGGATGCGCGCACGGCGCAAGGTTCGTGTGGCGATCATGGTGGAACCATTTTAGCGGCCCGGGCCTCGCGGCGAAGGCCGGCAAGAAAGCGCGGCAACTTACCCAAAGCGACCCGCGCCCGGAATCAACCCTCGGATACAGACTTACGCTTCCCTGAATATGGCTTTCAACGTAACGCTCAAGCAAAGCGGCCGGCAATTCCAGGTCGAGCCCGACGAACCCATTCTCAACGCGGCCCTGCGTCAGGGCATCGGCCTGCCGTATGGCTGCAAGAACGGCGCGTGCGGCTCGTGCAAGGGCACGGTCTGCCACGGCGAAGTCGAGCAGCGCGCCCACGCGGCTTCGGCGCTTTCCAATGACGAAAGAACGCGCGGCATGGCCCTCTTCTGCTGTGCGACGGCGCAAACCGACCTCGAAATCGACATCCGCGAAGTGGCGGGCGTGGGCGACGTGCAGGTGCGCAAGCTGCCTACCCGCATCGCCGCCATCGAGCGCCGCGCCGACGACGTCGTCGTCCTCAAGCTGCAACTGCCCGCCAACGAGCGCCTGCAGTATCTCGCCGGCCAGTACCTCGAATTCATCCTCAAGGACGGCACGCGCCGCAGCTACTCCATGGCGAGCGCGCCGCACGAGCAAGGCCCGATCGAGCTGCACATCCGCCACATGCCGGGCGGCAAGTTCACCGACCACGTCTTCTCGCAGATGAAGGAGCGCGATATCCTGCGCTTCGAAGCGCCGCTCGGCACCTTCTTCCTGCGCGAGGAATCCGATAAGCCCATCGTGCTGCTGGCCTCCGGCACCGGCTTCGCGCCGCTCAAGGCGATCGTCGAGCACGCGGTCCACAAGAACCTGAACCGCCCGATGACGCTCTACTGGGGCGCGCGCCAGAAGAAGGACCTGTACCTGATGGAACTCGCCGAACAATGGGCGAAGGAGATTCCGAACTTCCGCTTCGTGCCGGTGCTCTCCGAGCCCGCCGCCGGCGACGACTGGACCGGCCGCACGGGCTTCGTGCACCGCGCCGTGATCGAGGATCTGCCCGATCTTTCGGGCCACCAGGTCTATGCGTGCGGCGCGCCGGTGATGGTGGAGTCCGCGCAGCGCGACTTCACGCAGCACCACGGTCTGCCCGAAGAGGAGTTCTACGCGGACTCGTTCACGAGCGCCGCCGACCTCGCGAACGCCGTCTGAAGCTCGCCCGAGCGGGTCGTTGCGTGTGCAATGCATCGACCCGCCGGGCAGTCGTCACGAAAAATTCTTCGGCCGCCTGGAAAAATTCGGCACATTGATGGTTTACATCGCCATTCAGCTTGTCGTATTCTTGCGCCCATGAACTGCATCCTGTCCGCCCTTCGACGTCGCCGCTCGCCCCATCTTTAGGGCCTGGCTACTCGCGGACGCGCGTTGTACATCTCAACGCACAGCAAGTTCGAATCACGAAAGCCACGGCCAGTCCGTGGCTTTTTGTTTTTCCGCCGTATCTTCTTCAACCCTTGTGCAGCCCCAACGCGGAGCCCGTTGCCATGAATTATTCCGAATACCCGATCGAGTCGCTGATGTACATCACCAACCGGCCCGAAATCGTTTTCACGCATGGCAAGGGGTCGTGGCTCTACGACAACGAGGGCAAGCGATACCTGGACTTCATCCAGGGTTGGGCCGTCAACAGCCTCGGGCATTGCAACGACGGCATGATCGAGGCGCTGGAGCAGCAGTCGCGCCTGCTCATCAACCCGTCGCCGGCCTTCTACAACGAGCCGATGGCGAAGCTCGCGGGCCTGCTCACCGAGCACAGCTGCTTCGACAAGGTGTTCTTCGCCAACAGCGGCGCCGAAGCCAACGAAGGCGCGATCAAGCTCGCGCGCAAGTGGGGCAAGAAGCATCGTGACGGCGCCTACGAGATCATCACGTTCGACCACAGCTTCCACGGCCGCACGATCGCGACGATGTCGGCAAGCGGCAAGCCGGGCTGGGACACGATCTACGCACCGCAAGTGCCGGGCTTCCCGAAGGCCGATCTGAACGACATCGCCTCGGTCGAGAAGCTCATCACCGCGAAGACCGTCGCCGTGATGCTCGAGCCGATCCAGGGCGAAGGCGGCGTGATTCCCGCCACGCGCGAATTCATGCAGCAACTGCGCGCGCTCACGAAGAAGCACGGCATCCTGCTGATCGTCGACGAAGTGCAGAGCGGCTGCGGCCGTGCGGGCACCCTCTTCGCCTACGAACTCTCGGGCATCGAGCCGGACATCATGACGCTCGGCAAGGGCATCGGCGGCGGCGTGCCGCTCGCTGCACTGCTCGCGAAGAAGGAAATCTCCGTGTTCGAAGCGGGCGACCAGGGCGGCACGTACAACGGCAACCCGCTGATGACCGCCGTGGGCTATTCGGTGATCTCGCAACTGGTTGCGCCCGGCTTCCTCGAAGGCGTGCGTGAGCGCAGCGAGTATCTGCGCGAAAAGCTGCTCGAGCTTTCGGCCGAACGCGGCTTCCAGGGCGAGCGTGGCGAAGGCTTGCTGCGCGCGCTGCTGCTCGGCAAGGACATCGGGCCGGAGATCGTCGAGAAGGCGCGTCTCATGCAGCCGGACGGCCTGCTGCTCAACGCCGCGCGCCCGAACCTGCTGCGCTTCATGCCGGCGCTGAACGTGACGACGCAGGAAATCGACCAGATGATGGCGATGCTGCGCACGATCCTCGACTCGCTGTAATTCGAGGGGAGCACGAGCGATGTCCGTCACGATCCGCGTGTTCAGCGAAGCCGACACCGAAGCGGTGATCGCGCTCTGGCTGCAGGCGTTTCCCGAGTACAACGATGCGAGCCGGCCGCATCGCAATCCGCGTCTGTCGATCGCGAACAAGCTCGGCACCCAGCCGGAGCTGTTCTTCGTTGCGGTTCGCGACGGTGGCGACGTCGACGGCGCGCTCGTCGGCACAGCCATGGCCGGTTACGACGGGCATCGCGGCTGGCTCTATTCGGTCGCCGTCGCGCCCGATGCGCGGCGCCACGGCCTCGGCACGCGGCTCGTGCGCCATGCGGAAAACGCGCTCGCCGCGCTGGGTTGCCTCAAGCTCAACCTTCAGGTGCTCACCGACAAAGCCGAGGTGCTCGCGTTCTACGAGCAGCTTGGCTATCGCACCGATGCCGTGGTGAGTCTCGGCAAGCGCCTCGCCGTGCAGGAGTCCGAAGCGCTCGTCTGAGCATCATTGGTCGACGCCATGAAAAAAGCCGCATGGGGTCGCACCCATGCGGCTTTTGTTTTGATGCGGCCGCGCGGACCGCAATGCCATGCAGCTTACTCGCCCAGGTACGCTGCGCGCACCTTCGGATCGTCGAGCATCTGCTTGGCCTCGCCTTCCATCGTCACGAGGCCCGAGTCCATCACGTAGCCGCGATTGGCCGCCTGCAGCGCGAGGCGCGCGTTCTGCTCCACGAGCAGCACCGTGATGCCTTCCGACGAGATCGTGCGCACTACTTCGAAGATCTTCTCCACCATGATTGGCGAGAGACCCATCGACGGTTCGTCGAGCAGGAGAAGCTTCGGCTTGCTGATGATCGCGCGCGCCATGGCGAGCATCTGCTGCTCGCCGCCCGAGAGCGTGCCTGCGAGCTGCGTGGCGCGTTCCTTCAGGCGCGGGAAGAAGCCGAACATACGCTCGACGTCCTTCTGGATGCCGTCGTTGTCGCTGCGCAGGTACGCGCCCATCTGCATGTTTTCGAGAATCGACATGCGCGCGAAGATGCCGCGGCCTTCCGGCACCATCGCGAGGCCGCGCTTGAGCAGTTCATACGCGGGCACGCCCTTGATCGACTGGCCCATGTACTCGATGTCGCCAGCCGAGTACGGCTTCAGACCCGTGATGGCCTTCATCGTCGTGGTCTTGCCCGCGCCGTTCGCGCCGATCAGCGTGACGAGTTCGCCCTGGCGAACTTCCATGTCCACGCCCTTGACTGCCTGGATCCCGCCGTAGTTGACCTGCAGACCCTTGATTTTCAGAACCGATGTCGACATCAGTGAACCCCCGCACCCAGATATGCCTCGATCACCTTCGGGTCCTTCTGCACGTCTTGCGGCAGCCCTTCGGAGATCACCTTGCCATAGTCGAGCACTGTCATCCGGTTGCACAGGCCCATCACCAGTTTCACGTCGTGCTCGATCAGCAGGATGGTCTTGCCATCGGCGCGGATCTTGTCGAGCAGGCGCGTGAGTTCGACCTTCTCGGTCGCATTCATGCCGGCTGCCGGCTCGTCGAGCGCGAGCAGCTTCGGATCGGTCGCGAGCGCGCGCGCAATTTCCAGACGGCGCTGGTGGCCGTACGAGAGGTTGCGCGAGGTGTAGTCCGCGTATTGCGCGATGCCCACGTATTCGAGCAGCTCGATCGCACGTTCCTTGATCTCGCGCTCTTCCTGACGCTCCGAGGGAGTCTGGAACACGGCGCCGAGCAGGCCGTGCTTCGTGCGCACGTGGCGGCCGACCATCACGTTCTCGAGCGCGGTCATACCGCCGAACAGACGGATGTTCTGGAAGGTACGCGCAATGCCGGCCTGCGCCACCTGATACACGGCGGTCGGCGTATAAGCCGTGCCGTCAAGTTTGAATTCGCCCGAATCAGGCGTGTAGAGGCCGGTAATCACGTTGAAGAACGTCGTCTTGCCGGCGCCGTTCGGGCCGATCAGGCCGTAGATCGTGCCTTCCTCGATCTGCAGGCCGACGTCGGACAGCGCCTGCAGGCCGCCGAAGCGTTTGTTCACGCCCTTCACGGACAGGCGGATAGCTTTGTTGCTCATATTCTGTTCTCCCCGTTATGCGCGAACCGGCTTCTTGCTGGCACGCTTGGCGATCTTCGCGATCTTGTCTTCGTGCTTCGCCGCCGGCCACAGGCCTTCCGAGCGATACAGCATGATGACGACCATGGCGAGGCCGTAGAGCAGCTGACGAATGACTTCCGTATCGACGACTTCGTGGCCGAACAGCATGTGCTGGAGCGGGCCCATCGTCGAGCGCAGGAACTCGGGGAAAATGGCGAGCAGCACGGCGCCGAGAATCACGCCGGGGATGTGGCCCATGCCGCCGAGCACCACGCAGGCGAGCACGACGACCGACTCCCAGAAGGTGAACGATTCCGGCGACACGAAGCCCTGGAACGCACCGAACATCGCGCCCGACAGGCCGCCGAACGACGCGCCCATCGCGAACGCGAGCAGCTTGACGTTACGGGTATTGATGCCCATGGCCTTGGCGGCGATTTCGTCTTCGCGGATCGCGGCCCATGCGCGGCCGATACGCGAGTGCTGCAGACGCGTACACACCCAGATCACGAGCAGCGCGCAGATCACGAACACGTAGTAGTACATGTAGACCGACGTGAACGTGAAGCCGAGGATCTCGTGCGGCTGCGCGAGATTGAAGCCGAACACCTGCAGCGGCGCGACGCCGGTAATGCCCTGCGGCCCGTTGGTGATGTTCACCGGACGGTCGAGGTTGTTCATGAAGATACGAACGATTTCCCCGAAGCCCAGCGTCACGATAGCGAGGTAGTCGCCGCGCAGGCGCAGCGTCGGCGCACCGAGCAGCACGCCGAACAGCGCGGCGAGCGCCATGGCGCACGGAATCACGATCCAGTACGGCGTATGCATGCCGCCCGGGAACATGTTGGCGATCCATGTGAACTGCGTGGTCAGGTGCGGCGAAGTCAGCAGCGCGGCGACGTAGGCGCCCACCGCGTAGAACGCGATGTAGCCCAGGTCCAGCAGGCCGGCGAAGCCCACCACCACGTTCAGGCCCAGCGCGAGCATCACGTACAGCATCGCGAAGTCGAGCACGCGCACCCAGTAGTTGCCGCCCGCGGCGCCCACCACGAAGGGAAGCGCTGCCACGACGATGGCCGTCACGATGCCGACCGTGAGGGTCTTCGTCATGTTCTTTTCGGGGATGAGCGTCGTCGACGGCTCGATCGGTTGAATTGAAGTCATGTTGTGTTACTCCCTCTTATGCGCGGTCCGCGACACGTTCGCCCAGCAGCCCCGACGGACGGAACACGAGCACGACGATCAGCACGATGAATGCGAAGACGTCCTGATAGTTACTGCCGAACACCCCGCCGGTCAGGTTGCCGATGTAGCCTGCGCCGAGCTGCTCGATCAGACCGAGCACCACGCCGCCGACCATCGCGCCGCCGAGGTTGCCGATACCGCCCAGCACCGCGGCCGTGAAGGCCTTCATGCCGGGGATGAAGCCCATGTAGAAGTGAGCGTTGCCGTATTCCGAGGCGATCATCACGCCGGCCAGCGCGGCGAGCGCCGAGCCGATCATGAACGTGGCCGAGATCACGAAGTTCGGGTTCACGCCCATCAGCGAAGCATTGTTCGGGTTCTCGGCGATGGCGCGCATGGCGCGGCCGAGCTTGGTCTTGTGCACGAGGAGCAGGAGGCCCGCCATCACGACGAACGCGACGACGATGATGACGATTTCCGTCATCGAGATCACGGCGCCGACGCCGGTTTCAGTCGGCTTGATGACGTTGATCGGGTCGGTCGAGATGAGCTGGGGAAACGCGAGCGGATTGCGGCCCCAGATGATCATGGCGAGCGTCTGCAGCAGGATCGACACACCGATCGCGGTGATCAGCGGCGCGAGGCGCGGCGCGCGGCGCAGCGGCCGGTACGCGACCTTTTCGATCGTGTACCCGACGACCGCACACACGAGCGCGGCAACCGCGAGCGCAATGCACAGCGTGGGGATGTTCCCGAGGCCCGGGAAATGGTTATGGAGCACGTTGATCGCGGAGAGCGCGACCATGGCGCCCACCATGAGCACGTCGCCGTGCGCGAAGTTGATGATGCCCAGAATCCCGTACACCATGGTGTAGCCCAGTGCGATGATGGCGTAGATGCTGCCAAGCACCAGCCCATTCAGGATCTGCTGGATGAAAATATCCATTTAATGCTCCTTAGCCCGTGCAACCGGATTCGCGCTCGTCATCGGCCGGTGGGCGATGTTTTACGGAACCGCAACGACACTTTCGGGTATTGAAGTAAAAACCGGTAACGGTTGGCCGCCCCGGTTCGCGTTGCCGCTGTGTTGCAGCGGCAGGCTCGCCAAAAGCGGATGCAAAAACGGCACCGTCGGATGGTTCGGTGCCGTCGGGTTCAATCAACTACGCGTCATATTCACGTTGGCGTATTCGCGGCGAGCCTTGCGGCCGGCAAACGCGAATGCGTCAAACGCCATGACTCCCACTCCCCGGCCGCCCGCGCACTGCGGGATCTCGGCTGCGAGACCCGTCGCACCCAGGCGGCGAACCGGCATGACAACGCCGCTGCATGCAAAAGCAATCTGCATGCCAGAAATGATCGATGTTGTGCTCGTGCCCGTCTCGACATTGCGGCTAAGCCACGCATTGCGCGGCGCAACCGCATTTGCCGATGACGCGGCAAAAGCCGACTTGAATTGCATTAATCAGGTCTCCTGCGCCTTCCGAAATGCTTGTCTGATGGCCTTCGCATGGAATGTCCAGCCTTCAGAACGCGCGCATTGTAACGCCAATTATGCGACGGGCAATATTGTTGAACCGGCAGGGTTTTCCTGCATTGCAACCATATTTTTAGATAACCGCATGGGGTGGGTTGCACCACAGGTTGCGCCGCATTTTCGTGCACCAGTTGCACCAAAAATCGACGCGCTTCGCATCATGTGTTGCAGATAATGGCCGCAATGCCTTGTCGCGCGGGCATTGGATCAAATGAAGGGTATTTAAGGGAGAGCATAATAATGCCGCCCCGGCGCGGTGCATTCGTATCGAAAGCATGTCAATTGCCCCCTATATTATGGGGTCACACCACGTAATTCGGTCCCGTACTCTAGAGAAAACACTGATAAGAACACCCGCCGAATGTGAGGTTAACCTGCCTTTCCCCATCATACGACCCTTATTGTTCGCGCGCAGTATGTGTCGCGGGCATAAAAAAACGCGCCACATGGGCGCGTTCGTGCGGAGTGCGGCAGGCGTCAGACGGGTTGACCGAGTCCGCGCGGCAACGGGAATGCAATGTTCTCCTCGATGCCTTCGAGCGCACGCACGTTGCGCGCACCAAGTTCGTGCAGGCGGCGAATGATTTCCTGCGCGAGCGCCTCGGGAGCCGACGCTCCGGCCGTCAGGCCGATCCGGCGCTTGCCGGCGAGCCACTGGGGGTCGATCTGCTCGGGCGCATCCACCATATAGGCAGGAATGCCGCGTTTCTCGGCCACTTCGCGCAACCGGTTCGAATTGGAGCTGTTCGGGCTGCCCACCACGATCACGACGTCGCACTGCGGCGCCATGAACTTGACGGCGTCCTGGCGATTCTGCGTGGCGTAGCAGATGTCCTGCTTCTTCGGCTCGCGAATGGCGGGAAAGCGCGCCTTGAGCGCCGCGATGATTTCCGCGGCGTCGTCCACCGAGAGCGTGGTTTGCGTGACGAATGCCACACGCTGCGGGTCGCGCAGCTTGAGCGCCTCGACATCGGCAATGTCTTCGACGAGATACATGCCCTCGGCCACCTGCCCCATGGTGCCTTCCACTTCCGGATGGCCCTTGTGCCCGATCATGACGATGTCGAGCCCTTCGTCGCGCATCTTCGCGACTTCCACGTGCACCTTCGTGACGAGCGGGCAGGTCGCGTCGTAGACGCGCAGGCCGCGCGCCTCGGCGTCGGCGCGCACCGACTTGGAGACGCCGTGCGCGCTAAAGATCACCGTGTTGCCGGACGGGACCTCTTCGAGCTGCTCGATGAAGATCGCCCCCTTCTTGCGCAGGTCTTCGACGACATAGGCGTTGTGAACGATCTCGTGACGCACGTAGATCGGTGCGCCGTGGAGCTGGATGGCGCGCTCGACGATCTCGATGGCCCGATCGACGCCGGCGCAGAAGCCGCGCGGCTGGGCGAGCAGGATTTCCGCGTCGGCCAGTTCTGCGATGAGGGACGTGTCCGTGTTGGTCATGGGCTTTAAAGGATTCCGATGATTTGCACTTCGAACGCAACCGCCTGGCCTGCGAGCGGGTGGTTGAAATCGAACAGGGCGGAGGTCTCGTTCACTTCCTTGAGCACACCCGCGTAGCGCCCGCCGTTCGGGGCATTGAATTCGATCAGGTCGCCCGGGCTGAATTCCTCGCCGATCATGCCGTTCTCGCGCAGGGTCTTGAGCGAAACGCGCTGGATCAGGTCGGGGTTGCGCTGGCCGAATGCGACGCCGGGTTCTAGCTGAAAGGTCGAGTGGTGACCCACCTTCAGGCCCTGCAAAATCTCTTCCAGCGGCGGCGCAAGCTGGCCGGCGCCCATCAGCAAGGTGGCGGGACGGTCGACAAAGGTATTGACGATTTCGGTGCCATCGGCGAGTGAAAGCCGGTAATTCAGCGTCACGTGGGAACCGGATTTCACTTCGGAGATGTCGATGATGCTCATGCGTAACTCATTTCGTCGTAACGCGCGCTTCGCGCGTGCGCGCCGCAGGGCGCCGGTCCGGCCTGCCTCGGGCGGCAGGAAAGCATCTATTGTAAGCCACTTGGCCGAGGCGGTCGCGGCACGATTGTGCACTGCCAACGCTCGCGCTCGCGCGCGCCGGGCATGCCTTATTTGTCTGTGGAGAATGCCATGACGGAACGCGCCTGCATCCTGGACACGGCGCCCGATGCCGTCGGCGGCGCCCTCCCCGCGCCGGCAGCGCCTGCGGTTTCGAGCCCCGAGAGCGCGGCGCCTGCGGCGCCACGCCGCGACATGCCTCGCGAGCGACTGCGCACGGCCGGCGCCAGCGCGCTTTCGGACGTAGAGCTGCTCGCGATTCTGCTCGGCTTCGGCTTGCCGGGCCACGATGTCTTCGAAGTCGCCCGCACGCTGCTGGCCCAATTCGGCTCGCTGCGCGCCATGCTCGATGCGCCGCCAGAAGAATTCGAGGCCCTGCGCGGCATCGGGCCCGCAAAAGCCGCGATGCTGCAAGCGGTGACGGAACTCGCTCGCCGGGCGCTTGCGCAAGCGCTCGACGACAAACCGCTCGTCGACTCACCCGGTGCGGTCGAAGACTACTTGCGCCTGCTGATCGGCGGGCGGCCGCACGAGGTGTTCGTTTGCCTCTTCCTGGATGCGCGCCATCGGCTGATCCGCCTGGAGGAAAGTTCGCGCGGATCACTCACTCGCATGGCGGTGTACCCGCGTGAAATCGTGCGGCGCGCGCTGACGCTCAATGCCGCGAGCCTGATCGTCGCCCATAATCACCCTTCGGGCGCGGTACAGCCGAGCGCGAGCGACCGGCGCCTCACACGGGTATTGCGCGAGACGCTGGCACTCGTGGAGGTTCAACTCATCGATCACCTGGTCATCGGCACCCGGGACACGTTTTCCTTCGCGCGCCATGGCTGGAGCTGAGGCGACACAGCGCCAGACGCGGCGGCACACAACAATTGTGCAAATCGGGTTTGATTTCCCAGGCTTTTTTCTGCTAGAATTGTGGTTTGCCTATTTCCAACCCTGTTCCGAAGCCCATCGAGGCGTTCCAGGGGAAATATGGCCTGGGTTCGAGGTTGTCTCTCATCCATACGTGAGCGCGCTCTTATTCCGGCCATTTCTCGCCTGGGAAACCTAAGCGGCTCTCGAACTCAGAATTTCCGTAGGAGTGTCTCATGGCACGTGTATGCCAAGTCACTGGGAAAGCGCCGATGAGCGGCAACAACGTTTCCCACGCTAACAACAAAACCAAGCGCCGTTTCCTCCCGAATCTGCAAAACCGCCGTTTCTGGGTTGAAAGCGAAAACCGTTGGGTGCGTCTGCGCATCTCGAACGCAGGCCTGCGCCTGATCGACAAGAACGGCATCGATTCCGTGCTCGCAGACCTGCGTGCACGCGGCGAACTGTAAGGAGTAAATCATGGCCAAGGGCGTCCGCGACAAGATCAAGCTGGAATCGACCGCAGGTACGGGTCACTTCTACACGACCACGAAGAACAAGCGCAACATGCCGGAAAAAATGTCGATCAAGAAGTTCGACCCGGTTGTTCGCAAGCACGTCGAGTACAAGGAAACCAAGATCAAGTAATTGATCGGGTTTCGAGCCTGACGAAGACAGAAAAACCCCGCTTTTTAGCGGGGTTTTTCTTTTGGCTCGCCCGCCCCGCCTCGGTTCGCGCCCGGCAACGGTGTTTTAACGGCAGCGCCCAAACTGGCGCTATCCGTTCGCTCCTCTCTCGGAGTATGCTTCCCGCTTTATACCGGCTGCCACACGCGTGTCATATGGCATCACAGCGGGCATCACAGCGGGCATCACAGCGGGCATGACAGCGGCCATGACAGCGCAGCCCCGCGGCAAATGCGGCGGCCGGAAAGCGCAGAACAAGAGAGACGGAGAAGCAGGATCATGAATTTCGATGTAGCGATCGTCGGCAGCGGCCTCGCAGGACTGAGCGTCGCGCTGAATCTCGCCGGTTCGCGCCGCGTCGTGATCATCGCCAAGCGCGCGATGACCGAAGGCGCGAGCGACCGCGCGCAAGGCGGCATTGCCGCCGTGCTCGATTCGGCCGACAGCGTGGAGAACCACGTGGACGATACGCTCGTCGCCGGCGGCGGCTTGTGCGACGAGGCAGCCACGCGCTACATCGTCGAGCATGGCCGCGAGGCCATCGAATGGCTGATCGCCCAGGACGTCCCGTTCACGAAGGACGCCGCCGCCGAACTCGGCTTTCACCTCACGCGCGAAGGCGGCCACAGCCATCGCCGCATCATCCACGCCGCCGACGCCACCGGCCACGCAGTCGTGCAAACGCTGCTCGAGCGTGCGCGCTCGCACCCGAACATCACGATCCTCGAAGACCATCAGGCGATCGACGTCATCACGTCCGACCGGCTGGGCCTGCCTGGCCGTCGTTGTCACGGCCTCTATGCGCTCGATCTGAAGAATGACCGCACGGTGACGATCCAGGCGCCGCACACGGTGCTCGCCACGGGCGGCGCCGGCAAGGTCTACCTGTACACGACGAACCCCGACACGGCCACCGGCGACGGTATCGCCATGGCGTGGCGCGCCGGCTGCCGGGTGGCGAACATGGAGTTCATCCAGTTCCACCCCACCTGCCTGTTCCACCCGCACGCCAAGTCGTTCCTGATTTCGGAAGCCGTGCGCGGCGAAGGCGGCGTGCTACGCCTGCCCGACGGCACCCGCTTCATGCCCTCGCACGACGCGCGCGCCGAACTGGCCCCGCGTGACATCGTCGCCCGCGCGATCGACTTCGAGATCAAGAAACACGGCATCGACTGCGTGCATCTCGACATCAGCCATCAGCCGCCGGCGTTTCTCGAGGAGCATTTCCCGACCATCCTCGCGCGCTGCCGCGAGTTCGGCATCGACATCACGAAGGCGCCGATTCCCGTGGTACCCGCCGCGCACTACACCTGCGGCGGCGTCGTCACCGACCTGGCTGGGCGCACCGACCTCGCGGGCCTCTACGCCGTGGGCGAGACCTCGTACACGGGCCTGCACGGCGCGAACCGCCTCGCAAGCAACTCGCTGCTCGAGTGCCTCGTGATCGGCCGCTCGGCAGCCGAGGCGATCGAGGCGGAAGGCTTCAGCGCGGGGGCGCATGCGCCGCTGCCCGACTGGGACGAAAGCCGCGTCTCCGATTCCGACGAGGAAGTGGTCGTCGCCCACAACTGGGACGAGCTGCGCCGGCTGATGTGGAACTACGTCGGCATCGTGCGCACCGACAAGCGGCTCGAGCGCGCGCAACATCGCCTCGCCCTGCTGCGCGACGAAATTCTCGAGTACTACGCGAATTTCCGCGTCACGCGCGACCTGCTGGAATTGCGCAACCTCGTCGAAGTCGCTTCGCTGATCGTGGAAAGTGCGCGCTCGCGCCGCGAGAGCCGTGGCCTGCACTACAGCCGCGACTGGCCGAACTCGCTGCCCAAGGCGCTGCCGACCGTGCTCGCGCCGGAGCGCGTACGCAATCGCACGGTTTCATGAGTCGAGCGAACTGAAAGCGCCGCAAAAAACAAAGGCCGCCTCACCGCGAGGCGGCCTTTTTCCTTCTGGTTCCGCTCAGCGAACTCGCGGCTTCAGACAATACGCATCGAAAAGTCCGTCGCGCGCACGTCCTTCGTGAGCGCGCCAATCGATACGCGGTCCACGCCCGTTTCCGCGATCGCGCGCACCGTGTCGAAACTCACGCCGCCCGAGACTTCGAGCACCGCACGCCCCGCCGTGAGCTTCACCGCGTCGCGCATCATGTCGGACGAGAAGTTGTCGAGCAGCACCGACTTCGCGCCGTGCGCGAGCGCCGTGTCGAGCTGTTCGAGCGTCTCCACTTCGATCTGGATCGGCACGCCCGCATCGAGCGCGAGCGCGGCGTCCATCGCCGCGCCCACGCCACCTGCCGCAGCAATGTGGTTTTCCTTGATCAAGATGCCGTCGTAAAGCGCGAGACGCTGGTTGACGCCACCGCCCACGCGCACTGCGTACTTCTGCGCGAGGCGCAGGCCGGGCATCGTCTTGCGCGTGTCCAGAATGCGCGTGCGGGTGTGCGCGATCATCTCGACGTAGCGGCGCGTCACGCTAGCCACGCCCGAAAGCAGCTGCAGGAAGTTCATTGCGTTGCGCTCGGCCGTGAGCAGCGAGCGCGCCGGACCGCGCAGCGAGCAGACGGTCGTATCGGCGGCCATGCGCTCGCCTTCGCGATAGTGCCAACGGACTTCGATGCGCGGATCGACCTGCTTCACCACGCCGTCGAACCAGAGCACGCCGCATAGCACCGCTTCTTCGCGCACGATGATGCGCGCGTCGCGCATTTCGTCGGCGGGCACGAGGCGGCCGGTCTGGTCGCCGGGGCCCACGTCTTCTGCGAGCGCGTCGGCCACGTTGCGTGCAATCGCGGCGTCGAACGCCGCGCCGTACTGCGAGCGCACTTCATCGAGCACGGGCGAAACGGCATCGACTGCGAGCAATTCGAGTGCGCCCATTTACGCCGCCCCCACTTGCGAGAACAGCGCGGTGTCGCGCGCGAGGTCGCCGCTTGCCTGCACGCGGCGCTTGTGCTCGGCCGCGAACGCCAGCATGCGATCGATCGGCAGACGCGCGCGCTCACCGATCGCGCTGTCGACGTGGATCTCGTTGTGACCGCGCTCCAGCACGTCCACGAGATTCGTCAGACCGTTCATGGCCATCCACGGGCAATGCGCGCAGCTCTTGCAGGTGGCGCTGTTGCCGGCCGTGGGCGCTTCGATGAAGGTCTTGCCCGGCGCCGCGAGGCGCATCTTGTGCAGAATGCCGAGATCGGTCGCGACGATGAAGCGTTGCGCGTCGAGCTTCACGGCCGCGTCGATCAGCTGCGTGGTCGAGCCGACCACGTCCGCGAGCGCAACCACGCTCTCGGGCGATTCGGGGTGGACCAGAATCCTGGCGTCCGGATATTCGGCGCGCAGCAGATCGAGCTCGATGCCCTTGAACTCGTCGTGCACGAGGCAGGAGCCTTGCCACAGCAGCATGTCGGCGCCGGTCTTCTTCTGGATGTAGCTGCCCAGGTGCCGGTCCGGCGCCCACAGAATCTTTTCGCCCTTCGCGTGCAGGTCGGCGACGATCTCGAGACCGATGGACGACGTGACCATCCAGTCCGCGCGCGCCTTCACGGCCGCGCTCGTATTCGCATAGACGACCACGGTGCGGTCCGGATGCTCGTCGCAGAACGCCGAGAATTCGTCGATGGGGCAGCCGAGGTCGAGCGAGCAGGTCGCGTCGAGGTCGGGCATGAGAATCCGCTTGTTCGGACTCAGAATCTTCGCGGTCTCGCCCATGAAGCGCACGCCGGCCACGACGAGCGTCTGCGCCTCGTGGTCGCGGCCGAAACGCGCCATCTCGAGCGAATCGGCCACACAGCCACCGGTTTCGTCCGCGAGCTCCTGCAACTCAGGATCCACATAATAGTGCGCGACAAGCACTGCCTTCTCGCGCTTGAGCAATGCGCGAATCCGCTCCTTCAACGCAACGCGCTCTGCCGCGGACGGCGCATCGGGCACACGCGCCCAAGCCTGTCCAACGCTGCAGACGGCACCCTGCGGCCGGTCATATTCGACCTTCCTGATCGCCTGACTCATCATCTCCTGCCCCTACCGATCGCCGCGCCATGAAGCCATTGTGGGGACTCCGGCTTTTTTTGCGGCCCAAAAAGAAAAACCCCGCCAGCGCGGGGTTTTGTGACGTCTCGTCATTCTAAAGGATTTTCCTGCGCCCCACTGAGGGGCCGAAATCCGCTCGGGACGATCGAGCCGATGATCAGGCGTAACGGCGCAGGCGCGAAGCGAATTCCTGCAGCGCCTTGATACCGCTTTGTTCAGCGCGATGGCACCAATCCTGAAGCTGCGTGAGCAGTTGTTCGCGCGAGGCGCTCGAACGCTCCCAGATTGCCGCGAGTTCGTTGCGCAGTTCGATGAACGTGCGCAGCTTCTGGCTGTTCGCGAAGATTTGCGGCAGCTGGCGCTTTTGCGGTTCGTTCAGGCTGGCTTCTTCCTTGTCGAACCACTTGCGCGCGCCGCGCATGACCTTGTACTTCTCGCGTTCGCCCACTTCCTTCAGGTGCGCCAGTTCCTGGCGATAGGCCTGCTTCACGGCCTTCGCGTAGCTCGCCATGACTTCATAGCGGTTCGAGAGCACGGCCTGCAGCGTTTCGTGATCGGCCACGAGCTTGCCCTTGGCGAGACGCGGGGTAGGCGCGACCTTCTTCACCTTGGCAAGACCAACGGCCTGCATCATGCGGATGTACATCCAGCCGATGTCGAACTCGTACCACTTGTTCGACAGCTTCGCGGAAGTCGCGAACGTGTGGTGGTTGTTGTGCAGCTCCTCGCCGCCGATGATGATGCCGAACGGCAGAAGGTTCGTGCTCGCGTCGGACGAATTGAAGTTCCGGTAGCCCCAGAAGTGGCCGAGGCCATTCACGACACCCGCGGCCCAGAACGGAATCCACGCCATCTGCACGGCCCACACGGTGAGGCCGACCGCGCCGAACAGCGCGACGTCGATCACCATCATGATGCTCACGCCGAGAATGGGGTAGCGCGTGTAGACGTTGCGCTCCATCCAGTCGTTGGGCGTACCGTGGCTGAAGCGGCGCAGCGTTTCTTCGTTTTTCGCTTCGGCGCGATATAGTTCGGCGCCTTCGAGCAGTACCTTCCAGATGCCGCGCGTTTGCGGGCTGTGCGGATCTTCTTCCGTTTCGCACTTGGCGTGGTGCTTGCGATGGATTGCGGCCCACTGGCCCGTGAGCATGCCCGTGGTCATCCACAGCCAGAAGCGGAAGAAGTGGCTCGCGATGGGGTGCAGATCCAGCGCGCGGTGCGCCTGGCAGCGGTGCAGGTACACCGTCACGCCGATGATCGTGATGTGGGTGACCACCGCCGCGAACAGCACGATCTGCCACCACGAGAAATGGAGCACCCCGTGGGCGAGGAAATCAAGCAGGGAGTTCAACAAGGCATTTACCTGTGAAGCGAAGCGCGTCGGCCTTTCGGCCAGGCGCCGGTGTCAAGAAAGTGAAAGCGACTAGATGCGGTTGGACGGCATTCTACTAGAACCGTTCCAAGTGTTTGTAACAAAGGGAGATTTTTTTCTTTATTGGTTACGGCGTCAACGTCTGAAGTGCGTTTCGAGGCGCTTTGCCGCACCTCAACTAGCACTTTCCATGATATCTGACCCCATCTAATCTTTCACCGCGATCCCATGTGTCGCGCGCTCTACTGAGAATGCTAGTTCGAGCTGCACGGCATCGCCTGCTTATTCGATGCAGCCGGCCAGCGCGAGTGTCGCGGACCATCCGGCTTCTCCCGCCGGACGGTC
Organism: Paraburkholderia sp. BR10141; assembly: GCF_056155635.1. NCBI lineage: Bacteria > Pseudomonadati > Pseudomonadota > Betaproteobacteria > Burkholderiales > Burkholderiaceae > Paraburkholderia > Paraburkholderia sp. BR10141. Next base: position 200,097 of record NZ_JBMIQH010000007.1, on the reverse strand, counting down.
CCGCAAACGTCGTACCTGCGCCGCTTACTCCAGCGCGGCGTCCGGCTCGGCCGCTTCGCTTTCCTGCGCCTTCGCGATCGCGTCGGACGCCTCTTGTTCCGCGGCGGCTTCTTCAGGCGTGGTCTGCGCGCCGGCGGCCCTGGTCTTCGGCTTCGCTTCGCCGCGACGCTCCAGCACGGCGGCAAAGAAGCCGTCGGTGGCGTGGCGGTGCGGCCACAACGAGAGGTAGTCGCCGGTATCGAGGCCCACACGCTGCTCGGCCAACACGTCGCGCGCACTCACCAGCACGAACTCGGGGTGCGCCTCGAGGAACTGCTTCACGACCGCTTCGTTCTCGGCTTCGAGAATGCTGCAGGTCGCGTAGACGAGACGGCCGCCACGCTTGAGCAGGCGCGCCGCGCTCGTGAGAATCGAAAGCTGCTTGGGCGCGAGTTCGGCGATCGACTCCGGCGACTGGCGCCACTTGAGGTCGGGGTTGCGGCGCAGCGTGCCGAGGCCCGAGCACGGGGCATCCACGAGCACGCGGTCGATCTTGCCGATCAGCCGCTTGATCTTGGCGTCGTGCTCGCTGTCGATCAGCACGGGATTGACGTTCGACAGGCCGCTGCGCGCGAGGCGCGGCTTGAGCTTGGCGAGGCGCCGGTCGGACACGTCGAAGGCGTAGAGACGGCCGGTCGAGCGCATCATCGCGCCGAGCGCCAGCGTCTTGCCGCCCGCGCCCGCGCAGAAGTCCACGACCATCTCGCCGCGGCGCGGCGCCAGCAGCGTGCACAGCAGCTGGCTGCCCTCGTCCTGCACCTCGAACCAGCCGTTCTTGAACGTGTCGAGTTTCGCGAGCGCGGGCTTGCCCGTCACGCGCACGCCGAACGGCGCGAACGGCGTTTCCCCGCCTTCGATGCCCGACTCGGACAGCGCGCGGATCAGCTCCTCGCGACTCGCCTTGATGGGATTGGCCCGCAGATCGAGCGGCGCCGGATAGTTGAGCGCGGCGGCCAGTTGCGCGAGTTCGGTGGGCTCAAAGCGCGTTTCCAGCGCCTTCATGATCCACTCCGGCAGATTCAGCTGCACGCGCAGCGGCAAGCTCGCCGGGTCGATCTTCGCGACGTGCTCGAGCCAGGTCGCCTCGGCGTCCGATACGAAGGGCCGGATCGCCGAGCGGCCCGCCGTCGCCATGAGGCCGAGCAGCGTGAGGCGGCGCGTCGGGCTGCCCGTGCCGCTTTCGGCCAGGTGCGCGAACTCCATGCGCCGGCGCAGCACCGCGAACACGGCTTCGGCGATCACACCGCGCTCGGCGTGGCCGAGCTTCGGATGCTCGCGGAAGAAGCGGCTCGTCACGGCGTCGGCCGGGCCCGTAAATTTGAGGACGTCGGCGAGCAACGTTTCGGTCTGTCCAATCAGAAATCCATGCAGTCTCATGCGCCCTCCCCGGCGGCTTGCGAGTCGTCAAAGAAGAGCCACTGTGGCTCGGCCGGCGTGAGCGTCACGCGTTCGCCGTCGAGCGCGAGGCGCCCTTCGACGAACCAGCGCACCGCGCGCGGGTACATCAAATGTTCGGTCCTGAGCACGCGCGCGGCGAGTGCCGCGGCGTCGTCTCCCGCGCGCACCGGAATTACCGACTGTGCGACGATCGGACCATGATCGAGCGTAGGCGTGACGAAATGCACCGTCGCGCCGTGCACGCGGCAGCCGGCGTCGAGCGCCTGCTGGTGCGTCTTGAGGCCCGGAAACATCGGCAGCAGCGAGGGATGGATATTGAGCATCCGACCCGCATAATGGCCGACGAACGATTCGGTCAGCACGCGCATGAAGCCCGCCAGCACGACGAGGTCCGGCGCGTAGCCGTCGATGACTTGAGCGAGCGCCGTGTCGAAGCTGGCGCGATCGGGAAACTGGCGGTGATCGACGACCGCCGTGGCAATGCCGTTCGAAGCCGCGAACGCGAGGCCCGCAGCGTCAGGACGGTTGGCAATCACGGCGGCGATACGCGCGCCCCAAGCTTCCTGCGCGCAAGCGCGCACGATGGCTTCCATGTTGCTGCCCCGCCCCGAAATCAGGATGACGAGATTTTTCATCCGCGGATTTTATCATCGGGGGGCCGGCTCAACGCTCGTGCGGCGGCGATCGTCGCCTCGTGCGTTTATAATCTTCTGTTTCGTCGCGGTCCTTGGGCCGCGAGTGGCCAGTCACCCGGTCAGCAGTCGATCATTAGCACGCGTGCTGCGCCAGCGCGCTTTTCGAGGTTCCACCAGGTTCCGCTATCGTGAGAGTCTTCCGCGGTCTTCCCAATGCCGAAAGCCGCGCGCCCTGCGCGCTGACCATCGGCAATTTCGACGGTGTCCACCGCGGGCATCAGGCATTGCTCGCGCGCGTGCGCGCGGCAGCCGACGCGCGCGGCCTGCCCGTCTGCGTGATGACCTTCGAGCCGCATCCGCGCGAATTCTTCAACCCGGCCAGCGCCCCGCCGCGCATCGCCATGTTGCGCGACAAGCTCGAAGCGCTGCGCGAGAACGGCGTGGACCGCGTCGTGGTCGAGCATTTCAACCACACGTTCGCGAGCCAGTCGCCCGAGGCGTTCGTCGAGCGCATCATCGTGGGCGGGCTGCACGCGCGCTGGATGATGATCGGCGACGACTTCCGCTACGGCGCGAAGCGCGCGGGCGACTTCGCTTCGCTGCGGGCCGCGGGCGCGCATCACGGCTTCGAAGTCGAGCAGATGGCGACCGTGGCCGACCCTTCGGGCGTGCGCATTTCCAGCTCTGCGGTGCGCGCGCAACTGAACGCGGGCGACCTCGACGCCGCGCGCGCTTCGCTTGGCCGCGGCTATCACATCAGCGCACACGTCACGCACGGCCTGAAGCTCGGGCGCGACCTGGGCTTCCCCACGATGAACCTGCTGATCGGCCACAAGCGGCCGGCGCTCAAGGGCATTTTCGTCGTGATGGTGCATGGCATTGCCGATCATCCGCTGCCCGGCGTCGCGAGCCTCGGCCTGCGCCCGACCGTGGACGACTCGGGCCGCGTGCTGCTCGAAGTGCATCTGCTCGACTGGCACGGCGACGCCTACGGCAAGCTCGTGCGCGTCGAGTTTCTCAAGAAGCTGCGTGACGAGGAGAAGTTTCCCGACCTCGAAACGCTCACCGCTGCGATCGCTCGCGACGTGGCGAACACCCGCGCGTGGTTCGCCGCCGTGGGCGCAGACGTGGCCGGCGGCGCCTCCACCGGCTTCGCCACCTCGGCCACCGACCGAATTAGGTGACCTGCGGCCCGCATGCGCGGGCTGCCCCGCCCCCAGGCGCCGCGTGCCCACAGCACGGCATGCAGCGCCCGAGGCGACGGTTGCGCGGCATCGGCCGCAACGCTGACGCCATGCATCCCCCGAATTCCACGTGATCTCACCATGAGCGACAAGAAAGCATCCTCCGGCAAGCCGCAGAAGTCCGAATCGAAGTACCCCGTCAACCTGCTCGACACCCCGTTCCCGATGCGCGGCGACCTGCCCAGGCGCGAACCGCAATGGGTCAAGGAATGGGAAGAGAACCAGGTCTACGAGAAGATCCGCGCGGCTTCGAAGGGCCGCAAGAAGTTCATCCTGCACGACGGCCCGCCGTATGCGAACGGCGACATCCACCTCGGCCACGCGGTGAACAAGATCCTCAAGGACATGATCGTCAAGGCGCGCAATCTCGCGGGCTTCGACGCGGTCTACGTGCCGGGCTGGGACTGCCACGGCATGCCGATCGAAATCCAGATCGAAAAGCAGTTCGGCAAGTCGCTGCCCGCCCAGGAAGTGATGCAGAAGGCGCGCGAGTACGCGGCCGGCCAGATCGAGACGCAAAAGAAGGGCTTCAAGCGCCTGGGCGTGCTCGGCGACTGGAACAACCCGTACAAGACGATGAACTTCGCGAACGAGGCCGGCGAGATCCGCGCACTCGCGAAGATCATCGAGAAGGGTTATGTGTTCCGGGGCCTGAAGCCCGTGAACTGGTGCTTCGACTGCGGCTCGGCGCTCGCCGAGGCCGAAGTCGAGTACAAGGACAAGACCGACCCGACCATCGACGTGCTGTTCACGTTCGCGCAACCCGCCGAAACGGCGGCCGCGTTCGGCCTGCCTGCGCTGCCGCGCGAGGAAGGCGGCATCGTGATCTGGACCACCACGCCCTGGACGATTCCGTCGAACCAGGCGCTGAACGTGCATCCGGAAATCGACTACGCGCTCGTGGACACACAGCGCGGCCTGCTGATCCTCGCCGTCGAGCGCGTGGAAGCGTGCATGAAGGAGTTCGGGCTCGAGGGCAAGATCGTCGCCACGACGAAGGGCGAGAAGCTCTCGCTGCTGCGCTTCAATCACCCGCTCGCCTCGGCGCATCCGGCCTACAAGCGCACCTCGCCGATCTACCTCGGCGACTACGTCACGACCGACACCGGCACGGGCATCGTGCACTCTGCGCCCGCTTACGGCGTGGAAGACTTCGTGTCGTGCAAGGCGCACGGCATGGCGGATTCCGACATCATCAGCCCGGTGATGGGCGACGGCCGCTACATCGAATCGCTGCCGCTGTTCGGCGGCCTCTCGATCTGGGCCGCGAACCCGAAGATCGTCGACGCACTCGACGCCGCCGGCACGCTCCTGCGCAGCGAGAAGTACCTGCACAGCTACATGCACTGCTGGCGCCACAAGACGCCGATCATCTACCGCGCGACCTCGCAATGGTTCGCCGGCATGGACGTGACGCCCAAGGACGGCGGCAAGACGCTGCGCGAAACGGCGCTCGAAGGCATCGAGGCGACGGCGTTCTACCCCTCGTGGGGCAAGCAGCGCCTGTATTCGATGATCGCCAACCGCCCGGACTGGACGCTCTCGCGCCAGCGCCAATGGGGCGTGCCGATGGCGTTCTTCGTGCACAAGGAAACCGGCGAGCTGCATCCGCGCACGCTGGAGCTGCTCGAACAGGTCGCGCAGCGCGTGGAAAAGGAAGGCATCGAAGCGTGGCAGACGCTCGACCCGCGCGAACTGCTCGGCGACGACGCCAACCTGTACGAGAAGAACCGCGACACGCTCGACGTGTGGTTCGACTCGGGCACGACGCACTGGCACGTGCTGCGCGGCTCGCACAAAGATGAACTCCAGTTCCCGGCCGACCTGTACCTGGAAGGCTCGGACCAGCACCGCGGCTGGTTCCACTCGTCGCTGCTCACGGCATCGATGCTCGACGGACGCCCGCCCTATAACGCGCTGCTCACGCACGGCTTCACCGTCGACGGCGAAGGCCGCAAGATGTCGAAGTCTCTCGGCAACGGCGTCGATCCGCATGAAGTGGCGAACCGTCTGGGCGCGGAAATCATTCGTCTGTGGATCGCCTCGACCGACTACTCGGGCGAACTGGCCATCTCCGAAGAGATTCTCAAGCGCGTGACGGAAGGCTATCGCCGTATTCGCAACACGCTGCGCTTCCTGCTCTCGAACCTCTCGGACTTCGACTTCGAGAAGCACGCGCTGCCCGCAAGCGAATGGCTCGAGATCGACCGCTATGCCGTCGCGCTCACGCATACGTTGCAAAACGACGTGCTCGCCCACTACGACCGCTACGAGTTCCACCCGGTCGTGGCCAAGCTCCAGACGTTCTGCTCGGAAGACCTGGGCGGCTTCTACCTCGACGTCCTGAAGGACCGCCTCTACACGAGCGCGGCGGATTCGAAGGCCCGCCGCGGTGCGCAAACGGCGCTGCATCACATCACGCACAGCCTGCTGCGGATCCTCGCGCCGTTCCTCTCGTTCACGGCCGAAGAAGCGTGGAAGGTGTTCCAGCCGCAAAGCGAAACCATCTTCACCGAAACCTTCCACGCCTTCCCGGACGTCGAAGGCGCGCCGGAGCTGATCGCCAAATGGACGCTGCTGCGCGAAGTGCGCGGCAACGTGACGAAGGCGCTCGAAGAGGCGCGGGTGGCGAACCAGATCGGCTCCTCGCTGCAGGCCGAAGTGCGCATTCTCGCGAGCGGCGCGCGCTACGATGCCCTCGCCTCGCTCGGCGACGACCTCAAATTCGTGCTGATCACCTCGGCGGCGGAAATCGTGAAGGTCGATAGCGAAGCCGAGGAAGGCGTCGAAGTGGTCACCTCGAAGTACCTCAAGTGCGAGCGCTGCTGGCACTACCGCGAAGACGTGGGCGCGAACGCGGAGCATCCGGGCCTGTGCGGCCGCTGCGTCGCGAATCTGTTCGGCGACGGTGAAAAGCGGAGCGCGGCATAATGGCAAAAACCCTGCCGAAGCAGTCCAGGTCGAATGGCGCGGGCGGCACGCTCGCGCCGTGGCTAGGAGTCGCGGTGATCGTGATCCTCGCCGACCAGCTCACGAAAATCGCCATCAACAAGGTGTTCAGCTACGGGGAAGGCCGCGTGATCACGCCGTTCTTCAACCTCGTGCTGGTCTACAACAAGGGCGCGGCATTCAGCTTCCTGTCGGCTGCGGGCGGCTGGCAGCGCTGGGCGTTCACGCTGCTCGGCGTCGTGGCGGCGCTCGTGATCTGCTATCTGCTCAAGCGCCACGCTACGCAGAAGCTCTTTTGCACGGCGCTCGCGCTCATCATGGGCGGCGCGCTCGGCAATGTGATCGACCGCCTGCTGTACGGCCACGTGATCGACTTTCTCGATTTCCACGTGGGCGGCTGGCACTGGCCGGCGTTCAACCTCGCCGATAGCGCGATCTGCATTGGCGCGGCGCTGCTGGTGTTCGACGAATTGCGGCGCGTGCGCGGCGCGCGCTGAGCGTGCGGGCTGCAGTCGGGCGCTAAGGCGCCAACTCTGGTCGACATAGGAGCTGTGACTTGAACACGTCCGCTGCAAACCCAGGCGAACTGGCCGGCCGCCACCTCGTGCTCGGCATGACGGGCGGCATCGCCTGCTACAAGATCGCCGAGCTCACGCGCCTGCTGACCAAGGCCGGCGCGACCGTGCAGATCGTGATGACCGAGGCCGCCACGCAGTTCATCACGCCGGTCACCATGCAGGCGCTCTCGGGCCGCCCCGTCTACACGAGCCAGTGGGACGGCCGCGTGCCCAACAACATGGCGCACATCGACCTCTCGCGCGAAGCGGACGCCATCGTCATCGCGCCGGCCTCGACCGACTTCCTCGCCAAACTCGCCCACGGTTTCGCCGACGACCTGCTCTCCACGCTGTGCGTGGCGCGCGACTGTCCATTGCTGGTCGTGCCCGCGATGAACCGGCAGATGTGGCAAAACCCGGCCACGCAGCGCAACGTCGCGCAACTGCGCGCGGACGGCATCGAAACGCTCGGCCCCGATTCCGGTCCGCAGGCGTGCGGCGAGATCGGCGACGGGCGCATGCTCGAACCCGAGGCCGTGTACGAGGCGATCGTCTCGTTCTTCGCGCCGAAGGTGCTCGCGGGCCGCAAGCTCCTGATCACCGCCGGCCCGACCTTCGAGCCGCTCGATCCCGTGCGCGGCATCACCAACCGCTCGAGCGGCAAGATGGGCTTCGCGCTCGCGCGCGCCGCACAGCAGGCGGGCGCCGAGGTGCATCTCGTCGCCGGCCCGGTCGCGCTGGAAACGCCGTGGGGCGTGTATCGCGAAGACGTGCAGACCGCCCAGCAGATGTACGACGCGGTCATGCGCGCCGCGACCGACGCCGATGTCTTCATCGGCGTGGCGGCCGTGGCCGACTGGCGGGTCGATCACGTCGCCGAACACAAGATCAAGAAGACGGCCGAGCACCGCATGCCGACGTTCACGTTCGTCGAGAACCCGGACATCCTCGCCTCGGTCGCGGCCTTGCCGAATCCGCCGTACTGCGTGGGCTTCGCCGCCGAAAGCGGCGACCTCGACGTGCATGGCGAAGAAAAGCGCGCGCGCAAGAAGGTGCCGCTGTTGATCGGCAATCTCGGCCCGCTCACCTTCGGTCGGGACGACAATGAAGTCGTGCTGTTCGAGGCGGGTGGCCGTAAGCCGCTGCCGCGCGCGGCCAAGCAGGCGCTCGCGCAGACGCTCGTCGCCGAAATCGCGCGGCGTCTGCCGGACCCGAGCATCATCTCGTGACGCGCGCGCCGGCGCACCCGCGTGCCGGCGTGCGGCGCCGCGAACCCAGGCAAGGAGCAGTACTGCCATGACACTGCTTTCCGTACTCGACCAGTCGCCCGTCATCGCCGGGCACAGTGCGGCGGACGCCATCGCCGCCACCATCGAGCTTGCACAGCTCGCCGATGACCTCGGCTACACGCGCTACTGGTGCGCCGAGCATCATGGCCTGCTGGGCGTGTGCAACCCCTGCCCAGAAGTCATGCTCGCGCGCCTCGGCAGCGTCACGAAGCGCATCCGGATCGGCTCGGGCGGCATCATGCTGCCCTATTACAGCCCCTTCAAGGTCGCCGAGCAGTTCATGATGCTCGAAGCGCTCTTTCCCGGACGCGTCGATCTCGGTGTTGGACGCGCGCCGGGCGGCGACATGCGCACGGCGCAGGCCGTGGCCGCGGGCACGTACAACCGCGGCGACCAGTTCGCGCAGCAAGTGCAGGATCTCGTCGGCCTGATGGACGGCACGCTCCCCGCCGATCATCTCGCGAGCGGCGTCGTGCTGCAGCCGCAGATCCAGACGCGCCCGCAGCTCTGGGTGCTCGGCTCGAGCGATTTCGGCGGCAACCTCGCCGCGAAGCTCGGGCTGCGCTTCTCGTTCGCGCACTTCATCAACGCGCACTTCGGGCATCTCGTGGCCGAGGCCTATCTCGACCGCTTCAAGCCGGGCCACGAAGCGAAGCCGTATCTCGCGTGCGCCGTGTTCGCGATCTGCGCCGACACCGAAGCGGAAGCCGCCGACCTCGAAAAGGCCGTCGATCTGCGGCGCGTGCAAATGGCCTACGGACTGAACGCGCCGATCCCGAGCCTCGAGCAGGGGCGCGCGCAGGAGTACGGCGAGCGCGAACAGATCGTGATCGACCGGGAGAAGCCGCGCAGCGTCATCGGTACGCCCGAGAGCGTCACGGAGCGCCTTCTTGCGATCAAGGACAACTTTCGCGCCGACGAACTGATCGTGCTGACCGTTGCGGGCAGCTACAAGGCTCGTCTGCGCTCTTATGAACTGCTCGCCGAGGCCTTCCAGCTACCTCGCGCCTGAGCGATCCACCACCGCCCCCTCATCCTGACTTCATGAAAATCGACATCAAGATCCTGAACGAGCGCATGCGCGACCAGCTGCCCCACTACGCCACGCCGGGCAGCGCCGGCCTCGACCTGCGCGCGTGCCTCGACGCGCCGATCACGCTCGAACCGGGCGAAACGAAGCTCGTGCCCACGGGCCTCGCCATCCACGTGGCCGATCCCGGCTACGCGGCGCTGATCCTGCCGCGCTCGGGCCTCGGCCACAAGCACGGTATCGTGCTCGGCAATCTGGTCGGCCTGATCGACTCGGACTACCAGGGCGAACTGATGATTTCGACCTGGAACCGCGGCCACACCACCTTCACGCTCAACCCGCTCGAGCGCCTCGCGCAACTCGTGATCGTGCCGGTCGTGCAGGCGCAGTTCAACGTCGTCGACGACTTCGAGGCGAGCGAGCGCGGCGCGGGCGGCTTCGGCAGCACGGGCAAGCACTGATCCAGGCGGCTGCGCCGACAACAAAAAAGCACGCCTTGGCGTGCTTTTTTGCGTTTAGACGGAGGCTTCGGTTCGCCGCGCCGCGCCGGCACGCCGACGATACCAGAGCGCATACACCACGACGAGCAACGCGAGAAACGCGAGGCCATAGGCGAGCGTCATGCGGAATTCGCGCGTGAAGGCCGTGCCGGCGAGAATGCCGAGCATCAGCAGCGCACCCAGCACGCTCGTGAACGGAAAGCCCCACATGCGAAACGCGAGCGGCGCGCCGCCTTCGCGCGCCTGGCGCACGCGGAAAAAGATCTGCGTGACGAAGATCATGAACCACGTGAACATCGCGCCGAACATCGCGATCGACATCATCAGCGCGAACGCTGCCTGCGGCCAGAGCGCGTTGAGCACGGCCGCCACCGCAATGCCGATGGTGGACAGCGAAAGCGCTGCCGTCGGCACGCCGTGACGCGTGAGGCGCCCGAACGCCGCCGGCGCGTAACCCGCGCGCGAGAGGCTGAACATCATGCGCGTGGTGATGTAGAGCTGGCTGTTCATGGCCGAGAGCGCCGCCACGAGCACGACGAAGTTGATCGCACCCGCCGCGTAAGGCACGCCTGTTGCGGCCATGACCTTCACGAACGGGCTCTCGTTGCCGCCCGCCTGGGTCCACGGCACGATGGCGAGCATGAGCGCGAGCGTGAGCAGGTAGAACAGCACGAGGCGCAGCACGGTTGCGCGAAACGCGCGCGTGACGGCGCGCTGCGGGTCCTGCGCCTCGGCAGCCGCCACGGCGATCGTCTCTACGCCCAGGTAGCTGAAGAGCGAGACGATCGTCCCCACCCACACGCCCCACCAGCCTCGCGGCAGCAAGCCGCCGTGCGACGTGTAGTTCGCGAAGCCCACGCCGGAGCCGGCTGGCGCGCGCCATACGAACCATGCGCCCAGCACGATGAACGCAACGATGGCCGCGATCTTGAGGCTCGAAAACAGATATTCGATGGTGCCGTACGCGCGCACACTCATTGCGTTCACAACGATCAGCGCTGCTGAAAATCCGACGATCCAGTAGAGCCCCGGCACGTGGGGAAACCAGAATTTCATGTAGACGGCGATTGCCGCAACCTCGGTGCCCACCGCCAGCACATATGCCGACCAGTACGCATAGCGCACGACGAACCCGGCGAGCGGCCCGATGTAGTGCTCGGCATATGCGCCGAACGAGCCCGATACGGGATGCGCAACCGTCATCTCGGCGAGCGCGCCCATCAATAGCAAGGCGATCAGCGCGCCGATCGCGTAGGAGATCAGCACGCCCGGACCGGCAAAAGAGATCGCGAAGCCACTGCCGAGAAAGAGTCCGGTGCCGACTGCGCCGCCGATGGCGATCATTGTCATCTGCCCGGCGGACAAGCCCTGACGCAGCCCCTGTTCGCGCTCGACGATGGCTTCGAACGCGCCCGATTTACGTGGTACCACTGTTACACCCCTGCTACGCGCGAGACGCTACTCAGCGCCGCGCATCAAAAAACGCCGACGGCGGACAAACGTGCATTTTACCGGCTGATTGCCGGCAAACGGCGGACGCGCCTGTACGTCACGGCGCAACGCCTCTACCCGCCGGCGCCAAAGAAAAACGGCGCAGTCCTTTCGGACTGCGCCGTCTTACCTGAGGGCTGTTTGCGCCGTAGCGCTGCCGCTTACTCCACTTCCACCGCTTCCGGATTGCGCGGCGCCGGCTGCTCGTCGAACGTGAGCTGGACCTTGTCTTCCGCATCGACGTCCACGGTCACGCGGCCGCCGTTCATGAGCTTGCCGAACAGCAGTTCGTCGGCGAGCGCACGGCGGATCGTGTCCTGGATCAGGCGTTGCATCGGCCGCGCGCCCATGAGCGGGTCGAAGCCGTGTTTGGCCAGATGCTTGCGCAGCGCGTCGGTGAAGACCGCGTCGACCTTCTTCTCGTGCAGCTGGTCTTCCAGTTGCATGAGGAACTTGTCGACCACGCGCATGATGATTTCCTCATCGAGCGCACGGAAGCTGATCGTCTGATCGAGCCGGTTGCGGAACTCGGGCGTGAACAGGCGCTTGATATCGGCCAGTTCGTCGCCCTGCTCGCGCCGGGTCGTGAAGCCGATCGTCGACTTGTTCATTGCCTCGGCGCCCGCATTCGTCGTCATGATGATGATGACGTTGCGGAAATCCGCCTTGCGGCCGTTGTTGTCGGTCAGCGTGCCGTGGTCCATCACCTGCAGCAGCACGTTGAAGATGTCCGGGTGCGCCTTCTCGATTTCGTCGAGCAGCAGCACGCAGTGCGGCTTCTTCGTGACGGCTTCGGTGAGCAGACCGCCCTGGTCGAACCCGACATAGCCCGGCGGCGCGCCGATCAGACGGCTCACCGCATGGCGCTCCATGTACTCCGACATGTCGAAGCGGATCAGCTCGATGCCGAGCGTGAACGCGAGCTGGCGCGCCACTTCGGTCTTGCCGACGCCGGTCGGGCCCGAGAACAGGAACGAGCCGATCGGCTTGTCCGTCTTGCCGAGACCCGCGCGCGCCATCTTGATCGAAGCCGAGAGCGCGTCGATGGCCGGGTCCTGGCCGAACACCACGGCCTTGAGATCGCGGTCGAGCGTTTGCAGCTTGCTGCGATCGTCCTGCGACACGCTTTGCGCCGGCACGCGCGCGATCTTCGAGATGATTTCCTCGATCTCGCTCTTGCCGATGGTCTTCTTCTGCTTCGACTTCGGCAGGATGCGCTGGGCCGCGCCCGCTTCGTCGATCACGTCGATTGCCTTGTCGGGCAAGTGACGGTCGGTGATGAAGCGCGCCGACAGTTCAGCCGCCGCGTTCAGCGCGCCCGACGAATATTTCACGCCGTGATGCTCTTCGAAACGCGACTTCAGACCGCGCAGGATCGCCACGGTTTGCTCGACGGTCGGCTCGACCACGTCGACCTTCTGGAAGCGCCGCGACAGCGCCGCGTCCTTCTCGAAGATGCCGCGGTATTCCGTGAACGTCGTCGCGCCGATGCACTTGAGCGTGCCCGACGAAAGCGCCGGCTTGAGCAGGTTCGACGCATCCAGCGTGCCGCCCGAGGCGGCGCCCGCGCCGATCAGCGTATGAATTTCGTCGATGAACAGAATGGCGTGCGGACGCTCTTTCAGTTCTTTCAGCACCGTTTTGAGGCGTTGCTCGAAGTCGCCGCGATATTTCGTGCCCGCCAGCAGCGCGCCCATGTCGAGCGAGTAGACCTGGGCATCCGCGAGAATGTCCGGCACTTCGCCGCGCGTAATGCGCCAGGCGAGCCCTTCCGCGATCGCGGTCTTGCCGACACCGGCCTCGCCCACGAGCAGCGGATTGTTCTTGCGGCGGCGGCACAGCACCTGCACCACGCGCTCCACTTCCAGTTCGCGACCGATGAGCGGATCGATCCGGCCGTCCTTCGCCATCTGGTTCAGGTTCTGCGTGAACTGGGCGAGCGGGGTTTCCTTCTGGCCGGCGGCGTCTTCGGCTTCGGCATTCGCGTCGCTGGCCTTGGCGGCTTCGCCGCTGCCCGTCTTCGCGATACCGTGCGAAATGAAATTCACGACATCCAGACGCGTGACGCCCTGCTGCTGCAGGTAATACACCGCGTGCGAGTCCTTCTCGCCGAAGATGGCGACCAGCACGTTCGCGCCGGTCACTTCCTTCTTGCCGTTGGAAGTGGACTGAACGTGCATGATCGCGCGCTGGATCACGCGCTGGAACCCGAGCGTCGGCTGCGTATCGACGTCATCCGTGCCGGGCACCGTAGGGGTATTGTCGTGAATGAAGTTGCGCAGGTTCTGTCGCAGGTCTTCGATATTGGCGGCACACGCGCGCAGCACTTCCGCCGCTGTTGGGTTGTCCAACAGCGCCAGCAGCAGATGCTCGACCGTTATGAACTCGTGCCGTGCCTGACGTGCTTCCATGAACGCCATGTGCAGGCTGACTTCCAGTTCCTGGGCAATCATGCTTCCTCCATCACACACTGCAGCGGATGCCCGGCCTGCCGTGCGTGGGTAACGACTTGCTCAACCTTGGTCGACGCGATGTCCCGCGTATAGACCCCACAAACACCCCTGCCCTCGCGATGGACCTTCAACATGATCTGCGTTGCGGTCTCGCGGTCCTTATTGAAATATTCCTGCACGACCATCACGACGAATTCCATCGGCGTGTAGTCGTCATTCATTAGCACGACCTTGTACATGGAGGGCGGTTTGACCTTTTGCTCCTGCCGCTCCAGTACGGTTGAATCCTGCTTGTCCGGGATAATCGCCATACACCCATTCTAAACAACTCGGACAGGCCCGCAATCCTGCCGTAACCTGACCGGCCGGCCGGTGAACCCGGCGCTCCCGACCTGCGACCCGCTGCAAGCAATTCATGCGCCCTGGCCCGGCTCCGATCCCTTGGACCGGCTGCGGGGCCGGTACACAATCCTGCTCTCAGCAGCTTTCACGCCACCGTTGAATTGAGTATCGCACAACCTTGCCGTTGCCGTGGGAAGCGACTGTAGGCGCCCGCACGCTCAGTGTCAGATTACATGGTGCGGTGCATCGCATATGCGTCACCTGCGCGATTTTTCAAGACGCTGTCCTGCACCTGCTTTATGCACCGGTGCTCAGCGTCGGCGAAAAGCAGGAAAAACCCTGGAAATGCGCTCTTTACAACGTGTCAAGGACCGTCTCAAAATATTCTTGACAGCAGATTAAAGACCCTCAACAATCAAGCTGGCACTTTTTTCAACCGCCTTAAATTCGAAAAAATGCCGTTGGTGAGCTTGTGAGGAGGGGGCGATCGCACCGCGATCGTTTAGCTTTTCGAACTGCTCGTGGTAGTGACATGAGTTACAGGGGAAGTTGGTATGGCAACCGGTACGGTCAAGTGGTTCAACGACGCGAAGGGTTTCGGGTTCATTACGCCGGATGAAGGCGGTGAGGACCTGTTCGCTCACTTTTCGGCTATTCAAATGAATGGCTTCAAGACCCTCAAAGAAGGGCAGAAAGTGAGCTTCGAGGTCGTGCAAGGCCCGAAGGGTAAACAGGCATCGAACATTCAGGCAGCAGCCTGATCTGTTCGGTACCCGTACCTTGGAAACCCGGCTTCGGCCGGGTTTCTTTTTGGTGTCATGGTTTTTTAACGTTCGCGTGCTAGCTCACCCGCAACGTACCCATCATGCCGAGATCCTCGTGCTCGAGGATGTGGCAATGAAACATGCGATCGCCCGCCTCGTGCTGGACGGTTGCGATGTGCACCGTTTCGCCGCGCCGCACGTTCACGGTGTCGCGCCATGCCAGCAGTTCCTCCTCATTGCGCACACCGCCACGCTCGCGCGCCAGCACCTGAAATTGCGTACCGTGCAGATGAAACGGATGATCCATGTCCGTGCCGTTTGCTATCGTCCAGTGCTCGACTTCCCCGCGCCGGCTCGCCAGCGTCACGCGCGCCGGATCGAATACCGCCCCGTTCACCATGAATCGCATGCCGCGCGGCATGGGCTGCGCTGAGGCACCCGGTGCGTGCATCGCTTTCATGTCCATCGCTTCGCTGAACACCACGCTCTTTTTCGGGACCGTTAGAAGACCTGACGAAACGAGCGGCGCAATCTCGCGCAGGCGCAACGGCAGTGCCGATTGCGTCGCGCTCGCCGGTGCGAAGCCAACGCTCGCGAGGATCAGCGATGGCCCCGCGGGCAAGCTGCCGTGCGTCATCGCCATCTTGTGGCGGTCGTACTGCGCGGCAATCAGCGACGCACGCGAGGCGCCCTGCCCCGCGCGCACGATCAGCTCCGCGCGCTCGCCCGGCGCGAGCAACAGCGAGGTGACGCCCTCGCGCGGCGCGCCCAGCAGCCCGCCGTCGGTGCCCACCTGCGTGAAGGCGCGACCGTCGTCGAAGGCGAGTTGCAGATAGCGCGCGTTGCAGCCATTCCAGACGCGCCAGCGCTCGTCGCGCACGACCTCGATATGCGGCTGACGAGCGCCGTTGACGAGCACGTACTGACCTTCGCGGCCGTTCATCCAGTCCATCATGCCGTTCGCGGCAATCGCGCCGTCTGCCGCGAGCTTCAGGTCGGACACGAACAGATGCCGCTCGGGCCACGACGCGAGTGGATCATCGGCGGCGCGCACGACGAAGGGGCCCGCCAGTCCCCGGAACACCTGCTCCGAACTCAGCATGTGCGGATGCGGGTGATACCAGTAGGTGCCCGCGCTCCCCTGCGGCAGCGTGAAGCGATAAACGTGCTGCTCACCCGGCGCGACCGGTTTCGAGGGATTGCCGTCCTGATCGGGCGGCACGGGCAAGCCATGCCAATGAATCGTCGAAGGCTGCGGCAGCCGGTTCACGAACGTGATTTCAACAGTGTCGCCTTCGCGTACGTCGATCATCGGGCCGATGACCGGGCCGTCGTTTTCGGCCGCTGCGAGCGCGTCGTATTGCCAGAAGACCGTTTGCGGCTGTCCGGGCAGGAGCGCACGCGCCGCGGGCTGCGCAACGAGCGTCGCGCGAAACAGGCCCGGCTCCCGGCTCTGATTGGCGAGCGTGCGCAGCGCGGCAAGCGGCGCGCCGGCGGGCAACGCATCGGCAGGCGCAAGCGGGACTTGCGCGTGCATCATGCCGCCCGACATCGACGGCATGTCCGTCATGCCGTGCATGGCGTGCATCGCATCGCCCGCATCTTGTGCGAATGCGCGGCGCGCGAACAGGGTCGCGGTGGCGGCGCTCAATGCGCCGGATAGAAATGCTCTTCGTTTCATCGATGAAATCCTCATACCTCGTTCATGCCTGGCACGCGACGCGCGAGAACACGCACGCCTGGCGCGCGGGAGTCGTTTCGCTCGCGAAAAAGCGCGAGCGCAGTACGCCGCTCGGAGCGAGCGGCCCGGCTCAGGCGATGGGAGGAGGCAAAGGAGGCGCGTGCGTAATGCCGGCACGCAAGGCCGCGGGAAGCACGACAAGCGTGGAACGGGCGCCGGTTTGCGCGTCGAATGCAGTCACGGCAGAAGGCACGCTGCAATGCGCGCAGCAGCCCGCGACACAGCAACTCGCGCCACAACTGGAATGCGAGCCGTGACGACGGTTGCTCGTCCCGGCGCAACGATCCGCGACGACGTGCGGCGTGAGTGCGACGTGCGCCGCCATTGCATCGTGCTGCGTGTGCTCGCACGCCATCGCGCCGCGCATGGAAAGCAGCGCGAGCAGGCAGACGAGAAGGAAGCGATAGACGACTGGCACGATGAACGAAACCGCGGAGTGACTCGATTGACCAATGCCATGATAGCGCACGGACTGATCGAAGTCGGCTAGCCCGTCCATCCGTGACGATTTTGCGGCGAGCCGGATAAAAAACCGGCAGAACTTTCGGTCTGCCGGTTTTTTCTGCTGGGACAGCGATGAACCGTCTTGCGCCTACATATTCTCGATCATCACCTGCCCGAAGCCAGAGCACGACACCTGCGTCGCCCCTTCCATCAAACGCGCAAAGTCATAGGTCACGCGCTTTTGCAGAATCGACTTCTCCATCGAAGCAATGATGAGGTTGGCCGCTTCGAACCAGCCGAGATGACGCAGCATCATTTCCGCCGAGAGAATTTCGGAACCCGGATTCACATAGTCCTTGCCCGCATATTTGGGGGCCGTGCCGTGCGTCGCCTCGAACATCGCCACGGAGTCCGAAAGATTCGCACCCGGGGCGATACCGATGCCGCCCACCTGGGCCGCCAGCGCGTCGGAAATGTAGTCGCCGTTCAGGTTCAGCGTGGCGATCACGTCGTATTCGGCCGGGCGCAGCAGGATCTGCTGCAGGAAAGCATCGGCGATCACGTCCTTGACCACGATGTCGCCGCCCGTCTTCGGATTCTTGATCTTCATCCACGGGCCGCCGTCTATCAGTTCCGCTGCGAACTCCTTCTGCGCGAGCGCATAGCCGTAGTCGCGGAACGCGCCTTCGGTGTACTTCATGATGTTGCCCTTGTGCACGAGCGTGACCGAGCGGCGCTCGTTGTCGATCGCATACTGGATCGCCTTGCGCACGAGACGCTCCGTGCCCTCGCGCGACACCGGCTTGACGCCGACGCCGGAACTGTCCGGGAAGCGGATCTTCGCCACGCCCATCTCTTCGCGCAGGAACTTGATGAGCTTCTTCGCGCCTTCGGACTCCGCGGGCCATTCGATGCCCGCATAGATGTCCTCCGAGTTCTCGCGGAAGATGACCATGTTGACCTTCTCCGGCGCGCGCACCGGCGAGGGCACGCCCTTGAAGTACTGCACGGGACGCAGGCACACGTACAGATCGAGCTGCTGGCGCAGCGCGACGTTGAGCGAGCGGATGCCACCCCCCACCGGCGTCGTGAGCGGCCCCTTGATCGACACCACGTATTCCTTCACGACGTCGAGCGTTTCTTCGGGCAGCCACACGTCGGGACCGTAGACGCGGGTCGCCTTCTCGCCCGCGTAGATTTCCATCCAGTGAATCTTGCGCTTGCCGCCATAGGCCTTTTCGACTGCCGCATCGACCACCTTCAGCATGACCGGCGTAATGTCCACGCCCGTGCCATCGCCTTCGATGTACGGGATGATCGGCTGGTCCGAGACGTTGAGCGAGAAGTCCGGATTGACGGTGATCTTTTCACCGCCGGTCGGAACCACGATGTGCTGATACGGCATGATCGACTCCAGTAAGGGCAAGGCTGTTGTAGCGGGTGTGACGCGCGCTCGGCGGCTCGCGGCGGCGGCGAAGCCTGTTCGCCCGGCGAGAGCGGGCGGCTTGCCTTGGTGGCGCGAACAGCCCGTCGGCGTGAGGATCTGGCGGCTATTCTAGCCCACGCCTCGCGCATGCGTGGCGCGCCCTTCACACGAACGCCGGCGCAAGGCAAGCCGCTTGCGCCCCGATGGGTGATCGGTTCCGCTCGTGTCTTATATCTTATATAAGACATAGCAAACCGCTTAACGTAATATGCATTAAGATCTCGGCGCCAGCCCGTCATCTATTCGTCCCCGTCGCCCTGTCATGCGTTTAATCGCCCTCAATAAACCGTTCGGCACCATCTGTCAGTTTTCGCCGCACGAAACACGTCAGTCTCTCGCAGACTGGGTGAAGGTACCGGGCGTCTATCCCGCGGGCCGGCTCGACTCCGATAGCGAAGGTCTCCTGCTGCTCACCGACGACGGCGCCTTGCAAGCGCGCATTGCCGAACCGAAACGCAAGCTCGTGAAGCGCTATTGGGCACAAGTGGAAGGCGAACCCGATGCGGGTGCGCTTGCCGCACTCGAACGCGGCGTCGATCTCGGTGACTTCGTGACACAGCCGTGTCGAACAAGAATCATTGTTGAGCCCGACAATCTCTGGTCGCGTAATCCGCCGATTCGCTATCGCGCGTCGATACCCACCACGTGGGTCGAGATTGCGATCAGCGAAGGCAAGAACCGGCAGGTGCGACGCATGACCGCGGCAGTGGGCTATCCAACGTTGCGGCTAGTACGCGTCGCGATCGGCGCGCTCGATATTTTTTCGCTGGGCCTCGCTCCCGGCGAAAGCATCGACGTGCCTACCAATGCGCCCTGGCAAAACACCCCTGACAAACACAAGTGATTGTTGTGCAAGCACTTTTCGCGTGCTGATCATTTTTTTTCGAATTACGCGGCACGTCCCGCGCCTTTCTGTTGCGTCTCGTTACGAAGCAAATGAAAAGTTTGCGTCAACCGTCTCGCGAGACCATGCGTTATTCGACGCAGATGCCGCCAGAAGCTATCCGGCATTCAGCCTTCAGGGTCCTCGCAGCAATGTGCGGTCCCGACCGCTGGCAGACGCAAAAATCAAATTCACGCGAATTTGTCGAAAGCGACTGTCAACCGAAAGGTGGATGGCACGTTTACCGACCTGACTCCAAAAACCGGGTCACTTGGTTAATTAACTCAAGCTTGAGGATTCACAACATGAACAAACTGATCGCTGCTCTGGTCGCTGGTCTCTTCGCATCGGCTGCATTCGCACAAGCTTCGGCTCCGGAAGCTGCTTCGGCTGCTCCGGCTGCTGCTGCTTCGGCTGCTCACAAGTCGTCGCACAAGAAGGCCCACAAGAAGTCGTCGCACAAGAAGGCAGCGAAGGCTGAAGCCGCTTCGGCAGCTTCGGAGTAAGCTTGTTGTAAGACGCATGAAGAAGCGGCACGCGTTGCCGTTCTTCAGCGCGACGAAAGGCAGAGCGCTGCAAGGCGTTCTGCCTTTTTGTTTGGCTGCCTGTTTTTTTAGCCAGTTTTTCGTCACGCACGCTCGCCGTATCACGTCGATGACGTGAACCGCGCCGCGCATTTTGACCCGCTCTGACCCGGTCGCGTAACATGCGCGGATTAACCTACAGCAAGGAGTCTCTCGTGCGATTTTCCCTGCGCTCGTTCTTCGTGCGCTGCGCGCTTGTCGTCGCATTGCCATTGGCCGCTTTCGCGGCGCTCATGTTCACCGCGACAGCCACGTCGAGCATCGCGCAGGCGCAGCAGATGCCGCCGGGCGCCAGGCAGCCGGGCGAATTTCCGCGCGTGAAGCTCACGGCAGGCATGTTCGTGATCGACGCAGCGGTCGCCGCCAACGACGCGGACCGTGAACAAGGCCTCATGTACCGTTCGCAGCTCGGGCCCAATGAAGGCATGCTGTTCGTGTTCGGCGAAAACGCCGTGCACTGCTTCTGGATGAAGAACACGCTGATCCCGCTGTCGATCGCGTTCATTCGCGCCGACGGTACGATCACCGACATCGACGAGATGCAGGCCGAAACGACCAACAACCACTGCCCGCGCAACAACGGCGTCTTCGCGCTCGAAATGCCGAAGGGCTGGTTCACGGCGAAGGGCATCAAGCCCGGCATGAAGATTCAGGGACTGCCGCCGCTGCAGTAAGCGCGCGTTGTCCCAGCGCGCGCCATTCGCGCGCTGCGCGAAAAGCGCAAGCCGGCCCCGCACGTACGCGGCGCCGGCTTTTTTTGCGCCCGCCTGCCCGCCGGCGCACCGCCTGGCGCCGCTGTACAGCGCTGTCGCCGCTTCCCGCGCCGCGGCATACGCCCTGCAAAACCGGCGCGCAAGCGCTATCCTATAAATCCCCCGCATGACGCGTGCCACCAGGGCGCGCCCATGCGGCGCATCGGGCCGCGCGCTGGCCGCGCCGCGTGCCGCCCGGCAGCTTCCATGGCGCGTCATTCCTAGGAGATCACCGTGCCTCGCAAGACCCCCATCGAGCGCTATCGCAACATCGGGATCAGCGCTCACATCGACGCCGGCAAAACCACGACGACCGAGCGCATCCTTTTCTACACCGGCGTGAATCACAAGCTCGGCGAGGTTCACGACGGCGCGGCGACCATGGACTGGATGGAGCAGGAACAGGAACGCGGCATCACGATCACCTCGGCCGCGACCACTGCGTTCTGGAAGGGCATGGCCGGCAATTACCCCGAACACCGCATCAACATCATCGACACCCCGGGGCACGTGGACTTCACGATCGAGGTCGAGCGCTCCATGCGCGTGCTCGACGGCGCGTGCATGGTGTACGACTCCGTGGGCGGCGTGCAGCCGCAGTCGGAAACCGTGTGGCGTCAGGCGAACAAGTACAAGGTGCCGCGCATCGCGTTCGTCAACAAGATGGACCGCGTGGGCGCGGACTTCTTCCGCGTGCAGCGGCAGATCGGCGAGCGCCTGAAGGGCGTGGCCGTGCCTATCCAGATTCCGGTGGGCGCGGAAGATCACTTCCAGGGCGTGGTCGATCTCGTGAAGATGAAGGCGATCGTCTGGGACGACGAGAGCCAGGGTGTGAAGTTCGAGTACGAGGACATTCCCGCGAATCTCGTCGAGCTCGCGCACGAGTGGCGCGAGAAGATGGTCGAAGCCGCCGCCGAAGCCGACGAAACGCTGCTCGAAAAGTACCTTCACGATCACGAAAGCCTGACCGAAGAGGAAATCAAGGGCGGCCTGCGCAAGCGCACGATCGCCAACGAGATCGTGCCGATGCTCTGTGGCAGCGCGTTCAAGAACAAGGGCGTGCAGGCCATGCTCGACGCCGTGATCGACTACCTGCCCTCGCCGGTGGACGTGCCCGCGATTCTCGGCCACGACCTCCACGACAAGGAGATCGAGCGCCACCCGAGCGATGACGAGCCGTTCTCCGCACTCGCCTTCAAGATCATGACCGACCCGTTCGTCGGCCAGCTGATCTTCTTCCGCGTCTATTCGGGCGTGGTGAATTCGGGCGATACGGTGCTCAACGCGACCAAGGACAAGAAGGAGCGCCTGGGCCGCATCCTGCAGATGCACGCGAACGAACGCAAGGAAATCAAGGAGGTGCGGGCGGGCGATATCGCCGCGGCCGTGGGCCTGAAGGAAGCGACGACGGGCGACACGCTCTGCGATCCGGCGCATGCCATCGTGCTCGAACGGATGATCTTCCCCGAGCCGGTGATCTCGCAGGCCGTCGAGCCGAAGACCAAGGCCGACCAGGAAAAGATGGGCATCGCGCTCAATCGCCTCGCGCAGGAAGACCCGTCGTTCCGCGTGCAGACCGACGAAGAGTCCGGCCAGACCATCATCTCGGGCATGGGCGAGCTGCACCTCGAAATTCTCGTCGACCGCATGAAACGCGAGTTCGGCGTGGAGGCGACCGTCGGCAAGCCGCAGGTCGCGTATCGCGAGACCGTGAAGAACAAGGTCGAAGATGTGGAAGGCAAGTTCGTCAAGCAGTCGGGCGGGCGCGGCCAGTATGGTCACGCTGTCATCACGCTCGAACCGCAGACGCCCGGCAAGGGCTACGAGTTCGTCGACGCGATCAAGGGCGGTGTGATTCCGCGCGAGTTCATCCCGGCGGTCGACAAGGGCATTCAGGAAACGCTCAAGGCAGGCGTGCTCGCGGGCTACCCGGTGGTCGACACGAAGGTCACGCTCACGTTCGGCTCGTACCACGACGTGGACTCGAACGAAAACGCCTTCCGGATGGCCGGTTCGATGGCCTTCAAGGAAGCGATGCGCAAGGCGAAGCCGATCCTGCTCGAACCGATGATGGCCGTGGAAGTGGAGACGCCCGAGGACTTCATGGGCAACGTGATGGGCGACCTGTCGAGCCGTCGCGGCATCGTGCAGGGCATGGAGGACATCGCGGGCGGCGGCGGCAAGATCGTGCGCGCCGAAGTGCCGCTCTCGGAGATGTTCGGCTACTCCACGTCGCTGCGCTCGCTCACGCAAGGCCGCGCCACCTACACGATGGAGTTCAAGCACTACGCAGAAACCCCGCAGAACGTGGCCGAAGCGGTCATCAACGCGAAGAAGACGTAAAGTCGGCGACGTGCAGGCGTTGCTGTGCACACGAAAGCCCGTCCCCTGCGGACGGGCTTTTTTGCTTGCGCGCGGCGCAATTTTGACCATGCCACAATGCGGCGATGACGCTGCGCCGCCACAGTCAAGGAGACACGACGATGAGTCACGAACACGATCATGAGCATCCTCGCGACGACGCACCGATCGACTGGCGCGAAAACGGCGTCAAGGTGATACGCGGCGACCAGCTCGACACGAACACGGCGCAAACGCCCGGCATGAACCGCGCGGCCGCGATCAATGCGGCGCGCGTGGGCGCGCAGAAGATCTGGGCGGGCACGGTGACGATCCATCCGAACGCGAAGACCGGCGCACATCATCACGGCGCGCTGGAAAGCGTGATCTACGTCGTGCGCGGTCACGCACGCATGCGCTGGGGCGAACATCTGGAGTTCACGGCCGAGGCGGGCCCGGGCGACTTCATCTTCGTGCCGCCCTACGTCCCGCACCAGGAGATCAACGCCAGCACCGACGATCCGCTCGAATGCGTGCTCGTGCGCAGCGACAACGAGGCCGTGGTGGTGAACCTGAACATCGACGCCGTCGAAGCGCCGGAAACCGTGTACTGGGTCGATCCCATCCACCGTCATCCGCACGACCATTGAGCGCGCGGCAGCCCGTTCCGCCTACCACGACGCAATGATCCACTGACGATGCCCGCCGCCTCGCTCCGCGCCCGCCTGATTCCGCTCTATGCCGCGCTCATCGCCGCCAACCTCGGCGCGTGGGCGTGGGCGCTGATCGCGTTTCGCCACTATCCGCTGCTGCTCGGCACGGCGCTGCTCGCCTACGGCTTCGGCCTGCGTCACGCGGTGGACGCCGACCACATCGCCGCCATCGACGCCGTCACGCGCAAGCTCATGCAGCAGGGCCAGCGCCCGCTCGGCGTGGGACTCGCGTTCTCGCTCGGCCATTCGACGGTCGTGATCGTCGCCACGCTCGGCATCGCGCTCACGGCGCTCTCGCTGCATGGCCGCTTCGAGCAGTTCCACGAGATCGGCTCGACCATCGGCACGCTCGTTTCGTCGACGTTCCTGCTCGTACTCGCGGGTGTGAACCTCGTGATCCTGCGCGACGTGTGGATGCGTTACCGCCGCGCGCAGCAAGGCGACGACGCAGCGCTCGCCGCCGCCTCGAATACACCCGCGCCCGCCGGCCTCTTCTCGCGCGCGCTCAGGCCGCTCTTTGCGCTCGTCACGAAAAGCTGGCATCTGTACCCCGTGGGCGTGCTGTTCGGCCTCGGCTTCGACACGGCCACCGAAATCGGCCTGCTCGCCATCGCCGCCGCCGAAGCGGGCAAGGGCCTGCCGATGTATTCGATTCTCGTGTTCCCCGCGCTCTTCACGGCGGGCATGACGCTCGTCGATTCCACCGACAACGTGCTGATGGTCCACGCCTACGGCTGGGCGATGGACGATCCCAGGCGCAAGCTCTACTACAACGCCAGCATCACGTTCGTCTCGGCGCTCGTGGCGATCGTGATCGGCGGCGTGGAAGCGCTCGGGCTCATCGCCGACAAGCTCGGCGCGAGCGGCGGCGCGTGGACGCTCATCGCAGGTCTGAACGAGCGCTTCGGCGAACTGGGCTACGGCATCGTTGCGGCATTCATCGCCTGCTGGATCGGCTCGGTGCTGTTCCATCGCTGGCGCCGGCCCGCCGTGGCCCGCTAAAACACTCACGCCCCTCTCTCGACTGCACGGCGCGCCACGCGCGCGCAACCCCGCGAAACCCTACCCTTCGCCTCGTTTGCCGAAAGCGCGTAAACTAGACCCTGCTATTGACGCCGATAGCCCCGTCAATCGTTTCACCTTGCTGCACCCATTCGTCGTCTGCCGTACCGCATGCCGCCGTCGCGCAAGCCCTCGGGCCTCGCGCGTCCCCTGAACGGAAAACGCACGGAAACCCGCACCGATGAAACGACCGCAGTCCCGCCGTCCGCTCCTCCCCAGCCTCGAAGCGCTGCGCCCCCAGGCCGGCGATCACGGCAACCACGCACTCGACGAATTCGCCGCCGGCCGCCTCACGCGCCGCGAGCTGCTGCGCTATGCCAGCGCAGTAGGCCTCACGGCACTACCCGCGTTTGCGGGCTTCGCCGTGCCGCGCAGCTCGCACGCCCAAGGCACGGCGAAGCCCGGCGAGCAGACCATCCGCGTGGCGCACCTGATGCCCGCGGGCGCGGTCGATCCGCTCACCGTGACCGATGCGGGCGCGCTGTGTCTCCTGAACCAGACCGGCGAATTCCTCGCCAACGACGACGCGCAAGGCCATTTGCAACCCGCCCTCGCGCTCTCCTGGCAAGCCAACGCCAAAGCAGACGTCTGGACGTTCAAGCTGCGCCCCAACGTGAAATTCCACGACGGCCAGCCGTTCGGCGCGAAGGACGTGGTGGCGACCTTCGATCGCCTCGCCGACCCCGCAAGCGGCTCGGCGGCGCTCTCGGTGCTCAAGGGCGTGCTCTCGAAAGGCGGCACGAAGGCCGTCGACGATCACACGGTCGAGTTCCACCTCGACGCGCCCAACGGCAACTTCGCCTACTACGTTTCTTCGGACAACTACAACGCCGTGATGCTGCCCGCCAACTATGCGGGCAATTACGAAAAGAGCTTTATCGGCACCGGGCCGTTCAAGCTCGACAAATTCGAAGCGCGGCGCGGCGTGAGCTTCGTGCGCAATCCCGACTATTGGGGCGACAAGGCGCTGCCCGCGCGCGTGGAGTTCGCCTTCTACGCCGACGAGCAGGCGCAGTTGCTCGCGCTGCAAGGCCACCAGGCCGACGTGATGGGCACCTTCACCGTGCAGGGCGGCATCGGCATCCTGAACAATCCCGACTTCAAGGTGATCGGCGTGCGCTCGAGCGCGCATCGCCAGATCCACATGCGCAACGACTCGCCCACGTTCAAGGACAAGCGCGTACGCCAGGCGCTCGCGCTTGCGCTCGATCGCGACGTGCTCGTGCGCGGGCTGTTCAAGGGCCGCGCCGTGGTGGGCAACGACAGCCCGTTCGCGCCCATCTTCCCGTCCACGGCGACCGACGTGCCCCAGCGCAAGATCGACGTCGCGAAGGCACGCCAGTTGCTCGCGCAGGCGGGCGTGCCCAACGGCTTCGACGTGACGCTCACCACCGAGAAGTACATGGAGATATCGGACCTCGCCGTGGTCGTGCAGAACGCGGCGAAGGCGGTCGGCATCCGCATCGCGCTCAAGGTGGAAAGCCAGTCGCAGTACTACGGCGCGGGCACGTTCGGCAAATCGGACTGGGTCGACTCGCCGCTCGGCATTACCGACTATGGGCACCGCGGCGTGCCGAACGTGTTTCTCAACGCGCCACTCACCTCGGGCGGCACGTGGAATGCTGCGCACTTTCGCAATGCGCAGTACGACAAGCTGGTCGCGCAGTTCGCGGCGACGCTCGACGTAGCGGCCCAGAAGCAGGTGGCGAGGCAGATTCAGACGCTGCTGCTCGACGAGACGCCCGTGATCATCCCGTACTTCTACGACCAGTTGATCGCACAGCGCGCCGTGCTTTCGGGTGTGCGCTTCACGGCGCTCGCCCAGCTCTATTTCGACCGCGCGACGCTCGCCGCCTGAACCGGCCCAAGCGCACCCGAAACGGAGGTCCGATGGCTACTCCGCTCCCGCCCATATCGAATCCGGCCCGCACCGCGCGCGCATTCGCCCCACGCGCGGGCGTCGCGCGCTTTCTCGGCCGGCGCGCCGCCTGGGCGATCTTCACGCTCTGGCTGCTCTCGGTACTCGTGTTCGCGGGCGGCCAGCTGCTGCCCGGCGATATCGGCCGCGCGGTGCTGGGCCCGCTCGCCGACGCGCGCGCCGTGGCCGCCCTCAATCACGAACTGGGCGCGGACCGGCCGGTGCTCGACCAGTACGTTTCGTGGATCACGCATGCGCTGCGCGGCGACTTCGGCATGTCGTGGAGCTACAAGCAGCCCGTCGCGCCGTTCGTGGGGGACGCGCTCCTGCAGTCGGCCAGGCTCGGCCTGCTCGCATTCGTCGTGGTGGTGCCGCTCGGCATTGCGGGCGGCGTATGGGCGGCGCTCCACGAAGGCCGCCTGATCGACCGCGCGATCAGCACGGGCGGCCTGTGCGCGAGCGCAGTGCCGGAATTCGTCTCGTCGATCGTGCTGATCCTCATCTTCGGCGTGTGGCTGCGCTGGCTGCCTATCGAGGCCACCGCGCCCAGCGGCGCGGGCGCGCTCGAACAATTGCGGCACCTCGTGCTGCCCGTGCTGCCGCTCGTGCTCGTGTTCTTCGGCTATCTCGCACGCATCGCGCGTGCGGGCACGATCACGGCGCTCGATGCCGACTACACGCGCACCGCGATTCTCAAGGGGCTGCCGAGCCACGTCGTGATCGTGCGGCACGTGCTGCGCAATGCGCTGCTGCCCAGCGTGACGGTGGCGGCCACGCAGCTCGGCTATCTGATTGGCGGGCTCGTTGTGGTCGAATCGCTGTTCCGCTATCCTGGCGTAGGCTCCCTCATCTTCAACGCCGCGAAGGCCAAGGACTTCCCGTTGCTCGAAGCGGGCGTGCTTGCGGTGGGCGCGGTCTATACACTCGCCAATCTCGCCGCCGACGCCCTGCACGCATTGCTCGACCCGCGCCTGCGCGCGCCGGGAGGCACATGAACGATACGGCATCCGAAGCAATTCTCCCGGGCGGCGAACCGGGCGAAGAAGCGCTCGCCGACACGCGTCTGCGCGACACGCTGCATCTGCTGCTGCGCTCGCCCTCGTTCGTCGCGGGTGCGCTGATCCTCTTATGGTGGATCGTCTGCGCACTCGCGGGCCCGTGGTTCGCGCCGCACGACGCCTACGCGTCCGATCCGCTCAGCTCGCTCCTGCCGCCGGACCATACGCACTGGTGCGGCACCGACCAGCTCGGCCGCGAGATCTGCTCGCGCGTGATCGTGGGCGCGCGCGACATCCTAACGATCGCGCCGCTCGCCACGCTCGTCGGCACGCTCGCGGGCGCGGCGCTCGGGCTGATCACGGGCTATTTCGAAGGCGCAGTCGGCACGCTCGTCGCGCGCACGCTCGATGCCGTGCTCGCGCTGCCGCTCGTGATCGTCGCGCTGCTCGTGCTCGCGGCCGTGGGCGCCTCGAATCTCGCCGTGGTGCTCGTGATCGGCATCACGTTTGCGCCGCTCATCGCGCGCACGGTGCGCGCGGCGGTGCTCGCCGAGCGCCATCTCGACTACGTGGCGGCGGCTCGCCTGCGCGGCGCGAGCGCGTTCGCCGTGATGTTCACGGAGATTCTGCCCAACGTCTGGCCGCCCATCGTCGTCGAGGCGACGGTACGCCTCGGCTATGCGATCTTCGCGGTGGCGACGCTCTCGTTCCTCGGCTTCGGCATCCAGCCGCCATCCGCCGACTGGGGGCTCGCGCTCGCCGAGTCGTACACGCTGCTCGCGGGCGGCGCATGGTGGACCGTGGCGTTCGACGCGCTCGCCATCGCCTCGCTCGTGGTGGCCGTGAACCTGATCGCCGACAGCCTGCGCGAGGTGCTCCAATCGTGAACCGCCCCGCTTCTTTACGCCCCGCTCTCGCCACCTTCAGTGCGCCGCGCGACGACGACGCGCTCGCGCTCGTCGGCCTCACCGTCGCTTACCGCGTGCGCGGGCGCGACCGCGACGTGCTCACCGACGTCTCGCTGCGCATCCGGCGCGGCGAAGCGTATGGGCTCGTCGGCGAGTCGGGCTGCGGCAAGTCGACGGTCGCGCTCGCCGCGCTGCGCTATCTCCCGCGCAACGGCCGCGTGAAGGCCGGGCGCATCGCGATCGCGGGCGACGACGTGCTCGCGCTCGACGCCGACGGCCTGCGCGCGCTGCGCGCCAACGCCGTTTCGATGGTCTATCAGGACCCCGCCAGCGCACTCAATCCCACGCTCACGATTGCCCGCCAGCTGAACGAAGCGTTCGAAGCCGCGGGCGCCGACGCGAGCGTGGCCCGCTCGCGCTCGCACGCGATGCTCGAACGTGTGCGCATTGCCGATCCGGGCCGCGTGCTGGCGAGCTATCCGCATCAGCTCTCGGGCGGCATGCAGCAGCGCGTGGTGATCGCGATGGCGCTCGCGTCGAACCCCACGCTCCTGATCCTCGACGAACCGACCACGGGCCTCGACGCCACCGTCGAGGCCGAGGTGCTCGACCTCATCGCGAAGCTGCGTGCGGAACTGGGCATGGCGGTGCTGCTCATCAGCCACGACCTCGCGGTGATCGGGCGCATGTGCGAACGCGTGGGCGTGCTCTACGCGGGGCGGCTCGTCGAGGAAGGCGCCACGCGCGACGTGTTCGAGCGCGCGCGGCATCCGTACACGGTCGGCCTGCTGCGCTGCCTGCCGGCGCAGGGCCGCAACAAGCATGCGGGCGCGCTCGACACGATACCGGGCGAGTTGCCGGCGCCTGGCGTGAGTGCGCCCGGCTGCATCTACGCACCGCGCTGTCGCCTCGCCGACGCGCGTTGCCGCGTGGAAGCGCCGCCGCCGCATCGCATGGCCTCGCCGCACGGCGAGCAGATGTCGCGCTGCCACTATCACGAACGCGCGATCGACTTGCCGTTCGGGAATCTAATCGGAGGCGGCGACGGTTCGCAGACTTCGAGCGGTGGTCCGTCGAATGGCGAAGACGAACCGCGCGTCGTATTGCGCGCGCTCGACGTCTCGCGCACCTTCGGACACGGCGCGCAAGCCGTGCGCGCACTCGACGGCGTATCGATCGAGCTGCATGCGGGCGAGACGCTCGGCGTCGTGGGCGAATCGGGCAGCGGCAAGACGACGCTCGCGCGCATGCTGCTCGGCCTGCATGCGCCCGACGCGGGCGGCGCCGTCGAACTCGACGGCAAGCGCCTGCACGCCCACGTCGCGCGGCGTCGCGCCGACGAGCGCGCGGCGCTGCGCGTCGTGTTCCAGCATCCGGACGCCTCGCTCAATCGCGCGCTGCCCGTGAAACGGCTGATCGAGCGCGCGCTGTCCCGGCCGCGCGACGACACGCCGGCAGTTCACCAGGCCTCAGACGAATCGCGCATCGCGGGACTGCTCGAGGCCGTACGCGTACCGGCACGCTATCTCGTGGCACGCGCGCGGCAACTCTCGGGCGGGCTCAAGCAGCGTGTGGCGATTGCCCAGGCGTTCGCGGGCGAGCCGCGCATCGTGATCTGCGACGAGCCCACCTCGGCGCTCGACGTCTCCGTGCAGGCCGCGATTCTCAACCTGCTCGCACGCCTGCAGCGCGAACGCGGCGTGAGCTACCTGTTCATTTCGCACGACCTGGATGTCGTGCGCTATCTCGCCGATCGCATCGTCGTGCTCTATGCGGGCCGTGTCGTGGAAAGCGGCCCGGCCGGCGCAGTCTTCGACGGCCCGTGGCATCCGTATACAGAAACGCTGCTGGCTGCGCGCGCGCTCGGTGCGGCAACGGCCAACGGCGCGAACGCCGCGGGGCGCGGCTGCATTTTCAGCGCGCACTGCCCGCGCAAGCTCGGCGCCATTTGCGACGAAGCGCCTCCACCGCTCGCCGACGCGGGCGGCGGCCATCGCATTCTCTGCCACATTCCCGTAGACGAATTGCGCGCGCAACAGAGCGCCACCGCGGCCACACAAGCGGCGACCTGACGGCGCGATAGTGCGCATATCGCATCCGGCTTCGTTGCGCTGTCCGCTTTCGCAACGCGATTCGCGCCATTCAGCGCGCGCGTTTCATCGCCGTAACGTTTTCCGCGTTTTTTCTGCCACGCGGGCGACACATCAATTGTCAAGTCCACCCCACACGCCTCTCCCCGGCCGATGGCACAAAACTGGCTATATCGGCACCAGGCATCCGGCCGCTGCAATCCAGTGCAATCCGCCCCGACACGCGCGGGGCGTCGCACCGGGCGGACGGATGACCGGCTACTCGACGCGCTTGTAATCTGCCGTCCCACGCCAATGGGTCCCGACAATCCACAAGCAGTCCTGCGCAAACCGGTCATCCTGCGCACGGCCTGACCGGGTGCCTTTTGTTTGGCGAGTACCGCTCCAGCCGGATCGAACCCAATACGCCGGCGCGAAGCGGGTTGCGAGCCTGACGGAGTCGGCGCACGCGCACGAGGCGTGCGGCCTGCACGGGGGGCTTGGGAGACGACAGCGCATCACGCTGCCGCCTTGCGGGGAGAACAAGATGAAAAAGATCAACATTCATCAGTACTGCGATTGGATAAGCCGGGGAGCTGGCATGTGCGCGGTGGGCGCGGGGGTTTTATTTGCCGTGATCTCTGCGCACGCTGCAGGCGATGCCATCAATCCCGTGATCCTGCTCGCCGATGCACCTTTGCCGGCGAGCGGGGCCGAGGGCTTCGGGGCTTTCGGCGCACCGGTTGCTGCCGATTCGGCTGCTGCCAGCATTTCGTCGAAAACTGATTCGGAGTCCGATTCGGCTGCGCTGGCGAGCGACGTTTCCACGGTATTCGCGCCGAACGATTGCATTAGCCGGACGGGCAGCGCATGTTTCCGGGGCAACGGCGGCGGCCGTGGCGGCCCGGGTTCATCGAGCGGCAGCAACGGCGGCAGCGGCGGCGGTGCGGGCGCCGCGACGGCCAGCACGGGAGGGCTTGGCCGCAGCGGCAGCTCTAGCGTGGGAGGGACGGGACCGAGCGGTTCGGGAGGCGGTTCCAGCAACTCCGGCGGCGGGAAAGGCGGCAGTGGGAAAGGCGGCGGGGGAAGCAACGGCGGTAGCAACAGCGGTAGCAGTAACAGCGGCGGCGGTAATAACGGCGGTGGCAACAACGGTGGCGGAAGCAGCGGCGGTAGCAACAGCAGCGGCAGTTCAGGCGGCTGTGGCTGCGGCAGCCACGGCGGATCGGCTAGCGGCCCAGCAGGCGGATTCGGCGGCGGCTTTGGCGGGGGTTTCGGCGGATTCGGCGGTGGCTTCGGAGGTGGATTCGGCAAAGGTGGACCGTCGGGCGGCCCGGGCGGCGGGTACGGCGGCGGACACGGTGGCGGCCATGGCAGCGGTCATTGAACCTGTACGGCGGTGCAGGCAGACCGCCGCAGCCACTCCGATCTGGCGCGACGGCCAGGCGCGCCAGTCCTGGCGTCGGCGGCGGCGTCCCGGTCCCCCGGCCGGGCACCGCCGCCGTGGGCCGGTAGCCGGATGCGCGATGCGCGTGGCGTTCCCGGGCGGCCACACCGGCTGTCTGCTCGCCATACGCCGATGCCTGGTATGACCGCGCATGCAAACGCCTACCCCACTCGCGCCCTACAGCATCTCGAGCGGACGCTTGCTGCGCGGCGGCTTGAAATACGCGTCGAGCGCCGCGTGCTCTTCGGTACCGAGTACGAGATCGAGCGCCGCGCGGTTGTCGCGCACGTGCTCGACGCGCCCCGCCTTCGGAATCGCACAGACCCCGCTTTGACCCAGCACCCACGCCATCGCCACGCGATAGACCGACACCCCGTGTGCGTG
Source organism: Paraburkholderia sp. BR10141 (assembly GCF_056155635.1). Classification (NCBI taxonomy): domain Bacteria; kingdom Pseudomonadati; phylum Pseudomonadota; class Betaproteobacteria; order Burkholderiales; family Burkholderiaceae; genus Paraburkholderia; species Paraburkholderia sp. BR10141. The sequence goes on along the minus strand of NZ_JBMIQH010000007.1, from coordinate 167,677 downwards.
AGCGATATCGTCGAGCGGCGAGCGCCTCGGCAAGCGCGCGTGATCGACGGGGCTATACGCCATCACCGGCATACGATGCGCGGCGCTCCACGGCAGCAGGTCGAATTCCGCGCCGCGCCGCGCGATGTTGTAGAGAATCTGGTTGGTCGCGCACGCGTCGCCGCCGGGTGTGGCGAACAGCTCCTCCATGTCGTCGGTGTCGAAGTTGCTCACGCCCCAGTGACAGATCTTGCCCGCGCGCACGAGCGCTTCGAACCCTTCGACCGTCTCTTCGAGCGGCACCCCGCCGCGCCAGTGCAGCAGATAGAGATCGAGCCGGTCGGTGCCGAGACGTTTCAGGCTCGCCTCGCACGCGCGCGCGACGCCGCTGCGGCTCGCGTTGTGCGGATACACCTTGCTCACGAGAAACACCTCATCGCGCAGGCCCTGCAAAGCCTCGCCGACGAGGCGCTCGGTCGCGCCGTCGCCGTACATCTCGGCGGTGTCGATGAGCGTCATGCCGAGCGCCACGCCTTCGCGCAGCGCGGCGATTTCCGCCGCGCGATGCGCGCTGCGCTCGCCCATTTCCCACGTGCCCTGCCCCAGCTTCGGAATGCGTTCGCCGTCCGGCAATGCGACGCTTGCGATATCGGTCGTCATGATCTCCCTTTGCGCGCTGCAACGGCGCCCACTGGCAAAGAACGGCCAGTGTATCGCCTCGCGCGCAATGCGGTCATACGCACTCTCGCAAGCCGTTCATTTCCGCGATTGCGCATCGATGACATAAAATTGCCGTTCGCCTTTCATGCCTGCCTCCCATGAACGCACCCACGGAAGACCGCTGGCGCGACCTGCGCCCGGACCCGGACAACGACACGCCGCTCTATCTGCAGCTCGCGCGCAAGCTGAGCCTCGCGATCCACGACAATCGCTGGAATGCGGGCGAAGCCCTGCCCTCGGAACGCGTACTCGCGGAGTCGCTCGGCGTTTCGCGCATCACGGCGCGCAAGGCGATCGCGCTGCTCGTCGAGCAGGGCCTGATTCGCCGCACGCAAGGCGCGGGCAGCTTCATCACGCCGCGCATCGAAGACCCGCTCTCGCGCCTCACGAGCTTCAGCGAGATGCTGCGCCAGCGCGGCTTCACGCCGAGCTCGCGCTGGCTCTCGCGCGAAATCCAGCCCGCGAGCCGCGATGAAGTGATCCAGCTCGGGCTCTCGCCGGCGGCGGCCGTCACGCGCCTGAAGCGCCTGCGTCTGGCCGACGGCATCGTCATGGCCGTCGAAAACTCCACCTTTCCCGCCGCGCTGATTCCCGACCCGAACGCGATCGGCGATTCGCTCTATAGCTTTCTCGAACAGCGCGGGCTTTCGATCGTGCGCGCGCTGCAACACTTTCGCGCCGTGAACGCGAGCGACGAAATCGCGCGGCAGATGAGCATCGCGCCCAACGAGGCGCTGCTGCTCATCACGCGCGTGGGCTATACGTCCGATCAGCGCGCCATCGAACTCACCGATACCTACTGCCGCAACGATTATTACGATTTCGTCGCGGAACTGCGCAAGTAGCGCGCGAAAACGCGGTGGCGTCTAGTCGTTCCATGCCGGCGCATCGCTGCCGATCGGCACCGGCGGCCGCGCATGAAACGCAGGTGTAAGTTCAAGCCGCTCGGCGGGCGCCACCGCGCGCACGCGCCCGAACGGCGAGTCCATTTCCTCCAGGCAATCGGCGAGATCGGCGGCGCCCACCTCGGGCGCCTGCTGGCCGTCTTCGAGCGTGCCCATCGTCTGCAGCCAGCGGCCCGTTTGCGCGAGCGAAAGGCGCACGTGCCAGCTGCCGCCTTCGCGCATGCGCCGGGCGAGCGCCACCATCGCGCCGAACGCGGCGAGATAGCCCGTGGCGTGATCGAGCGCCTGGCACGGCAACGGGCGGGCCGCGGTGAACGGCTGCGCGCCGGCTGCGCCGTTGCCGTGTTTTGCCGCGGCGACGCTCTCGGCCCACACGATGCCGCTCGCCGACTGCACGAGGCTGTCGAAGCCGCGCCGCTCGCGCCACGGCCCGCGATGCCCATACGCGCCGATCGACACGCACACGATGCCGGGCCGCACCTGCGCGAGCGCTTCGGGCGCGAAGCCGTGCGCGGCGAGCGCGCCTGGCCGGTACCCTTGCACGAACACATCGGCGTCGCGCGCGAGTGCGCGTAACTGCTCGCACGCGGCTGCGTCACGCAGGTCGAGCGTGGCCGAGCGCTTGCTGCGGCCGTTGTCGATCACGAGCGGCGCGATGTTCGGCAGATGCGGGCCGTTGATGAGCAGCACGTCCGCGCCGTGTTGACCGAGCGTGCGCCCCGCCACCGGCCCCGCGATGATGCGCGTGAGGTCGAGCACGCGTACGCCTTCCAGCGGACGCGCGCCGCCACCCGCTCGCAGCGCCTCGGCGGGCGCGTCGCCGATGCGCTCGATCTCGAAGAGCGGCAGGCTCGCCACCGCCTTCGCCTGCTCGTGCGCGGCCCATTCGCGCGGTGCGCGCACGAGCGCGGCGCACAGGCCCGCTTGCGCGAGCGCTTCGTCGAGCGCCGCGCCTTCCCAGCCAAGAATCGCGCGCGCGACGGCGTCGCGGTCGTCCGCGCATTGGAGCACGCGCAGGATGCCCGCGAGGTGATGCGGGAAGTTCGCGTGCAGCTGAATCCAGCGGCCGTCGCCGGTCGGGAAATGGCCCGTCACCGGATGACGCAGCTCCGTGGGCGGCTTGCCGTCCACACTCAAATAGCGCTCGCTGCGAAACGCGGCGAGCGCGCGGCGCACCTCGATCGCGACGCGCTGCATCCGGCCCGTGCGCAGCGCGTGCAGTTGCGCGGCCGCGAGCCCCGCCGCGCCGATGCTCGCCGCCGCGAGCGTGCCCACGCGAAAAATCGACGGCAAGCCGGGATCGACGCCTTCCATGTCGAGCCAGTCGAGCGCGGACGGGTCGCAGGCTGCCAGCATCCAGAGGTGTTCGAGCGCGTCGCGTGGCGTCATGGCGCCCAGTCCTTTTGCGAGGGAAGCGAGGAGAAAATGAGCCAAAGTGATGTCACGCATCGTCGCGCCGCTCGAATCCCGGATCAATCTTGATTATGATGATCAACATAGATTGATTTCTCCGGTTCCAGGAGGCGAGCCACCATGTCCAGCTATATGACCGCGGAACAAGCCGCCGCCGAACTCGGCATCAGCCGGGCCACGCTCTACGCCTATGTGAGCCGCGGACTCATCGCCTCGGCACCCTCGCCCCATGGCCGCCACAACCGCTACGACGCCGCCGAGGTGCGCCGCCTCGCGCGCCGCAAGGCCGATGGCAAGCGCGCGGGCAAGGTCGCGCAAAAGGTGCTCGACTGGGGCGTGCCCGTGCTCGAATCGTCGATCACGTTGATCGCCGACGGCAAGCTCTTTTATCGCGGCGAGGACGCCATCGCGCTCGCGCGTCAGGCCTCGCTCGAAGAGGTCGCGGCGCTGCTGTGGCAATGCGCGCCGCGCCGCGTGCTGCAGGCGCCCGAGGCGCCCATCGCGGCCGCGCAATGGTCCGCATGGCTGAAGATCTGGAGCGGACACACACCGCTCGAACGCGCGCTCGTGCTGTTGCCCGCCGCCGCCGCGCAGATGCCGCGCATCTGGGCGCAAGGCCGCGACGCGCAAATCGACACCGCTGCGATGCTCATGCGCCTGCTCGCGGCGGCGCTCGTTTCCACCGCGCCGTCGAACGAGCCGCTGCACCGCCAGCTAGGCGAGGCGTGGGGCGTGCGCTCGCGCGCGCAAACCGACCTGCTGCGCGCCGCACTCGTGCTGTGCGCGGACCACGAGCTGAACGCTTCGACTTTCACGGTGCGCTGCATCACCTCCACCGGCACGCATCTGTTCGGCGCGGCAACTGGCGGCCTGGCCGCGCTGGCCGGGCCGCGCCACGGCGGCGAGACCACGCGCGTGGCCGCGCTGTTCGACGAAGCCGCGCGCGCCGACGACCTGCATCGCTATCTTGCCGACCGTCTCGCGCCCGACGAACTCGGCGCAGCCGTGCCGCTGTCCGGCTTCGGCCATCCGCTCTATCCCGATGGCGACCCGCGCGCGCGCCTCCTGCTGGACCTGCTCGCCCAACGCGCGCCGGCGCGCTCGCCGATGGACGAAGTCGACGCGCTCGCCCAGGCCGTGGCCGAGACGAGCGGCGCGCGGCCGACGCTCGACTACGCGCTCGCGGCCATCGAGCGCGTGCTGGGGCTGCCGCGCGGCGCGGCGTTCACGCTGTTCGCCGCGGGCCGCGTGACGGGCTGGATCGCGCATGCGCTCGAACAGACCGCCGACGGCAGGCTGATCCGTCCGCGCGCGCGCTACGTGGGGGAAATGGCAGGCGATACGACGCCTGCCGCCCGGCACATCGCGTAGGACGAGCAACGACGCCAACCCGGCTCAACCCGCCGCCCGGACGCCCCACTGCCCGCGCTGCACCCAGCCGCGCAACGCCTCGCCGATGCGCGCCGCGACACCGCTCGCACCCGCCGCGCGCACGCGTTCCATGTCGACCGGCGCCACCGTCCACGCCGGCGCAGCGGCGCTTGCGCCGCCCAGCGCGAGCACGAAACGCGCCCCTTCGCGGCCCGCGCTCACGTGCACGCGCACGCCCGCGGCCAGTCCGATCGACTCGCCGGCGCGCAGCCAGTAGTCGCCGGCGTCGCCCGCGATCGTGAGCCACAGTTCGCCCTCGCTCACATGCAATTGAATTGCCTCGCCGAGCCGCCAGGTTTCGACGGGCTCGCCATGTTCCAGTTCGAAGATTCGGATTTCGCGCATTGCCGTGCTCCTTGCAGACTGGCCGCCGAGTCACCCTCGGACGGCCGTGGGAAGGCTGGCTGACAAGGACTTGAAGCGCCTCCCCGGTAGGAGCATTATTGCGATCAGCGACGCGCGATCCCATGTACAGTTCCGAACAGTTCATCTGGAACTGTGCAGCCAAAAAACCGAACAGTCACTGCCGTTTCAAACCGCAGCCTCAAGCGGCCTACCCAGCGAGACCCAGATGAAACTCGAACTCGACCGCGCGAGCGATGTGCCGCTCACCGACCAGATCGTCACCGGCGTGCAGACGTGGATCCGCTCGCGCGCGGCGCACCCGGGCTCGCGCCTGCCGTCGATCCGCCAGTTCGCCGCGGATTACGCCATCAGCCGCTTTCCCGTGATCGAGGCCTATGACCGGCTCGTCTCGCTCGGCTATCTCGACTCGCGCCACGGCTCGGGTTTTTACGTGAGCGAGCACGCGCGCTCGGGACTCTCCGGCATGGGCACCTGCGACCTCTCGAACGCCGCCGACGAATCGGGTCACCTGCTCAGCCAGCTCGAACGCGAGGGCGAGCTGCTGCAGCTCGACAGCGGCTCGATCCCGCAGGCGTGGCGCGACATCGACGCGCTCGGCCAGGCGATCCGCCATGTGTCGCGCAGCGACCCCGCGAGCCTCGTCGACTACGGCACGCCAACGGGCGACGCCACGCTGCGCGAGCATCTGCGCAACCGGCTCGCGCCGCTTGGCATCGTCGCCGAGACGCAGCAGATCCTCATTACCGAAGGCGCGAGCGAAGGCCTCGACCTGCTCATGCGCTACATGCTCAAGCCCGGCGACACGGTATTCGTCGAGGACCCAGGCTACTACAACCTGTACGGTCTGCTGAAACTGCACGGGGTGCGCCTCGTGGGCATCCGCCGCACGGCGAGCGGACCCGACCTCGACCATTTGCACGCGATGCTCGCCGAGCACCATCCGCGCGCGTTCTTCGTCAACACGGTGTTCCACAACCCGACCGGCTCGACGATCTCGCCGCCTGTCGCGTTCCGCCTGCTGCAGCTTGCGCGCGAGCACCGCTTCACGATCGTCGAGGACGACATCTACGCCGACTTTCAGGCCGATCCCACCGACCGGCTCGCGGCGCTGGACCAGTTCGAGCACGTCGTGTACGTGGGCGGACTTTCGAAGACGCTCTCCTCGGCGCTGCGCGTGGGCTACGTGGTCGCCAACCCGGCGATCGTGCGCGATCTCGCGGCCATCAAGGCGCTCACCAGCATCAGCGGCTCGCGCTTCTCGCAGGCCGTGGCCGCCACGCTGCTCGAGCGCGGCGCGTATCGCAAATACCTCGAACGACTGCGCCGGCGCATCGCCGAGGCGCAAGGATCGGCCACGCGCACGCTCGAAGCGCATGGGTGGGAGCTGTTCGGCAGCGCGGCGGCGTCGGCCGCCGCGGCGAGCGTGGCGCGCGGCTATGCGCAAACGGGCGGCAAGTTCGTCTGGGCGCGCGTGCCGCACGTGGAGGATTCCACCCGCCTCGCTGCCTGCGGGGAGCCGCTCGGCGTGGCGGTCTCGCCGGGCAGCCACTTCCGCCCGCAAGGCGAGGCGAGCCCGTGGATTCGCATCAACGTGGCGCTCACGCTCGACCCGCGCGCCCAGGCTTTCTTCGCGGCGGCGGCGCGCCTCGACGCATAAACGCGCGAGGCGCCGCACGCCCCGGCGCCTCGGCCGCTTACGCCACATTTGCGGCAGCCGGCCCGGCCGTCTGCGTGCGCGCGCCGTTTTCCCTACAATGGCGCTTGCCTGCGCGCCCCTCTCCTCGCCCATGTCCGAATCCACCGCTGCGTCCAGCACCACTGCGTCGCCCCGCTCGCTGTCCGTGATGCTGTGGCTCGTCGCCACCGGCTTCTTCATGCAGACCCTCGATTCGACCATCGTCAACACGGCGTTGCCGGCGATGGCGAGGAGCCTCGGCGAACTACCGTTGCGCATGCAATCAGTGGTGATCGCGTATTCGCTCACGATGGCGGTGATGATTCCCGTATCGGGCTGGCTCGCGGACAAGCTCGGCACGCGGCGCGTGTTCCTCGGCGCGATCTTCGTGTTCACGGTCGGCTCGCTCCTGTGCGCGAGCGCCCATACACTGAACCAGCTCGTGGCCTCGCGCGTCGCGCAAGGTGTGGGCGGCGCCATGCTGCTGCCGGTCGGCCGTCTTGCCGTGCTGCGCACGTTTCCCGCGGAACGCTATCTGCCCGCACTCTCGTTCGTGGCGATTCCGGGGCTGATCGGCCCGCTCATCGGCCCGACGCTCGGCGGCTGGCTCGTGCAGATCGCCTCGTGGCACTGGATCTTCCTCATCAACGTGCCGGTGGGCGTGGTGGGCTGCATCGCCACCTTCATCTTCATGCCCGACAGCCGCAACCCCGACACGCCGCGCTTCGACCTGCCGGGCTACCTGCTGCTCGTGATCGGCATGCTCGCGATTTCGTTCGCGCTCGACGGGCGCAGCGAATTCGGCATCCAGCACGCCACCGTGCTCGTGCTCTTCATCCTTTCGCTCGCCGCGTTCGTGGCCTACGGTCTGCACGCGGTGCGCACGCCACAGCCGATCTTTTCGCTCGACCTTTTCAAGATCCACACCTTCAGCGTGGGGCTGCTCGGCAACCTGTTCGCGCGCATCGGCAGCGGCGCGATGCCGTATCTGATTCCGCTGCTGCTTCAGGTGGCGCTCGGCTACACGGCGTTCGAGGCCGGCCTCATGATGCTGCCCACGGCCGCCGCGGGCATGTTCTCCAAGCGCCTCGTGACGTATCTCATCATGCGCTACGGCTACCGCAGCGTGCTGGTCTCGAACACGGTGCTCGTGGGGCTCATGATGGCGAGCTTCGCGCTTTCCACGCCCCACGAGCCGCTGTGGATGCGCATCGCGCAACTGGCGATCTTCGGCGCCGTGAACTCGATGCAGTTCACGGCGATGAACACGCTCACGCTCAAGGACCTCGGCACGGGCGGCGCGAGCAGCGGCAACAGCCTTTTCTCGCTCGTGCAAATGCTCTCGATGAGCCTCGGCGTGACCGTCGCGGGCGCGCTGCTCACCACCTTCACGGGCATCATGGGCCACAAGACGGGCGAGAACGTGATTCCGGCGTTCCACGCCACCTTCATTTGCGTGGGCATCATTACGGCGGGCTCGTCGTGGATCTTCGCGCAGCTCTCGTCGGACCTGCGCCGCACCGCGAAGAAGACCGATCCGTCCGAGCGGACCTGACAGCGCGCCTGACAAGCCGGGCCCGGGGTCGTTGCGGTCGCATCCTCACCGCCGGCGCGCGCACCGCAAAGGTGCGGCGCGCCTCGTGGCTGTGCGTCGCCTGGTTTCGCGCCGAATTCACGCACCATCCCGCACGCTATCCCGAAATAGCGCGTGCGCCACCGCACGGGCCAACGGGCACGGGACTTGGGACTCGCATACTTTTTGCTGTTCTATCCTGTAAACTTGACGCTCACGCGTCCCGCCCGTCACGTCCGTCCCGAGCGCCATCGAAACGAAATGACCAGCATGATCGACATCGATCCCCCCGGTTTCCAGTCTCGCCCCATCGCCGGCGAAGAAGGCGCCCGCCGCACCGTGCTATACGGCGGCTACACCGTCTTCAGCGTGTTCCAGCCGGTGTTTTCGGTCGCGCACCGGCGCGCGATCGGCTATCACGCGTCGCTGCGCGCGCACGACGAGCAAGGCCAGCAGGCGCCCTCGCAGGAGGTGTTCACGCAGGCGGCGCGCCGCGGCGACCTGCTCGAACTGGGGCGTCTCGCGGAATCGCTGCATCTGGGCAACTTCAACGCGTTCGATTCGCATGACGAATGGCTCTTTCTGAGCCTGCACCCTGCCGCGCTCATGGACACGAGCTACGGCGACGCCCTGCTCGCCGGCCTCAAGGCGCTCGGCCTGCAGCCGCAGCGCGTGGTGCTGGAAGTGTCGGAACAGGCGGGCGGCGAGAATTCGCGCTTTGCGGAGATCATCGACGGATTGCGCAAGGCGGGCTTCGTGATCGCGCTGGATGGCTTCGGCGCGAAGCATTCGAACATCGACCGCGTGTGGCAGGTGCGGCCCGACATCGTCACGCTCGACCGCAGCCTGCTCGCCCAGGCGAGCCGCCACGCGCATATCGAGCGCGTGCTGCCGGGGCTCGTCTCGATGCTGCACGAGTCGGGTCAGCTCGTGCTCGTAGGCGGCCTTTCGACCGAGCGCGACGCGCTGATCGCGCTGGAAAGCAACGCCGACTTCGTGCAGGGCGCGTATTTCGCGCGGCCCGACGTCGAGCCGGTGCCGCCGGCCAAGGCCGCGCAGCTCATGGACGATCTTTCGTCGCGCCTGCGCGAGCGCGTGGCCGCGCGCGAGCGTTCGCAGTCGGCGCGTCTCGCGCCGTACGTGAGCGCCATCGAAGCGGCGGCAAAGCAGCTTGTCGAGGGCGCGACCATGAGCGACGCCACGCTGCCGCTGCTCGGCCTCGACGACACGGCGCGCTGCTTCCTGCTCGACGCGTCGGGCCGCCAGATCGGCGACAACGTGCTGCCCGACGGCCGCACGTCGCAGCGCGCCAAGCGCTTCCGGCCGCTGCTGCATTCTGAAGGCGCAAGCTGGGAACGGCGGCCTTACTTCATCGGCGCAAGGAAGGCGCCAGGCCGCGTGCAGTTCACGCCGCCCTATCTGTCGATCAACGAGGCGCACCTGTGCGTCACGGCCTCGGTCGCCTTGCAAACGGAGCACGGCGTGCAGGTACTGTGCGTCGATATCAACTGGGACGCCGCGTTGCGCGGCTAGCCTGCGTTCAGGCTGAGGCTCACGCTCACGCGAAGACGACGGGCTGCGTGAGCAGCGTCGCGCAGCCGTGTGTGGCGCACGCGCGAGCGGTGACGGTAAGCGTGGACACGCACACCGCGCCGTCGCTCGAAGCGAGCCGGGCCAGCATCTTGCGCACCGCCTCCCCGCCGAAAGCCCGGTTGGCGGCCTGAAGCCGGTTGGCCGGCCCCGCGCTTCCCCCTTCCGTTGCCGCGACACAAACGACCGGCTCGGGCAGCCCGTCGCGGTCGTCGCGCACATGCAGCCAGGCGGCGAGCGCGCCATCCTGCGCGACGAGCGCCACGCCCGGCTCGCCGTCCAGCGCCAGCGCTTCGGCGCGCAGAACGCGCGCAACGGGCGCTTCTTGCGGGACCTCGCTGCGAGACTCTTCGGCCGCGCTCGCCACGACCAGCGCGTTTGCCGTCACCCCCAGCAAATCCATCAATCCCACGCGATCCTGTGCTTGCAGTACGTCACGCAAGCGCTCGACCGTGCGCGCGTGCCGCACTTTGTCTGCTGGCGCCGCTTGCGGCACGGCCTCGCGAGCGAGCCGAACACGGGCGCGCCGCACGATCTGCCGGCAATGCTCGTTCGTGCAGCCGGTGAGCGCGCCGATCTGCGCGTAGTCGCAGTCGAAGGCCTCGCGCAGCACGAACACCGCCTGCTCGAGCGGTCCCAGCCTTTCGAGCAGCAGCAGCAGCGCGTCCGAGAAGCGCCGCGCGCGCAAGCCCGCCTCTTCCGCAGAAGGCGCCGCGTCGTCGAGCCACGCGGCCTCGTGTTCGCCCGCTTGCTCGCGACGCAAACGCCGCAGCCGGTCGATCGCGAGGCGCACGGTGACCGTGGCGAGCCATGCCTGCGGTGCGCGCAAGGCCGGTGCGTCGGCGTCGCGCCAGCGAAACCACGCGTCCTGCACGACGTCCTCGGCCTCCGCACGGCTGCCCAGCACGCGTGCGGCCAGCGCAATGAGCCGGGCGCGCGCCTCGCCGAAGGCGGCGGCGCGGCGCGCGTCGGTCCACGCTGCCGGCGCCCGCTCGGCTTCGTCGCTCACTGGGGTCGCAGCCTCATTACACCCGGTGCCTTCCAGACTCGTTCCTTCGATTGTGTCGATCGCCTGCGTCATTCGCTTCGCTCCTTCGCCATGCGTGCTCGCTGCCGCCCTTTCCCTCATGACGTCCGGCACGCGGCCGGCGTGACAGCCTCACGCAAAAATATTTTCGTCACGGGCGACCCGCGGCGGGCGTCATGGCAGCAGTGGCGCAATCGCGCCGCCTACGGAAAAAACACGAGGCCCGTCATGCCATCCTTTGCACTGAATCATGCAGCATTGCCGCCGAGCGCGCTCAATCTCGTCCCGACCGTGATCGAAACCTCGGGGCGCGGCGAGCGCGCCTACGACATCTACTCACGCCTCCTGCGCGAGCGCATCGTGTTCCTCGTCGGGCCGGTGACCGAACAAAGCGCGAGCCTCGTGGTCGCGCAACTGCTCTTTCTCGAAGCGGAAAACGCGGACAAGGACATCAGCTTCTATATCAATTCGCCGGGCGGTTCGGTCTACGACGGACTCGCCATTTACGACACGATGCAATTCATCAAGCCCGATGTCTCGACGCTGTGCACGGGTTTCGCCGCCAGCATGGGGTCGTTTTTGCTCGCCGCGGGTGCAAAGGGAAAACGCTTCGCACTACCGAACGCACGCATCATGATCCATCAACCTTCGGGAGGCGGCCAGGGCACCGCCGCCGATGTCGAGCTGCAGGCGCGCGAGATCCTGTACCTGCGCGAGCGCCTGAACGCGATACTCGCCGCGCGTACCGGACGCGGCATCGAGCAGATCGCGCACGACAGCGACCGCGACAACTTCATGTCGGCCCACGCGGCCGCCGAGTACGGCCTGATCGACCGCGTGCTCGAGTCGCGCGACGACCCGTTGCTGCGCTAAAGCGCTGTGTCCGCGGCTCGCGGGCTCACGCGAGCCGCACGGCGAGCCACGCCGCCAGCACGCCCTTGTACTCGGCGACCAGCAGCTTGCGCTCCTTCGGCTTCGCCGCGGCGTATAGTGGGTTGAGGCTCTTGATGACCTGCAGCATGACTTCGGCCACGCGATAGGCCTCGTCCGACGCAAGCGCCGGCTGATAACGCAGGAAGAGCGCCGTGAAACGCTGGCGCAGCAGATTGCGCACGGCCGCATCGCGCTTGAAGCCGAGCGGCACGGATAGCAGCGGCAAATACGCGGGATAGTCGTGCATCAGATCGACCATCAAGTCGAACAGCCGCTCGACGAGTTGCGCGAGCGGCAGCTTGCCTGCATCGTCGTGCGCGGCGATGAGCGCGCTCCAGCGCGCGTCCATTTCGTCGCCATAGCGCTTGCGCAGCGCGAGGGCCAGTGCCTCCTTGTTCGGAAAGTACTGATACGCCGCGCCCACCGAAACGCCCGCCTGCTGCGCGATCTGCGTCATCGTCGCCGCTTCGAAGCCGCGCTCGGCGAAGGCTTCGCCTGCGGCTTCGAGCAGCGCGTCGACCGTGCGCGCCGCGCGTTCCTGACGCGGCACGCGCCGGGCGTTGGCGCGTGCCTCTTCCTTTTGCGCCTCTTTGCGCGCAAGCGGGTCTGCCGCCATATCTGAAGCCTCCTTCACATTCGTGTATGATTATGTGAAGCCATCCTCACATATAGGTGAACCATGACGCAAGCACTTTCACTGAATGCGCGCACCACGGCGCTCGTGATGATCGACCTTCAGCACGGCATCGTAGGCCGCCAGATCGCGCCCTATAGCGGCGCGCAGGTCGTCGCCAACGCCAAACCGCTCGCCGACGCACTGCGCGCCAAGGGCGGCACCGTCGTCTGGGTGCACGTGCTCCTGAACGAACTGCTCGCGTTGCCCGCCGACGCGCCCGGCCGCACGCCCGACACGCCGCCCGCACCGGCCGAAGCCTCGGAACTCGTGCCCGAGATCGGCGCGCAACCCGAGGACGTGATCGTCGCCAAGCGCCAGTGGGGCGCGTTCTACGGCACGAACCTCGAGCAGCAACTGCGCCGCCGCGGCATCGACACCATCGTCATCGGCGGCATCGCCACGAACTTCGGCGTCGAATCCACCGCGCGCGCGGCGTTCGATCTCGGCTTCAAGCTCGTGTTCGTCGAAGATGCCACCTCGGGTCTGAACGAGGAGATGCATCACTTTTCGTTCGAGAAACTGTTCCGCCACATGGGCCACGTGCGCTCGACGCAGGAAACCATCGCCGCGTTTGCGTAAATTCGTTTGTATAAAACGCTTCGCACAAAACAAAAAAGCCCTCGACTCGCATCGAGGGCTTTTGCATGTGCCGCAGCCAGTGCGGCGCATTCAGCAGGGCTTCGTATTACGCGAAGTTCTGTGCTGCGAAGTTCCAGTTCACGATGTTCCAGAACGCTTCGACGAACTTCGGACGCGCGTTGCGGTAGTCGATGTAGTAAGCGTGTTCCCACACGTCGATCGTGAGGAGCGCCTTGGCGTCGGTCGTGAGCGGGGTGGCGGCGTTGCTGGTCGACACGATGTCGAGCGAGCCGTCAGCCTTCTTCACGAGCCACGTCCAGCCCGAACCGAAGTTGCCTACGGCAGCCTTCGTGAAGGCTTCCTTGAACGCGTCGTAAGAGCCCCACTTCGCGTTGATCGCGTCGCCGAGCGCGCCCGACGGTGCGCCGCCGCCTTGCGGCGAGAGGCTGTTCCAGAAGAACGTGTGATTCCAGATCTGCGCCGAGTTGTTGAACACGCCACCCGACGACTTCTTGACGATCTCTTCGAGCGAGAGCTTTTCGAACTCGGTGCCCGGAATCAGGTTGTTCAGATTCGTGACGTAAGCCTGGTGGTGCTTGCCGTAGTGGAACTCGAGCGTCTCTTCCGACATGTGCGGAGCGAGGGCGTTCTTCGCGAACGGCAGCGGCGGGAGCGTAAATGACATGATGCGGTTCCTTCGTCGTGTTATGGGGAGTTCTGCGTGATAACCGGCATGGAGCACTCGATTGTAGGCGAGTTGGAATAACCCCGCAAACGAGCGGCCTTTATGCCGGATATCGTTTGCGCAGGGCTTTTCCGAATGAACCGCGATGCGTTTTGCGCCGATGCAACGACGCTCGAACAACGCTTTCCATGCCTGCTTGGCGCGCAGGCGAGACGGCTGCAATCGCGTTGCAATCTTCGCGCAACCGGTGTGCAAACTTCCTGCAACGAGCCTGCAACAATCGCTTGCCGCGACGATATTTCGTCGAGGCGAAGCGATCGGGCGATTGCGCCGGTGCCTCGCTGAGCAGCAAGCAACGGGCCCGGCAGGCCGGCTGCGAGCCCAGATCAGAAACCGTCGGCGAGACGCGGCTGGACATCGGCGAGCGCGACGTCGGCGCTGCCCTGCGCGAGATGCACGGTGAGCCGCTTGCCGGGCTTGAGCGTGGCGGGCGAGCGCACCGCTGCACCGCTTTGCGCATCGAGCAGCGCCGCGTAGCCGCGCTCGAACGTGCGTTGCGGGCTCAGCACTTCGAGGCGGGCCGTGAGCTCCGAAACGCGCGCCGCTTCGCGCTCGCGCTGGCGCGCGAAGGCGCCGTCCAGACGCCGGCCGAGCGACTCCAGCTGGGCGCGCTGCGCGGCGGCGTCGGGCCGCGCGCGCTGCCAGCGCATCTGCATGACGTTCAGGCGCGCACGCGCCTCGGCGCTGGCACGCGAGCCGGCCGAAGCGAGCCGTATCGTCAGCTGGCGCAGGTGCGTGCGCTGCTGCGCGAGCCGCTCGACGGGCGAAACGAGCCGGCGCGCCAGCCAGTCGAGCTGCTGCGCGCGCCGCTCGAGCAGACGGCCGAAATCGCGTGCGAGCGTGGCATGGCGCTGGTCGAGGTCGCGCAGCAGCAGCGTGCGCTGCGGACTGACGAGTTCCGCCGCGCCAGTGGGCGTCGGCGCGCGCACGTCGGCGGCAAAATCGGCGATCGTGAAATCGGTTTCGTGCCCCACGCCGCTCACCACGGGAATGGCGCTGGCCGCGATCGCGCGGGCAAGCGCCTCGTCGTTGAACGACCACAGGTCCTCGATCGAGCCGCCGCCGCGGCACAGCACGAGCACGTCCACCTCGTTGCGCGCGTTCGCTGTCTCCAGCATCGCCGTGAGTTTTTCCGCCGAGCCCGCGCCCTGCACCGGCGCGGGGTAGACGATCACCGGCACGTGCGGCGCGCGGCGGCACAGCGTGGTCAGCACGTCGCGCAGCGCGGCGGCCTGCATCGACGTAATCACGCCGATGGCGCGCGGATGCGAGGGCAGCGCGCGTTTGCGCTCAGGGTCGAAGAGCCCTTCGGCTTCGAGTTGCGCCTTCAGCCGCAGGAAGGCTTCATAAAGGCGGCCCTGGCCGGTACGCCGCACGGCCTCGACATTCAGCTGGAGTTCGCCGCGCGGCTCGTACATCGTGACGAGCGCGCGCACTTCGATACGGTCGCCTTCGCGCGGCGTGAATTCGGCGTACTGCGCACGGCCACGGAACATCACGCAGCGAATCTGCGCCTGGGCGTCCTTGATCGAGAAGTACCAGTGGCCGCTCGCGGCGCGCGTAAAGTTGGAAACTTCGCCGGAAATCCATGCAAGCGGGAACGTGCGCTCGAGCATCGAGGCGATCGCCCGGTTGAGCGCCGAGACCGGCACGACGACGTCGCCCGAAGGCGCGGAGGAAGCGGAGAAGCGGTCGGATAGCATGCGTAAGGGTGTGGAGAAACCTTGGCCGGACAGACAATAGACCGTTCGGGGGGCGATAGTCCAGCACGAATGAGACCCGGCCCGCAAGCCCCGCGAAGTGTCCACATCGGCGCTGTCATGCGGCATGCTGACCGCAGCCGGCCCGCAAACGCTGAAAAAATCGCTCACGCCATTGATTTCTATACGTTTTTTATCGATATCACATCCTTACAGGCCGATGGAGAGGCCGAGGAATGGGCTTTTGCGCCTTCCCGGGATGTACTTCTCCACAAAGTTATCCACAGGCGTCGATTTTTCGGGCGTTTCGCGCGGCTTGCAGGCAACCGACAGTTGCGTGCGGCCCGGCAACTTGCCGCGTAACGCCTACCCGCGCTAGAGTGCCGGGTTCACGAACGCCTGTGCCGCATCACTCGCATACGCAGGTCATTCGTCTGCCGTCCTGTTTGTCGCTCAGCTCACCTGGAACCGGAGAACCGACCCGATGCCCGCCCTGCCTGTCTGCTTCCCGCATACCGCGTGCGGCGCTTCGCGCGCAAATTACCGCGCATATTGCCGATGAGCGGCCCCGTCTCCAGTCTCAAGGAACGCCTCGAAGCGCAGTTTGCGCACGCCTGGCAACGCCGCGGCGCACTCGCCTGGGGGCTCACGCCGCTCGCCGCCGCGTTCGCCGCCGTGAGCGGTGCGCGCCGCGCCGCCTTCGCGGCGGGCTGGCTCAAGAGCGTTCGTGTGGGCGTGCCCGTGGTGGTGGTCGGCAACGTGACCGTGGGTGGCACGGGCAAGACGCCCACGGTGATCGCGCTCGTCGAGGCGCTGCGCGCCGCGGGCTTCTCGCCGGGCGTGGTCTCGCGCGGGTATGGCGCGAAAATCGCCCGCCCCACGCCCGTCACGGCCGATACGCCCGCGCGCCTTTGCGGCGACGAACCCCTGTTGATCGCCCGCCGCACGGGCGTGCCCGTCTGGGTCTCGCCCGACCGCGTGGCCGCGGCCACGGCGCTGTGCGGCGCTCACGGCGATGTCGACGTGATCGTGAGCGACGACGGCCTGCAGCACTACCGCCTGGTGCGCGACGTCGAGATCGTGGTGTTCGACCATCGCCTGGGCGGCAATGGCTTTCTGCTGCCGGCGGGCCCGCTGCGTGAGCCGCTCTCGCGCCGGCGCGACGCCACGCTGGTGAACAACCCGTTCGAGCGCACGCTGCCGGCCTGGCCCAATACGTTCGCGCTCAAGCTCGAACCCGCCGACGCCTGGCATCTCGCCAATCCGGCGCTGCGGCGTCCGCTCGCGCAGTTTGCCGCCGGCGCGGCCGCAGTGGGGCAAGACGCAGGCACACAGGGATCGCCGGGCGCGCTGCGCCTCGTGGCGGCGGCCGGCATCGGTTCGCCGGAGCGCTTTTTCGCGACGCTGCGCGCGGCCGGCCTCGCGCCGCAAACGCTGCCGCTGCCCGACCACTACGCCTACGCAACCAACCCGTTCGCCGACGTCACCGCCGACGCGATCCTGGTCACTGAAAAGGATGCAGTAAAATTGGGGGCCTGGAACGACGCGCGCATCTGGGTCGTCCCCGTTGAAGCCGCGCTCGATCATCGCCTCATTACCCTGGTTGTGGAGAAACTTCGTGGACGCTCGTCTGCTTGAAATCCTGGTCTGCCCGATCTGCAAGGGCCCGCTCAGCTATGACCGCGCCGCGCAGGAGCTGATCTGCAACGCCGACAAGCTCGCCTACCCGATCCGGGACGGCATTCCGGTCATGCTCGTCGACGAAGCGCGTCAAACCGTGGAAGGCACGCCGGTCGATCCGCACGGGCCGAGCGCCGCGTAAGGCGCGCGGGCGGCGCCACCCGCGCCGCTCACTCCGCTCATCTCGTCTTACTGGCTCGAAACCGGGTCACGCGCGCCGCCCCCCGGCGCGCTGTCGTCTCCCAAGGCGGTTTCCCGAACCGGTTTCCCCAATCCCCCTTTCCTGTCCTAGCTCGAACTGGCCATGACCGCACCCGTGCAACCCTTCATCGCCGTCGTCCCGGCGCGTCTCGCGTCCACGCGGCTGCCGAACAAACCGCTCGCCGACATCGGCGGCAAGCCCATGGTGGTGCGCGTGGCCGAGCGCGCGCGCGCTTCGGGCGCGCAGCAGGTGCTGATCGCCTCGGACGCCCAGAGCGTGCTCGACGCCGCCCGCGCCCACGGTTTCGAGGCCGTGCTCACGCGCGCCGACCACCCGTCGGGCACCGACCGCCTCGCCGAAGTCGCCGAGCACTACGGCTGGAGCGACGAGACGATCGTGGTCAACGTGCAGGGCGACGAGCCGCTGATCGACCCCGCGCTCGTGTGCGACGTTGCGTCGCACCTCGCCGCGCACCCCGAATGCGCGATCGCCACTGCCGCGCATCCCATCACGGCGCCCGACGAAATCTTCAGCCCGAACGTCGTGAAGGTCGTGCTGGACGCACGCGGCGTTGCACTCTACTTCTCGCGCGCGCCCATTCCCTGGGCCCGCGACGCCTGGCAGCCCCACTGGTCGCCGGCGCGCCTCGATCTCGGCGCAATGCCCGCCCCGCCGGCTTCCGCGACCGTTTATCGCCATATCGGCCTGTACGCGTACCGCGCGAAATTCCTGCGCAGCTACCCCTTGCTCGCGCATTCGCCGATCGAGCAGGTCGAGGCGCTGGAGCAGCTTCGCGCGATGTGGCACGGCGAGCGCATCGCGGTGCTCGTGACGACCGAGGCACCCGCGCCGGGCGTCGACACCCCCGCCGACCTCGCCCGTGTGCAGGCGTTATACCGGCCTTAATTCCGTCCGTGGGGCAAAAATCCCATGGCATAATCAATTGTTTGCGCGAGCCGTCTAAAGCCTTTGTGCGTCGGGGTTTCCCCGCTTTTCGGCACCGTCTTGCAGCGCCGCCCCGTGTCCAGTGCCACTCATGAACACCGGGCGAAAGCCGCGCGGGACATGCCGTCGCCCCCGCCAGCACTGCCTCGGCGGCCGTGAGCGAACGGGCGAGGAGACGCACGACGCTGACGATGCCGCCCCACCGCGCGTGCGGGGCAGCCGCCGCGCCGCAAGAATTCACACAGATCGGAGATTGTTCACATGCGTTTGATCCTGTTGGGCGCCCCGGGCGCGGGCAAGGGAACCCAGGCAACCTTCATCAAGGAAAAGTTCGGCATTCCGCAAATCTCGACGGGCGACATGCTGCGCGCGGCCGTCAAGGCCGGTACGCCGCTTGGCCTCGAAGCGAAGCGATTCATGGACGCCGGCGAACTCGTGACCGACGAGCTCATCATCAATCTCGTGAAGGAGCGCCTTCAGGAGCCCGACTGCCAGAACGGCTACCTGTTCGACGGCTTCCCGCGCACGCTGCCGCAAGCCGAAGCGATGAAGCAGGCGGGCGTCGCGATCGACTACGTGCTCGAGATCGACGTGCCGTTCGACGAGATCATCACGCGCATGAGCGGCCGCCGCATGCACCCGGCTTCGGGCCGCACGTATCACGTCAAGTTCAATCCGCCGAAAGTGGACATGACGGACGACGTGACGGGCGAACCGCTCGTCCAGCGCGACGACGACAAGGAAGAAACGGTGCGCAAGCGTCTTGACGTGTACGTCGCCCAGACCAAGCCGCTCATCGCCTACTACAGCGACTGGGCGAAGCGCGGTGAGGAAAACGGCCTGCAGGCGCCGCAGTATCGCGCCATCTCGGGCCTCGGCAGCGTCGACGAAATTCGCGAGCGCGCGTTCGAAGCGCTCAAGTAAGCGGGCCAAAGTCCGCCGGGTCAAAGTCCGCCCCGGAGCCGGTTTCGGCATACTTGCTGGTTTGCCTGCGGGCCGGCTGGCGCCGCACTCCCGAGGTGATTCGGGACGCGACGCCAGCCGGCCCGTTTTGTTTTTGGTGAGTCTCGCACGCATTGCCTCTCTGCGCGGGACAGCATGGCCACAACAACAGGAGACGAAAGATGCAAATCCGCGGCAACGTATTTCTCATCACCGGCGGCGCGTCGGGGCTCGGCGCGGCCAGCGCGCGTCTGATCGCGGCCGAAGGCGGCAAGGTCGTCATCGCCGACCTCAATGAGGACGCCGGCAACGCGCTCGCGAAGGAACTGGACGGCGCGTTCGTGAAGTGCAACGTCGCGAGCGAGGACGACGGCGCGCGCGCCGTGGCCGCGGCAACTGCGCTCGGCACGCTGCGCGGCCTCGTGAACTGCGCGGGCATCGCGCCCGCCGTGAAGACCGTGGGCAAGGACGGCCCCCATCCGCTCGACACGTTCTCGAAGACCATTTCGGTCAATCTGATCGGCACCTTCAACATGATCCGCCTCGGTGCGGCCGCCATCGCCCAGACCGCGCCCAGCGAGGGCGGCGAGCGCGGCGTGATCGTCAACACGGCTTCAGTGGCCGCTTACGACGGCCAGATCGGCCAGGCGGCCTACGCCGCGTCGAAGGGCGGCGTCGTCGCAATGACGCTGCCGATCGCGCGCGACCTTTCGCGCAGCGGCATCCGCGTGATGACGATCGCGCCCGGCATCTTCGAAACGCCGATGCTGCTCGGGATGCCCAAGGAGGTGCAGGATGCGCTCGGCGCGATGGTCCCGTTCCCGCCGCGCCTCGGCAAGCCGGATGAGTACGCGATGCTCGTCAAGCAGATCGTCGAGAATCCGATGCTCAACGGCGAGGTGATCCGTCTGGACGGCGCGATCCGCATGCAGCCGAAGTAACGGCGCGCGCCCTCCCCGCGCGAAAAAAAGCCCGCGATTATTGTCGCGGGCTTTTTTCTGCGGCCAGGCCGCGGGTTTCAGTCGTTATCGAGCGTGCGCTGGCGCAACTCGTGCAGCTGCGACTCGACGACGGTCGCGTCTTCCGCGTCGGGGCGCTCGTCGAGATAGTGTTCGAGGTCTTCGAGCGCCGGGCGCAGATAGTCGAGCCGAGCATAAGCGAAGCCGCGGTCGCGCACTTCCTCGATGTTCTCCGGCAGCAGGATCACGAGCCGCTGCTGGATGGCCAGCAGTCGCTGCCAGCGCTCGGTCTGCAGATAGACCGACTTCAGGTTGCGCAGCATGCGCGCGACGATCTCGCGGCGGGTGGCCGGCTCGAGCAGCATGCGCAGCGCGCGCGCCACGGAATCGCCGGCGTTGGCCACGAACGGCTCGAGCATCTCCACCATGTCGGATTCGGTGAGCGTGCGGCCCGTGGTGGGATCGAGCATCTCGTCGCCTTCGGGCAACGCCACGCGCAGCAGAAAATGTCCCGGAAACGACACGCCCTTCACCGGCAGGCCGAGCTGGGTCGCCATTTCCAGATACAGCACCGCCAGCGAAATGGGGATGCCGCGCCGGCGTTTGAGCACGGCGTTCAGATGGCTGTTTTCAGGGTCGAGAAAGTCGTTGAGGTTGGCCGCGAAACCCATCTCGCGAAAGAAGCAGCGGTTGAGCACGGCAACCTGCTGGCGCACGTCCGCCCCTTCGGGCATGCGGCGGCGCACACGCAGCGCGAGTTCGTCGATCTCGGCAAGCGTGCCTTGCAGATCGAGATCGGGATAAGCGTCCTGCGCGATCGCAAGTGCCGCCTCGGTGAGCGGCAGGCTCTCGTCGTCGGCAACGAGCGCGCTGAAATAATCCAGAACCCGCGTAGTCATCGTCGTCACTTCGCCCGCCTCTTGAAGTACGCGTATTTGAAGCCCATCAGCCAAAGCATACCGAAATATAGCGCCGCGAACAGGACGAGGCACGCACCGAGCAACGCGATGCGTTCGAGCGGCGCATGACGCAGGGCAATCCAGTCGTAGCTGATGGCGCACCAGTGCATCGCCCCGGCCAGCACGAGACATGCCCCGAGCAACTGCACGAAGAACGTCGCCCAGCCGGAGGACGGCATATAGATGCCGCGGCGGCGCAGCCCGATGAACAGCAGCAGCGCGTTCATGCAGGCGCCGAGGCCGACCGAGAGCGTCAAGCCCGCGTGCGAGAAGATCGGCACGAAGAGGTAGTTGCTGATCTGCGTGGCGATGAGCACGCCCACACCGATCTTGACCGGCGTCTTGATGTCCTGACGCGCGTAGAAGCCGGGCGCGAGGATCTTGATGAGGATGAGGCCGACGAGCCCCACCCCGTACGCCGCGAGTGCGCGGCCCGTCATGATGACGGACGTGGCGTCGAACTTGCCGTAGTGAAACAGCGTGGCCGTGAGCGGCTCGGCGAAGAAAAAGAGCGCAACGGCCGAAGGCGCGGCAAGCAGGAACGTCACGCGCAGGCCCCAGTCGAGCAACGCCGAGTACTCGTGCGGATCGGCATCGACGTGCGCTTTCGAGAGGCTCGGCAGCAGGATCGTGCCGAGCGCCACGCCGAGCAGCGCGGTCGGGAACTCCATCAGGCGGTCGGCGTAGTTGATCCACGACACCGCGCCGGGCCCCAGACGCGAGGCGATATTGGTATTGATGATGAGGCTGATCTGCGCGACCGAGACGGCGAACATGGCGGGCACCATCTTCGCGAGCACCCGCTTCACGCCTTTGTGCGCGAGCGCCTTGAGCGGGTTCAGGCCGATGCGCGGCATCATGTCGATGCGCTTCAAGCCCGGCAACTGCACGATGAACTGCAGCACGCCGCCGACGATCACGGCCCACGCGAGCGCGTAGACGGGCTGCTTCATGTGCGGCGCGAAGGCCACTGCCGCCGTGATGAACGAGACATTGAGCAGCACCGGCGCGAACGCGGGCAGCGAGAACTGCTTGTACGTGTTGAGCACGCCCGACGCGAGCGACGTCAGCGAGATGAACACGATATAGGGGAACATGATGCGCGTCATCGTGACGGCAAGCGGGAACGCTTGCCCGTCGCTCTTCAAGCCCGACGCGACCACGATCACGACGAACGATGCGCCGAAAATGCCGAGCAACGAGAGGACGGCGAGCACCCAGGCAAGCACGGTCGAGGTGGCGTCGACGAGCGCGCGTGTGGCGTCGTGGCCCTTCTGGTTCTTGAACTCCGCGAGAATCGGCACGAACGCCTGCGAAAAGGCGCCCTCCGCCGAGATGCGGCGCAGCAGGTTGGGAATACGAAACGCGACGTAGAAAGCGTCGGTGTACTGGCTCGCACCGAAGGCGCGCGCAATCAGCGTTTCTCGGGCCAGACCGGTCACGCGCGACAGCAGCGTGAAGCCGCTGACTGTCAGCAGGGCTCGGAATAGATTCATGGGGCGGTCATTATACGGGCGTCGTCCGCTCCATCGCGGATGCGCAGCGCAAAGGTCGGCGCAAAACCCCGCACGACGCCGCAGGCGAGCGGGAGGCAAAGACCAGGCGCGCTGATTGTGACCGTGTCGCGTGAAAGGCGTTCACGTCCGGCGGCGCTTGTCTTCGCTATCGCACTGTGATTGCCACCCTCATGATTCTGTTGCTATAATCATTGATTCGAGTTCTTCCAGAGGGCTCGAAACGCGTCTTGGAAAGGGGGCGGGAAAGCGTCGGCAACCCGGCGTCAGCAACCCGCTCTGGCACAAAAGGCGCGGCTGGTTGAGCGAAACTCAGCTGGCAAATACCGTTTTGAACGTTTCAGGCATCGCTGCCGGTCGTTCAAATCCAGGCAAAGAGCGTCGGTCGCACCACGCTCCGCAATCACAAGGAATCGCAATGGCAAACTCCGCACAAGCACGCAAGCGCGCCCGTCAGGCCGCGAAAGCAAACTCGCACAACTCGGCACTGCGCTCGAAGTTCCGCACCGCCATCAAGGCTGTTCGCAAGGCAATCGACGCCGGCGACCAGGCTAAGGCTGCTGAAGTTCTGAAGGCGTCGGGCAAGACGCTCGACATCATCGCCGACAAGAAGATCGTTCACAAGAACAAGGCCGCTCGCCATAAGAGCCGCCTGGCTGCTGCCGTCAAGGCAATGCAAGCCGCGCAGTAAAGAGATCCGGATTGCCGGCCACGGCTGGCATCCCCTCTTTGAGCTGCACCACAAAAAACCCGCCTCGGCGGGTTTTTTTGTTTCTGCCGGGCGCAAAAAAACCCACCGAGGCGGGTCCGTCCGTTGCCTGCGCCGCGCCGTCAGCGCACGTTGGCTTGCTGCGTGGCGTGGTCGTGAGGCAGTTCGCACGCCTCGGTCACGACGAGGTCGTTGTCCTTCGCGAAGTTCATCACGAAATTGAAGGCCATGGGCTCGATGTCCTTCAGGCGCGAGTCCAGCACGACGACCTTGAGGTCGCCGATCATCGTCGGGCGCACATAGAGCGAGTAGCGCAGATACGCATTCGGGCCGCGAGCATTGGCCGACGCTTTCGGACCAAAGCTCGACATCACCCCGGCGAGGCGCTCCGACCAGTCACTCGGACGAAACTTCTTCCCCGCGCTGGTGATGCCTTGAATGAAGTATTCGGTTGGAGCTTCGTCGGCCATGCAGGAGTACCTGTGTGTGTAGCTGCTGGGTGCGTTTGCAGCGTGTAACGGCGGCACGAGCGCTGCGCCCGCGCGGGTACCGCGGAACGCCGGCCGCGGGGGTCGCCCGCCGCCACACGCATGGACAGTCCGATGGATAGGAAACGGCTGCCGCGCATCCCGCCTGGCGTAAAGTCTCGATAATCGCCGCCGACGCGTGTCGCAAGCAGGTCTCGCAACGGGATCGACAAGACGATTTCGCGGCGCACTGCCAGTCGGCGCACAGGCCGCTCCAGCGGGCTTGCCTGGCGCGGCCGCGAGGTGTTGCCACCTTGCCGTCACACACGTTCAGGGCCCGTTTGTCGTGCCTAAGAAATCTCTGGGATTATAGCGCACTGACCGTTTTGACGCAGTGCACACAAGGCACTTGAAAGGCTGGATCCGGGCTCTCGCGATGCCCGCAAAACAGGCACGAAAGCCGTCGCAAAAGTGCCACCCACCGTACGCCCAGGGCGCCTGCCTATATTTTGGGCAACTCGTCAAAATGCGTAAAATCCTTTATGCTGCTTTGACTTACCACCAACCGCAGCGGCGTCGCCGGCCCAATCCTGTAGTTCGAGGCCGGATCGGGCGCCGTTTTTGTTTCATGACCTCCCGGACCATACGCCATTACCTGCAGTTCAAGGATTTCTCCCTTGACGAATATGAATATGTGCTGGAGCGTGCGCGCATCCTGAAGCGCAAGTTCAAGAACTACGAGACCTATCACCCGCTGCACGACCGCACGCTGGCGATGATCTTCGAGAAGAGCTCCACGCGCACGCGCCTTTCGTTCGAAGCGGGTATCTTCCAGCTGGGCGGCCACGCGGTGTTCATGAACACGCGCGACACGCAGCTCGGCCGCGGCGAGCCGATCGAAGATTCGGCGCAGGTCATCTCGCGCATGGTCGACATCATCATGATCCGCACATTCGGCCAGGACATCCTGCAGCGCTTCGCCGAAAGCTCGCGCGTGCCGGTCATCAACGGTCTCACGAACGAGTACCATCCCTGCCAGGTGCTGGCCGACATCTTCACGTACTACGAGCACCGCGGTCCGATCCGCGGCAAGACCGTGGCGTGGGTCGGCGACGCCAACAACATGCTCTACACGTGGATCGAAGCTGCGCAGATCCTCGGCTTCAAGCTGCGCATCTCCACGCCGCCGGGTTATCCGCTCGATCCGGCGCTGGTCGCGCCGCAAAGCAAACCGTTCTACGAAGTGTTCGACGACCCGCACGACGCCTGCGACGGCGCCGACCTCGTCACGACCGACGTCTGGACCAGCATGGGCTTCGAGGCCGAAAACGAAGCGCGCAAGCAGGCCTTCGCCGACTGGTGCGTGGACGCGCCGATGATGGCCCGCGCCAACGCCGATGCGCTTTTCATGCACTGCCTGCCCGCGCACCGCGGCGAGGAAGTGAGCGCCGAGGTGATCGACGGCCCGCAGAGCGTGGTTTGGGACGAGGCGGAAAACCGCCTGCACGTGCAGAAGGCGCTCATGGAGTTCCTGCTGCTCGGCCGCCTGAACCACTGAGCCTCGCGCACATCACCAAGAAGAAAGCCGACCTGAAAGTCGGCTTTTTTGTGCGCGCTGCGGCGCGCGCCTCGTTCATCAGACCGTTTCACCAAGACGGCGCGCCAGCGACTTCAGAAGCGGCGCCACGCGCTCGCGAAACACCTCGGGGCCCATCGACGAAGCCGGCCCGCTGCAGCTGAGCACGAGCCAGCGACGCTCGCGCGGCTCGCGAAACGGCACCGCCACCGCGTTGACGTCTTCGTGCCAGTCGCGAAACGAATAACAGCACCCCTCCTTGCCGAACACCTCGATCTCGTGTTTCGCGGCCGCAACCAACGCCGGCCCTTCGGCGCCCGCTGTCTTCTCCAGTTCCGCGAACAACGCCATCCGCACATCGATGGGCTGCACGGCCAGATACGCGCGGCCCATCGAACTCGTCAGCATCGAGAGCCGCGAGCCCGACGCGAGGCCGAGCGTGAGCGCCGTCTCGCTGCGGATCGTCTCCAGATAGATCACGTCCAGGCCGTCACGGCACCCCAGCGACACCGCGGCGCCCACCTCGCGCGCGAATGCGCGCATATGCGGGCGGGCGAGTTCGAGCGTGTCCGTGCCGGAAAGCAGCGCAAAGCCGAGCGACAGCACCCCGGCGTCGAGCGCATATTTGCCTAGCGATTCGTCAAAGCGCAGATAACCGAGCACGGTGAGCGTGTATGCGAGCCGGTTCACGGTCGCCTTGGGCAGGCCCGTGCGCTCCACGAAATCGCGGTTGCCGAGCAGCGTCTCGCCGGGACGGAATGCGCGCAGCAGGTCGAGCCCGCGGGCAAGCGCCACGACGAACTTGCGCTCGTCGATCGGTCCCTCGGCCAGCGAAGCAGAAAAAGAGGAAGTCGTAGTCATTCCGGATGCAGACATGGGCGCCCTGGTGCTACACTAAAGTCAATTTGCAAAACATTGTTCCGCATAGCGGAACTTACGTCAAGCGCAAATTTGCCCATTTCAAGGATTTGAGGAAAGGAGAGACACCATGGCCGCACACGCCCAGTTCCATTGGGAAGACCCGCTTCTGCTCGACCAGCAGCTCACCGAAGAGGAGCGCATGGTGCGCGACGCCGCCGCCGCGTATGCCCAGGACAAGCTCGCGCCGCGCGTGCTGGAAGCGTTTCGCCACGAGAAGACAGACGCCTCGATCTTCCGCGAGATGGGCGAAGTCGGCCTGCTCGGCCCGACGATTCCCGAGCAATACGGGGGCCCCGGCCTCAATTACGTAGCTTATGGCCTGATCGCGCGCGAAGTGGAGCGCGTCGACTCCGGTTATCGCTCGATGATGTCGGTGCAGTCGTCGCTCGTGATGGTGCCGATCTTCGAATTCGGCTCGCAAGCGCAAAAGCAGAAGTACCTGCCCAAGCTCGCGAGCGGCGAATGGATCGGCTGCTTCGGCCTCACGGAGCCGAACCACGGCTCGGACCCGGGCAGCATGGTCACGCGTGCGAAGAAGGTGAACGGCGGCTACGCGCTCTCGGGCGCGAAGATGTGGATCACGAACTCGCCGATCGCCGATGTTTTCGTCGTCTGGGCGAAGCTCGAAGAAGACGGCAAGGACGACATCCGCGGCTTCATTCTGGAGAAGGGCTGGAAGGGTCTGTCGGCGCCGGCCATCCATGGCAAGGTGGGTCTGCGCGCTTCGATCACCGGCGAAATCGTGCTCGACGAAGTGTTCGTGCCGGAAGAAAACCTCATGCCGGGCGTGAAGGGCCTGCGCGGTCCGTTCACCTGCCTGAACTCGGCGCGCTACGGCATTGCCTGGGGCGCGCTCGGCGCCGCGGAATCGTGCTGGCACACCGCGCGCCAGTACGTGCTCGACCGCAAGCAGTTCGGCCGCCCGCTTGCCGCGAACCAGCTGATCCAGAAGAAGCTCGCCGACATGCAAACGGAAATCACGCTCGGGCTGCAGGGCTGCCTGCGTCTTGGCCGCATGAAGGACGAAGGCACGGCGGCCGTCGAGATCACGTCGATCATGAAGCGCAACTCGTGCGGCAAGTCGCTCGACATCGCGCGTCTCGCCCGCGACATGCTGGGCGGCAACGGCATTTCCGACGAGTTCGGCGTGGCGCGCCACCTCGTGAATCTCGAAGTGGTGAACACGTACGAAGGCACGCACGACATCCACGCGCTGATCCTCGGCCGCGCACAAACGGGCATTCAGGCGTTCTTTTGATCGCCGCCCTGCCCGGCTTCGCCGGCGCATGAAAAAACGCCGCACGATTCGTTTCGTGCGGCGTTTCTGTTTCGGCGCCCGTGACGCGGACGCTGGCCGACCGGCTTACTTGTTGGGCTGCGGTGTCATGCGCAGATACGGACGCAGGGCCTTGTAGCCCTTCGGGAACTTCTGCTTGAGGACTTCCTCGTCCTTCAGCGACGGCACGATCACGACGTCGTCGCCCTGCTTCCAGTTGCCGGGCGTCGCGACCTGATAGTTGTCGGTGAGCTGCAGCGAGTCGATCACGCGCAGCACCTCGTCGAAGTTGCGGCCCGTGCTCGCCGGATAGGTGATGATGAGGCGCACCTTCTTGTTCGGGTCGATAACGAAGAGCGAGCGCACAGTGAGCGTCTCATTCGCGTTCGGATGGATCATGTCGTACAGCGTGGACACCTTGCGGTCGCCGTCCGCGAGAATCGGGAAGCCGACGTTAGCGGCTTGCGTCTCGTTGATGTCCTTGATCCACTCGTTGTGCGACTGGGCGCTATCCACCGAAAGCGCAATCGTCTTCACGTTGCGCTTCTCGAATTCGTCCTTGAGCCTGGCGGTCAGGCCAAGCTCGGTCGTGCAGACCGGCGTGAAGTCGGCCGGGTGTGAAAACAGCACGCCCCAGCTATTGCCGAGCCACTCGTGAAACTTGATGCGGCCAATGCTCGAATCCTGCTCGAAGTCGGGTGCGATATCGCCAAGACGTAGACTCATGGTGCGGTTCCTCTGAACGAAGTGAACGGGTTTGATCGAACCGGCGCGCGCTGCCCGTTGATCCAGTAGACGTTTACAACACTCAAGCATACAGGCCCAGGTTGCGCCCCGCGAACGAACATCGGTTCACACCGGTATGAGTTTTTGTAATTTTGAGCCGATTGGAGGAAACTTTAGGTGCCGGATCAAATCAATGACTCACCTCGCGATTATTTGTGAGCGGGATCCAGAGCCCCGTCCATACACGCTCGCGGGAACGGATCGTGCGAACTCGCAGGTCGTGGCGGCGCGTCATGCTTGCCAGCGCCCGTATCTTTGTTACGATTCACGCGTGATGTGACACGATGGGAGCCAGTCAATGTCAGAAGTCAACAAGGAGAGGCTGATGTCCGATATCAAAACCGTCCTCGCGGACGCAGAGGACCTGCTCAAGCAGGCTGCGAGCGCTACGGGTGAGCGCGCTTCGGAATTGCGCGAAACGGCACTCTCGCGTCTGAAGCAGGCAAAAGAGAAGGCCGCCGACGTCCAGGTGGTCGTGGTCGAGAAAGGCAAGAAAGCGGCCCGCGCCACCGACGACTATGTCCACGAGCATCCGTGGGCGTCGATCGGGATCGCCGCCGGCGTGGGCGTGCTGGTCGGATTGCTGATCAACCGCAAATAAAGCAGCGCTCGCCGCGCTACGCGAGTGGGCTCCGGGCCCCTCGCGCGGCGCGCTCGACCAGGCGCTGGCAGCGCTTGCCTGACGGCTTTTCGTTGGCGCGGCCCGCCGCACCGCTTGGTCTCGCCGGGCAATTCAGCCCGCTGTATTTTGTTGCGTTTTTTTCTTGCGCATTGCTCGGGCATCCGCCTGCGCCACCTGCCATCGCCATGACGACAGACACCCACTCGCAGCGACACGAACACGGGCCGTTGCGCCGACTGCTCGGCTCCGCGTCCGCGATGCTACAGACGCGGCTAGAACTGATCGGCATCGAACTCGCCGAGGAGAAGGACCGCCTCATCGGCGTGCTCTTTCTTGGTCTCGCGGGGATGATGTTCGCGATGCTTGCCCTGATCGCGCTCACGGCGCTCGTTGCCATCGCCTTCTGGGACACGTACCGCTGGGAGGCGCTCGCCGGTCTCACGGTCGTCTACGCGATCGCGGCCATTTTCTGCGGCCTGAAGGCGCGCCGCGGGCTGCACACCGCGCCACTCGTCTTCCAGGCGACGCTCGAGGAATTCGAGAAAGACCGAGACGCCCTGCGCAACCCCTAGCCGCGAGCCGACGCCATGAATCAACCTCGACCGGACACTGCTTTTCGCCCCCGCCGCGGCCGCGCGCACGATCTGTCGACGCCGCAGCTGCGCGCCCTGCGCAAGGAATTGCTGCTCGTGCGAGCGAGCGTCGAGCGTGCCGAAATGGCCGAAGCGCTCGTCGACATCCGCGCGACGGTTACGAACTTCAGCTGGCTGCGGTTCGTCGTGCCCGGATTCAGTCGCTCAGGCGGCGGCGTGGCTTCCGGCCTCGGCAGCCTGCTCAAGGAATATCCGCTGGTCAGTTCGCTCATCTCGCTCATCGTGGCAAAGCCGCTGCGTACGAGCATCGTCTCGGCTGCGCGCCCCGTCATCAAGTGGGGCGGCCTCGCTTTTACGGCGTGGGAAGCGTATCGCGTTTGGCAGCAGGTGCGGCGCCAGCGCGGCACCTCTGCGAACCGGCCTGCCCGCGACAAGTCCGACGAAGACGACCTCACCGGCTGATCACCGCCGCCCGCGGCAGCCCTCCAGGCCGTTCACCGGTCCCTCCAGCACATCTGCGTAGCCGCCGGGACAACGCCGCTGCCTGCAGCACGATTGCTGCGCGTGCCGGTTGCGTCGAGTACGAAGGCGCCGCACGCATCGCCACGCATCGGCCCGGCTTCCACCGGATCGGCTACGAGGGCGTAGCCGCCGTTGGAATCGTCGGCGGGCATGAGACGCAGGCGGTAGACGGGCGTTCCCGTCGGCGGAGCCTGGTCGAACCCAGTGGGCAAAAGTGCCATCGACGCGCTCTGCGTATCGACGAGTTGCGCTGCGCGATAGAGCGCGGCCACGGCGTCGATGCGATGTCCCCGCGCGATCTGCGCCCTCCACCCCGGCATCGCGAAGGCGGCGACGATGGCGGCCACCGCCAGCGCGATGACCAGTTCGAGCAGTGTGAACGCGTTGTACCGGTTGCTCTTCACCTTACCTCCCGTTTGCCTCGTCAAAAGGGCCTCGCGACGACGTAGCGCCAGTGATGCTCGACGCGTGTCGCGTCGCCCTCGGCTTCGATGACCAACTGGTCCTGCAGCCAGCTTTGGGTGTCTTCCGATGCGCCGAACCCTCGCGCCGTGACGAGATACGCGCGAGCCAGCGGACGGATCTCGATGCGCCAGGCCTCGACGAGGCATTGCGGCGTGCGCACAGACCCCGGCCACGCAGCAAGGGGCGCAACCGTCTGCCGCTCGAAGCTGTCCTGCCGCCGCCAGGCTTGCGGCTCGCCTGACTGCGTGGCCGCCGCTGGTGGGGCCAGCGAGCCATTCGTCAGCGCACGCGAGCACAACACGAGCGCGGCGTCGGCGGCATGGAAGGCCTGCAGATGATCGGCGACGGCATCCGCGTTGCGCCGCGCCAGCAGCGCGGCCTCGAACCACGCCGCCGAGGTCGCGAGCATCATCGCGACGACAAGCAGCACGACTGGGAGCGCCACGCCGCGAGCCGTGGCCAGTGTGCGACGCTTCCCGCGCAGGCTCATTTTCATGACGCTGCCGGCAAAACGTTACGCAGCACGATGTGCCGCCAGAACGCTTGTCGCGCTCGCCCATCCGCGCCGAGCGCCTGCACGCCATCGCAATCGACGTATCGGATGCGCCGCGCAAAGGCCGCTCCGCGCACCAGCACGCACAGATCGACCGCGACGACCGACGCCCACTGATCGCGCGCCAGCGCCGAAGCCTCGACCGCTTGCGCCGCGCCCGCCGTCCAGTAGCGCAGGCGCAAACGCTCGACGCCCTCGACGAGCGGCTGTGGCTTGCCGACCTTGCCGGAGCCCGCGCAGTAAAGCTCGCTTTCGCGAGTCGTGTGGCTCGCCGCCGCGGCATAATACCGGTTCACGATTTCCACGCTCCCCATACCAACCCCCTGCCCGAGGCAGTCGGTAACCTGGCCGTTTGCGGCGGGCCACGTCGATACACTGTCGCCTTGATAGCGCACGGCCAACCCGTCGGAGCGGCTCGGCAGCAGCGCGCAGGCAAGCGCCGCATCGGTACCGCTCGGGCTCCCCGCCGAGCAGCCGAAGATCGCGGCGCCGGCAAGCGGCGAGCGTGCGTCCGCCGAAACAAAACCGGCCATCTGAATCTGCTCGCCGATCAGCATCAACGCATTCATGCCGGCCTCGTGGATGCGCGCAGCGTCGCTCGCCTGCGCGTATGCCAGGCGCTGCATGCGATATGCCGAGAGCGCGCCAAGCGTCACCACGAGCCCCAGCGCCACGGCGATCGTCAGTTCGAGCAATGTGTGGCCAGCCTGCCGGCGCACGTGGGAGAGCCGCATGTTCATCGCAAAAACACGAGGGCGACGCAGGCGCGCCCGGCGGAAGCCGTGGCATCGAGACACCGCGCAACCCGCGAAACCGGCGTCGATCCCGACGCTGCGCCGTGCGGTGTCGCCGCCCAACTCACGGACGCGATCGATGCGTCGCCGCCCGCGCTCGACATGGTCAGCCGCCCTTCGGGCACGACGCTCGCCGCCAGCGCCTGCCATCGATCGGTCGTGGCGGGCGTTGCCCGCGCCACGCGCGCCGCTTCGGCCATGGCGTCAGCGGCAAAGGCCGCGCGCTCGCGCGCCGCTGCCAGTTGCGCATGCCGGGCCAGCCCGAGCTGGGTGCTCATCAGGCCGAGCCCGCACATCGCCATGATGCCGAGCGCAATGGCGACCTCCAGCAGCGTCGACCCGCGCTCGCCGCGCTCGCTCACCCGGCTCATGACGCCCCCGTGCATGCGCCGTCGCTGATGCGTGCCCGCCCCCCCTGTGCGATGCGTATGCAGCGACGCCAGCCCGCACCGCGTTGTGCCGCCGACGGGACCCGCGGGGCAATCTCGAAGTTGCGCAAGCTGCCGATGGTCTGCCCCGCCGGCGGCGAAAACGTGATGGCGGTGAGGCCCGACGCCACGGAGATCGCATCGAGCGCCGGCTGGATGCGCAACGGGATAGACGCTCCGGCGCGCTCGATCATGACGGCCCAGCCACAGGACCAGTCGGCAATTCCGGACGGACACGCTTTGGCCGCCTCGAGGCAATGGCGCGCGGCGTCGACGCGGCAAACGGTGACGCGCGCCTTGCGCCGTATGGCCTCGTTGCGTGCATAGGCGAGCGTGCCGAGCATGGCGTTGGCGCGCGCGTCGACCTGATCGCGCACGCGCCACGCGGTGAAAACGGGCGTGGAAACCGTTGCGCAGATCGCTAGCAGGACGATGACGACCATCGTCTCAATGAGCGTGAATCCTCCGGACTTCATGAGCAATCCTTAGTTCGAGCGGATTGCCATCAATCTACGGACGAAAACGAAACGAAACAATTAGCCGAACGGCTAGCTGGTGCGCGCAACGTCGGCTCGCGAGAATGCAAGCGTTACGACAGCGGCCTGGCAGGAGGGAAGAAAAATGGGAATGCGCTCAGCGCTTTTTCGCGGGGTTGTTGGCGCCCGCGCGGCGGAATTCCTCGATCACGTCTTCGAATTCGGAGACGTCCTCGAAGCGTCGGTACACCGAAGCAAACCGTACGAACGCGACCTTGTCGAGTTCGCGCAATTCGCCCATGACGAGCTCGCCAAGGCGCTCGCTGCGCACTTCGCGCTCGCCGCTGCCGAGCAGTTGGTCCTCGATACGGGCAACCGCCGCGTCGATCGCATCGGCCGCAACCGGGCGCTTGCGCAGCGCCAGTTGCATGCTCGCCATGATCTTGCGGCGGTCGAATTCCGTGCGGCTGCCATCCTTCTTGACGATCGAAGGCATCGCCAGCTCGACCCGCTCGTACGTCGTGAAACGCTTGTCGCAGGCCGGGCAGCGGCGGCGGCGCCGGATCGCGGCGCCGTCTTCGGACACGCGCGAGTCGACGACCTGCGTGTCTTCGTGCCGGCAGAAGGGGCAGCGCATGGGTTATCGCGTGGCTTAGCGGTAAACCGGGAAACGCTTCGTCAGCTCGGCGACCTGCGCCTTCACGCGCTCGATCGTCGCGGCGTCTTCCGGATTGTCGAGCACGTCGGCGATCAGGTTGCCGACCTGCTCGGCTTCCTTCACGCCAAAGCCGCGCGTCGTCATGGCCGGCGAACCGAGACGGATACCGCTCGTCACGAACGGCTTTTCCGGGTCGTTCGGGATCGCGTTCTTGTTGACCGTGATGTGCGCGGTGCCCAGCACGGCTTCCGCCGCCTTGCCGGTGATGTTCTTCGCGCGCAGGTCCACCAGCATCACGTGGCTTTCCGTGCGGCCGGAAACGATGCGCAGACCGCGCTTGACCAGCGTCTCCGCCAGCACGCGGGCGTTGTCGACCACTTGCTGCTGGTAGGTCTTGAATTCCGGCGAGAGCGCTTCCTTGAACGCCACGGCCTTGCCGGCAATGACGTGCATGAGCGGACCGCCCTGAATGCCCGGGAAGATGGCCGAGTTGATCTGCTTCTCGAACTCCGCCTTCATCAGGATCACACCGCCGCGCGGGCCGCGCAGGCTCTTGTGCGTGGTCGTGGTGACGAAGTCGGCGTGCGGCACCGGGTTCGGGTAGACGCCCGCGGCGATCAGACCGGCGTAGTGCGCCATGTCGACCATGAAGTACGCGCCAACCGCCTTGGCAACCTTGGCGATGCGCTCGAAGTCGATACGCAGTGCGAAAGCCGACGCACCGGCGATGATCAGCTTCGGCCTGGTTTCGTGCGCGCGCTTTTCGAGCGCGTCGTAGTCGATGTCTTCCTTGGCGTCGAGGCCGTAGCTCACGACGTTGAACCACTTGCCGCTCATGTTCAGCGCCATGCCGTGCGTGAGGTGACCACCTTCGGCGAGGCTCATGCCCATGATGGTGTCGCCCGGCTTGAGCACGGCGAAGAACACGCCCTGGTTGGCCTGCGAGCCCGAGTTCGGCTGAACGTTCGCGGCTTCGGCGCCGAACAGCTGCTTCACGCGGTCGATCGCGAGCTGCTCGACGATATCCACGTTTTCGCAGCCGCCGTAATAGCGCTTACCGGGGTAGCCTTCGGCGTACTTGTTGGTGAGCTGCGAACCCTGCGCGGCCATGACCGCGGGCGAGGTGTAGTTTTCCGACGCGATGAGCTCGATGTGCTCTTCCTGGCGGCGGTTCTCGAGTTCGATCGCCTTGAAGAGTTCGGGATCGACGTTGGCGATGGTGCTTTCGGCTCTGTCAAACATACGGATTCCGTTAAGTGTGTTCAGGTTGACCGGGTCTCGCGCGGAACGCGTAGCGGGTACGCGGCGCTGCTGGCGAAGAGGCCAGCCTTGACGTGGCGGAAGGAGGTGCCGCACACGCGAGGCAGGACAGCCCCCGCAGCGCAAACGAAAGCGCGCGAAATCAGGCTGCCCAGGCGAACGGCAAAACGGCACCCTGCGCTTCACGGTGGGTCGTTCCACCTTGAGTCCCCAATAACGAGCGCATGGCTACCGCCAATGCCGCCATTTCGGAACCCTATCGCCAGTCACGCAGGGATTGAGCGCGTTAGTTTATTGGAACGGCAGGGAATAGGCAACCGCCCGCCCCCAGTGCGCTCGGGCGTCCCGCGGGCTGCGACGCGCCGTGCGGCGGCGCCGGCCATGCGATCCGCGCGCGTACTGTCCCTTTCTTGCCGCAATGCGGCATTGCAAGTAGGCTCTCCCCTTTTCCCGCCTTCTACCGACCAGAGAGCCACCATGATCGTTTTCGTCACCGGCGCGTCCGCAGGATTCGGCGCCGCCATCGCTCGCGCCTTCGTGAAGGGCGGACATCGCGTCGTCGCCACGGCTCGCCGCAAGGACCGCCTCGACGCCCTCGCCGCCGAACTCGGCGACGCCCTCCTGCCCATCGAGCTCGACGTGCGCGACCGCGCGGCGGTCGAAGCCGCGCCCGGCGCGCTGCCGCCCGGGTTCGCCGGCGTCGACGTGCTGGTCAACAACGCCGGCCTCGCGCTGGGCGTGGAGCCGGCACAAAAGGCCGACCTCGACGAGTGGGAAACCATGATCGACACCAACTGCACCGGTCTCGTGCAGGTCACTCACGCGTTCTTGCCCGGCATGGTCGAGCGCAACCGCGGCCACATTTTCAATATCGGTTCGGTGGCGGGCCGCTGGCCGTATGCGGGGGGCAACGTCTATGGCGCGACCAAGGCGTTCGTGCGTCAGTTCAGCCTGAACCTGCGCGCTGACCTCGCGGGCACGGCACTGCGCGTGACCGACATCGAGCCGGGCCTGTGCGGCGGCACCGAGTTCTCGAACGTGCGCTTTCGCGGCGACGACACCCGGGCAGCCAGCGTCTACAAGGACGTGCAGCCGCTCACGGCCGAGGACATCGCCGATTCGATCTACTGGATCGCCACGCGCCCCGCGCACGTCAACATCAACACGATCGAACTGATGCCCGTTGCCCAGACATTCGCCGGTACCAGTATCCACCGCGGCTAAAAATACCTTACAAATTTAATACTTACGTCAGTCGTGCGAAAGACGTGGGGGCCTCGCGTTCCGGTAGAATGCGCGGCATGGAAAATTCCACCAGCAAGCCGGACGCGGCGTCGTCACCGGCCGGGCGCGGCTTTACGTGGCCGGTGCGCGTCTACTACGAGGACACCGACGCCGGTGGCATCGTGTTTTACGCGAATTACCTGAAGTTCTTCGAACGCGCGCGCACCGAATGGCTGCGCGCGTGCGGCGTCGATCAGCGTCGGCTCGCCGAGGAAACGGGCGTGCTCTTCGTCGTGCGCAGCACCGCGCTCGACTACCGTTCGCCGGCGCGCCTCGACGACGTCGTCACCACCGTCAGCCGCGTCGAGAAGCTGGGCCGCGCCTCGGTCGACTTCATGCAGGAAGCGTGGCGCGAAAACACGCTGCTCGCCACGGGCACCATTCGCGTCGCCTGCGTCGACAGCACGGCCATGCGGCCCGCACCCATTCCGGCCCCCGTTCATGAAGCCTTGCAACGTGGACCCCAGAAAGACCTGTACGCCGTGTCAACGGCAGTGCAGTAATTACCGTTGATACGACGCCAGTGAACTCGCGCCGGTCAATGCAGGACCAAGCAGGGTTCGGCCGCGACGGCACGAGAGCTTCCCAACCGCCTACGGGAAGCCTTGCGTTGTCTTGCAGCCGCTCGCCCCTTTCGGGACGTCACAACGAACCTATATGAACACTACACAAGATCTGTCGATCATTTCTCTCGTTCTTAATGCGAGCATACTGGCACAGGCGGTGATGGGGCTTCTTCTGCTCATGTCGCTGATTTCCTGGACTTTCATCTTCCGCAAGTGGTTTGCGATTCGCCGGGCGCGGTCCCAGACAGAGCGCTTCGAGCGCGACTTCTGGTCAGGCGGCGACCTGCAGGCGCTCTACCAGAGCGCAGCCAACAACCGTCACACGATCGGCGCGCTCGAGCGTATCTTCGAGTCGGGCATGCGCGAATTCCTGAAGGCGAAAGAGAAGCGCCTGAACGATCCGAGCCTCGTGCTCGACGGCGCCCGCCGCGCGATGCGCGCCGCCTTCCAGCGCGAAATGGATGCGCTCGAGGCGAACCTCTCGTTCCTCGCTTCGGTCGGCTCGGTGAGTCCGTACATCGGTCTTTTCGGCACGGTCTGGGGGATCATGAACGCGTTCCGCGGTCTCGCGAACGTGCAGCAGGCAACGCTCGCGAACGTCGCGCCCGGCATCGCCGAAGCGCTGACGGCGACCGCGATCGGTCTGTTCGCCGCCATTCCGGCGGTGGTCGCGTATAACAGCTACGCACACGACATCGACCGTCTGGCGATCCGCTTCGAAACCTTCATCGAAGAGTTTTCGAATATCCTGCAGCGTCAGGCCCACTAATCTTCACGAAGCAAGGAGTCGAAGATGGGAGGCTCAGTCCGTTCGAGCATGCGAGGCAGCCGCTCGCGCCGTGCGATGGCCGACATCAACGTCGTGCCGTACATCGACGTGATGCTGGTGTTGCTCGTGATCTTCATGGTGACCGCGCCGCTCGTGGCGCCGTCCATTGTCAACCTGCCGACCGTCGGCGGCGCGTCGCAGCAGCAGCAGGTGCCGCCCGTCGTGGTCAATATTCGCCCCGACGGCAATCTGAGCGTACGCTATAAGGATGACTCCGGCGCCACGCAGCAACAGACCATGACGCGCGCCGATCTCAACGGCTTCGTCGCCGATCGCGAGCAGAGCCATCCCGACCAGCCCGTCGTGATCGCCGCCGACAAGTCCGTCAAATACGAGACGGTGATGAACGTGATGTCCGACCTGAAGTCGCATGGCGTCAAACGTGTCGGACTGCTCGTCAAATCGCAATGATCCGCAAGAACGATTCGTATCCGCTGCAGCCTCCGCGAGAGCGTGGCACAGGACGTGCTATCGCCCTCGCGGTGCTCATGCACGTGCTGCTCGGCCTGTTCCTCTATCACGGCATCCGCTGGCAGAACAGCACGCCGGCGGGTGAAGAGGCGGAACTGTGGACCGAGGTGCCGGACCTGTCGACACCGAAGCCGCTGCCGCCGCCCGCGCCGGTCGCCCCTGCCCCGCCGCCGCCTCAAACCGAGGAAGCCGACATTGCGCTGCAACAGCAAAAGCGTAAGCAGCAGGAAGCGCAGCGCGAGGCGCAACTGGCCGAGCAGCAGCAGCGTCTGAAAGCCCAGCAGGAAGCCGAAGCGAAGCGTCAGCAGCAGCTCGCGGCTCAGCAGGCCGCGCAGCAGAAGGCCGAAAAGCTCAAGCAGCAGCAGGAACAGCAGCAAGCCGCGGCGGAGAAGCAAAAGCAGCTGCAGCAGCAGGACGCGCTCAAGAAGCAGCAGCAGGAAGAAGAGCAGCAGAAGCAGGCGAAGCTCGACGCGCAGAAGAAGGCCGACGCCGAGAAGGCGGCCAAGGCGAAGGCGCAAGCCGACGCCCAGGCGAAGAAGCTCGACGCGGAACGCCGCGCTCGCATCGCGCAGATGCAAGGCTCGATGGGTGGCGGCGAAGGCACGAGCGGCAACGGTCTCGCGAAGAGCGGCACGGGCAGCGGCTCGGGCGGCAACGCGACGTCGCCGGGCTACGCCGACAAGGTGCGCCGCCGCGTGCGTCCGAACATCGTGTGGGCGGGCGAAACGTCGGGTCTCGAAACAGAGATCGCGGTGCGTTGCTCGCCGACCGGCACGCTGCTTTCGGCGACGATCTCGCGCAGCAGCGGCAACGCGTCGTGGGACGACGCCGCGTTGCGGGCAGTTCAGCGCTCGGATCCGATGCCGGTCGATACCGACGGCAAGGCGCCTTCGAGCTTCAAGATCACCTTGCGCCCGGCTGGTTGATGGCGAGCGCAAGGCGCAGAAAGGTTGAGGAAAGCCGCCGCGCAACAGTGGCTAATAAGGAACGATTCGAACGTTTTCGGGTCAGTCTGCTGTTGCGCGTTATGACAAAATTGCTTTTTTCAGGAAATATCACAGCATGACATTGATGACGAAGCTTGGCCTGCGAACCCTCGTCGCGTCCTGCCTGATCACGGCGGGCGGCGCGGCGAACGCACAACTCAACGTCCTCGTCACCGGCGTGGGCTCCACCCAGTTCCCCATCGCCACGGCTAACTTTGCCGGTGAAGCGAATTCGCCCGAGCAGGTCGCGGCCATCGTGCGCGCCGACCTGCAACGCAGCGGGAAATTTACGAATATCGATGCCGGCAGCGCACCGATCTCGGAAAACGACTCCGTCGACCTCGGCAGCTGGAAGGCCAAGGGCGCCAACGCGTTCGTTGCGGGCAGCGTGAACAAGCTCGCCAACGGCCAGTACGAAGTGCGCTTCAAGCTCTACGACACCGTGAAGGGCGAAAGCCTCGGCGGCCTTGTGCTCACGAGCCCGGCAAGCGGCCTGCGCATGAGCGCGCACAAGGTTGCGGACTACATCTATCAGAAGCTGCTCGGCGATCGCGGCGTGTTCGCCACGCGTCTTTCATACGTGATCAAGACGGGCGGCCGCTTCCAGCTGCAGGTTTCGGACTCCGATGGACAAGACGCGCATATCGCGCTGTCGAGCCCCGAGCCGATCATCTCGCCGGCCTGGTCGCCCGACGGCACCAAGGTCGCTTACGTATCTTTCGAAAAGAAGAAGCCGATCGTCTACGTGCACGACCTGCCGACGGGTCGCCGCGTGATCATTTCGGACCAGAAGGGCAACAATTCGGCGCCGGCCTGGTCTCCCGACGGCCGCACGCTCGCAGTAGCATTGTCGCGCACGGGCAACACGCAGATCTTCGCCGTCAATGCCGACGGCTCCGGCCTGCACCGCCTCACGCAAGGCACGACGATCGACACCGAACCCAACTACTCTCCTGACGGACGCTGGATTTATTTCACGAGCGACCGCGGCGGCCAGCCTCAGATTTACAAGATGCCGGCCCAGGGCGAAAGCGCCGCAGCGGCACAGCGTGTGACGTTTACCGGCAACTACAATACGAGCCCGAAGGCCAGCCCGGACGGCAAGCAACTGGCGTACATCTCACGCACGGGCGGCGGATTTAAGCTGTACATTCAAGATCTGCAGTCCGGTGTCGCCACGGCGCTCACTGACACGACACATGACGAGTCGCCCAGCTTCGCGGCGAACGGTCAGTACATTCTTTACGCCACACAGGTGAACGGCCGTGGCGTGCTGGCTGCTGTATCGACCGACGGTCGTACGCGGCAAATCCTGTCCGTTCAGGGCGGCAGCGTACGCGAGCCGTCCTGGGGTCCTTTTATGCAATAACACTTCAGGAGAGAAATAATGATGTCGAAGAAAGTACGCCTGGCCTTGGCCGTCTTGATGATCGGTGCACTGGCAGCGTGTAAGTCGGGTGTCAAGGAAACGAACCCGAACGCCGGTGCGATGAACACCCAGCCGAACCCGAACGCGGTCGCCCAGGTGAACGTCGATGAGCTGAACAATCCGAACAGCCCGCTCGCCAAGCGCAGCGTGTACTTCGATTTCGACAGCTACGCCGTCAAGGACGACTACCAGTCGCTGCTGCAAGCTCACGCACAGTACCT
Source organism: Paraburkholderia sp. BR10141 (assembly GCF_056155635.1). Lineage (NCBI taxonomy): Bacteria > Pseudomonadati > Pseudomonadota > Betaproteobacteria > Burkholderiales > Burkholderiaceae > Paraburkholderia > Paraburkholderia sp. BR10141. The sequence goes on along the minus strand of NZ_JBMIQH010000007.1, from coordinate 127,272 downwards.
CAAGACGCACCCGGAACGTCACGTCCTGATCCAGGGCAACACCGACGAGCGCGGCACGAGCGAATACAACCTGGCGCTGGGTCAAAAGCGTGCTGAAGCGGTCCGTCGCGCCCTCTCGCTGATGGGCGTGCCCGATTCGCAAATGGAAGCCGTCAGCCTCGGTAAGGAAAAGCCGGTCGCAACGGGCCACGACGAAGCATCGTGGGCGCAGAACCGCCGTGCTGACCTCGTGTATCAACAGTAATTGAGCATTGGATGAAGGGGCGTATGTCGCACCGTTTCTCCCCGCTGCGCGTAGCCGCAGCCGCTTGCGTGGCTGGCGTCGCCTTTGCGGCGCTGCCGGCCCACGCGGGTATCTTCGATGACGATCAGGCGCGCCAGGCGATTCTCGACCTGCGCGCGAAAACGGACAGCCTGTCCAGCCAGCTGTCCGCCGCTCAACGCACGATCCTCGACCAGTCCAACCACCTCGACCAGCTCAACCAGCAGGTCGCGACGTTGCGCGGACAGAACGAGGATATGGCGAACCAGTTGGCGACCCTGCAGAAGCAACAGAAGGACTACTACACGGATCTCGACACGCGACTCAAGAAGTTCGAGCCGCAGCAGGAGACCGTGGACGGCATGCAAGGCACGGTTCAGCCGGGTGAGATGGACGCGTTCAACGCCGCTTCGCAGCAGTTCCGCAACGGCGACTTCAAGAACGCGGCGGCATCGTTCCGTAGCTTCATCGCGAAGTTCCCGCAGAGTCCTTACCAGCCGACCGCCCAGTACTGGCTCGGCAACGCGCTGTATGCGCTGAAGGACTACAAGGGGTCGACCGCGACGTGGCAGAACGTCGTCAACAAATACCCGCAACACCCGCGTGCCCCCGAGGCACTGCTGGCCATTGCAAACAATCAGATCGAGCAGGGGCAAAAGGCTGCGGCCAAACGCACGCTCGAGCAGGTCGTTTCGCAATACGGCAACTCGGATGTCGCCCAGACGGCGCAGAGCAAGCTTTCACAGCTCAAATAAGCGCTGCTGGATGGTTTTGGCGTGACGTGGCGCTGGCTAATGCCAATGCCGCGAAATGCGCCTCTCGCATACAGGGAAGGCCCGGGGCACGGCGTGCTCCGGGCGCTTCCATCGGTTTTATGACGGCAAAAGTTGACGCGTTGACCAGACGCCGCTATAATCCCGCTTCTCTTTTGGGTCGTTAGCTCAGCTGGTAGAGCAGCGGACTTTTAATCCGTTGGTCACAGGTTCGAATCCCGTACGGCCTACCAAAGCATCAAACAAAAAGCCCAGTCTCCGGACTGGGCTTTTTGCTTTGCAGCGTACGGCGCCGGCTCAAGCGTCTTGAGTGACTCGGCGCGCGAGCATGCGTCCAGCATGTATACTCCCTCCCTCCCCCGCCGTCCCATCCCCGCTGCACAGGCCACGTCATCATGAAGTTCACGACCCTTGCCTGCGCCCTGCTCGCGCTTTTCTGGCTCAGTCTGCGCGTTCAGGCGCAAATTCAACCGCAACCCGAAGACTACGCATACCTGCGCCGCATGCGCGTGCCGGACGCCGTCGTCAATTGCGTTGCCGCGCTCGACCAGTGGGTGCATAAGGCGCAGCGTTACGATTCTCTGCTCGTGCCCGATCGGCGCGCGCTCTCGGCGAAAATCGAGCAGCCCGCGCCCGCGAATGCCACGCCCACGCCCGTCGCGAGCGACGCACTTGCGCCTGCCCCGTCCATCGACACACTGATCCATCTGCGCGCCTTCGCCAAGGTCCGCGGCAAGTACGCCTGGGTGCCCGTGAAGGCCACCTGCGGGATCTGGCATTCGCACGTCGTCGACGTCGCGCTGTCGCCGCGCGGCACGCACGCAACGTCGCCGATCCACTGACGACACTTCGTCATCCTTATCGCTTCCCGCAACAAAAAAGCCCGCGCGCCTGACAGCGCACGGGCTTTTTCGCATCGAGCGACGCGCGGCCCATGCCGCGCGCAAACTCAGTCCGCCTTGACGCCTTCGACCTGGATCTGCAGCGTCGTCGCCGTCTTGAAGCCATACGACTGGCCCCAGTTCACGCCGTAGTCCGCGCGGTCGAATTGTGCCGATGCGTCCGCGCCGCACACTTCACGCTTGAGCATCGGGTTCTGGAAGCACTTGAACGAGTCGATCTTCAGGTTCAGCGGCTTGGTCACGCCATGCAGCGTGAACGTGCCGATCACTTCCACGGGCTTGTCGCCTTCGAAGCGGATCGACGTGCCCTTGTAGGTGGCCGTCGGGAACTTCGCGGTGTCGAGGAATTCGGCCGAGCTCACGTGCTTGTCGAGCTTCGCGTTGCCGGTATCGATCGACGATGCGTCGATCGTCACGTCCACCGTGCCCGTCTTCGCCTCGCGATCGAGCGTGACCGTGCCCGAGCTCTTCGTGAACTTGCCGCGCCACACCGAGACGCCGCCGAAGTGATCGGCTTCGAAGCTCGGATAGGTGTGCATCGGGTCGAGGTTATAGGTCGTGGCGGCTGCGAGCGCCGGCGTGGCGACGAAGGCTGCGAGCGAGGCGGCAACGGCCGCGGCGAAAATCGTGGTCTTCATGAATCGATTCCTGGTGCGGGAGAAACGGGATGAAAAAGCGGTGCCGTCCGCGCGTCAGTGCGCGGCGGACACGATGTGAAACTTGATCTGCACGTCGTCGGCGACGATCGAGGTGTCCTTCCACTCGCCCGAGCCGATGCCGTAAGCGAGACGCTTGATCGGCAGTGTGCCGTCGAACACCTGGGTGGCGCCGTCCTTGCGGTACTGCACCGGCACGACGACGTCGGTCGTCTTGCCCTTGATGGTCAGCTTGCCGGTCACCGTGAACGCGCCGTTCGCGGCGGGCTTGATCTGCGTGGAGACGAAGGTCGCGTGCGGGAAATGCGAAGCGTCGAACCATTCGTCGCCGGCGACTTCCGTGTTGTATTCCGGCGCGCCGAGGTCGAAGCTCGCCACCTCGACGTCGAGCTTCGCGCTCGATGCCGCGACGTTCGCCGGATCGAAGCGCACGTCGGCGGTGAAGTGGTTGAAGCGCCCTTCGACCGGCACATTCATTTGCTTGAACACGGCGCTCACGGAGTTCTTCGCGGCTTCGGCCGCGGCGTTGGCGTTCGTGGCGAAGGTCGTGGCAAGTGCCGCGCCGGCGGCGAGCGCCGCGCCGAGCGCGACGACGGAAGCAGTATGGGCAAGACGCTGGATCATGGGCAGTCGGTCCAAGGTGGAAGGTATCGGGAAATGGAGATGGCGCATGCGCGCCGCGAAGTCATTCGCGCGGCGTGCCGAACGGCAGCATGCGAGAGAGGATGTTCTGGCGGTCGATCAACTGGTGCTTGATGACGGCGAGCACGTGCAGCACGACCACGGTGAGCAAGGTGTAGTTCAGCGAGATATGCACGACGCGCAGCACGCCCTTGAGCGCGGTGTCGGGGCCGATCAGCACGGGCATCGGCCAGATGCCGAGGTACACGACCTGGATGCCGGCCGCCGAGCTGTAGAGATATCCCGTGACCGGAATCGCGACCATCAGCACGTAAAGCGCGGTATGGCCCAGGTGCGCGGCGAGCCGTTCCCAGCCATGCATAGAGCCAGGCAGCGCGGGCGCGGTGTGCGTCACGCGCCAGAGAATGCGCACCAGCACGAGCGCGAGCACGGTCACGCCAATCCACTTGTGCCACGAGAAGTAGCGCAGCTTCGTGGGCGTGATGCCCGGAATGTCGGTCATAACCCAGCCGAGCGCAAAGCCCCAGACGATCAGCGCGGCGATCAGCCAGTGCAGCAGCATGGCAACGCCGTTATAGCGGCCGGCGGGCTTGACGGTGGGGTTCATCGGCATACGACTCCATTATTCGAGGTGTGCACTTTACCCGGCCAAACCTATTCAAACAATCGTCTAAAATGGATGGTTATCATCCATTTTTTCGATAGATCGAAAAGGACCGTACCTCGTGGACCGCACCTCGGACCGCTCCCCTAGCCTCGAGCAGCTCCGCGCGCTGATCGCCGTCGCCGAAACCGGCAGCTTCTCGGCGGCGGCGCGCCAGCTCGACCGCGCGCAGTCGGTGGTCAGCTATACGATCGCCAATCTCGAGGCGCTGCTGGGCGTCGCGCTGTTCGAGCGCGGCAAGCGCAAGCCGGAACTCACGGCCGCGGGCCGCGCGATCCTCGCCGACGCGCGCCGCCTCGATCTGCTCATGGGTCAGCTTAACGCCAAGGCGGCCGGCCTGCAGAGGGGGCTCGAGGGCGAGGTTTCGCTGGCCGTGGACGTGATGTTTCCGTCGCAGCGGCTCGTCGAGGCCCTGCAGGCGTTCGCGTTCACGTTTCCCACCGTCGCGCTGAATCTCACCATGGAAGCACTTGGCGGCGTGCTCAAGCTCGTGCTCGACGGCGACTGCGCGGTGGGGATCAGCGGGCCGAACCACAACTGGCCGCACGTGATCGAAGCCCAGTCCATCGGCACCGTGGAACTCGTGCTCGTGGCCGCCCCCTGCCATCCGCTCGCCAAGGCGGAGCACCCCGTGCGCATTTCGGATGCGCGCGAGCATACGCAGCTGGTGCTCACCGACCGCAGCCGCCTTACCGAAGGCCAGAATTTCGGCGTGTACAGCAATCGCGCGTGGAAACTCGGCGACTTGGGCGCCAAGCACCGGCTGCTGCTCGCGGGCCTCGGCTGGGGGTCGATGCCGAAGCACCTCGTGGAAGCCGATCTCGAAGCCGGTCGGCTCGTGCGCGTCGCGCTCGCGGACCGGCGCTCGGTGAACTACAACATCTCGCTGATCCATCGCACCGACGCGGCGCGCGGCCCCGCCAGCGAGTGGCTCTGCCACTACCTCACGCAAGGCACGCCGCCGCAGGCGCCGTTGCCCGACGCGCGCTGAACGCTGAACTGGCGCGGGAGCGAAGCGCGTGCGGGTTGTACGAACGCAAGCCCGCGCACGCCTGAGTCTGCCCCTGGCGAGGTAGGGTGCGCCGCCCGCTTCAGCCCTTCTTGACCTTGGCCGCCTTGGCCGCCTTGGCCGGCGCAGCCGCTGGCGCTGGCGCCGCCGCCGCGGGTGGCACCACGCCCGACCAGCCCGGCAAATAACGCGCGTCGGCATCGTGCGCGTGCGATAGCGCCTCGGCGAGCGCAGCGTCGAAGTCCTTGCGCAGGCGCGTTTCGGATACCTTACGGCGCAGATAGTCGGCCCACAGGAATTCGCTGAACGGCGTCGTGTCCTTCGCGTAGCCGCCCGCCGTGCGCAACTCGCCCGCGAGGCTGCGATACGGATCGTCGGCAAGGCCGAGAAGCTGCTTCGGCAACTGGTCGAATTCGCAGCGCTCGCCCGCGGCATCGAACGGATGCACCCACTGGTCGTGCTCCATCATGCGCCAGAAAATGGTGGGCTCGAGCCATGAGAGATCCTTGAGCACCGTGACCCGCACGCTCTGCACCGACTCTTCGAGCCACGCGCGGCCAAGGTGGTGATGATCGACCACGTAGTAGCGCGACTTCGGCCCCAGCACGGCGGGAAACCAGTGCGAGTCGATGGCCGCCGCGCGCCCCTTCTTGTCGAGCGTCTGCCAGTGCGCGCGCTTGGCGTTCACCTCCCGAAAGCCCACTGTGATCTGCGTGGGACGCAACTCGTCGAGCTTCACGGTGATGAGATGGAGATCGGTGTTCGGCAGGTTCATGGCGGGCCTCCTGTTTTAGTGTCGGTTCGTGTCGGGGTCGATCGCGCAACGATACAGCCGAACGGCCATGCACGCCGTATCAATCGAACGAGCGCCGCGCGCCCCGTGCGCAGGGTCAACCCTGGGACGGGCGGGCACGCTGGATGCACGCTTTCGCCGCTTCGCCTATAAATGCGCCAAGGGACAGACGGCGCGCACCACCGCGCCCGTCATGCTCCCGCCGCTGTCAGTTGCACGTCTTCCAGGCTCAACCAACGACACAAGCGAGGGCATTTTGGATCTCGAAACCATCCGCGTATTCATCATGACCCGGGGCATCGACTTCGGGACCAAGGTCGTGGCGGCGATCGTCCTGTGGATCATCGGACGCTGGGCCATCAACCTCGTCGCCGGTGTGCTGCGCAAGGTGCTCGCGCGCAACGAGCGCGTCGATCCCACGCTCGCGCATTACCTCAGTTCGATCCTCGCCGCCGTGTTGAACCTGCTGCTGGTCCTCGCGATCCTGCAGGTGTTCGGCGTGCAGACCACCTCGTTCGCGGCGCTCCTCGCCGGTCTCGGCCTCGCCATCGGTACGGCGTGGGGCGGGCTGCTCGCGCATTTCGCGGCGGGCGTGTTCATGCAGGTGCTGCGCCCGTTCAAGGTGGGCGACTTCGTGACGGCCGGGGGCGTGACGGGCACCGTGAAGGAACTCGGCATCTTCGGCACGACCATCATCTCGCCGGACAACGTGGTCAACATCGTCGGCAACAACAAGATCTTCTCGGACACCATCTCGAACTACAGCGCGACGCCCGTGCGCCGCGTAGAGCTGACCGCGAAGATCGCCAACGGCGTCGATCCCGTCGATGCCGCCAGCCGTCTGCGCACGGCCATCGCCAAAATTCCGAACGTTTCGCAGGAGCCGCCGCCCAACGTCGAGATTCTCTCGTTCACGCCCGAAGGCCCGCTGCTGGCTGTACGTCCCTACACCAGCAACGACTCCTACTGGCAGGTGTATTTCGACACCAACCGCACGATTGTCGAGACCTTCAAGGACGCGGGCTACCCGACGCCCGAAACGCCCTCGATCATTCGTCGCGTGGGCACCTAGCGCGCCGCGTTCGACGCGAGCGCCAAAACAAAACGGCATCGCCTTCGCAGGCAATGCCGTTTTTCCTTGCGTTGCGGCCCGAAGGCGCCGGACGCTCAACCGCCGTTGGGCTTGCGCACCGCGCCGCCGCGCGAGTCCTTGCGCAGCATCTTCCACACGCCGCCGATCAGGATCGGCACGATCGCCGCGCCGATGCCGACGAGCACGATCACGTTCAGGTACTGGCGAATGAACGGAATGTTGCCGAAGAAGTAGCCGAGCAGCACGAGCAGCAACACCCAGGACAGCGCGCCCGTGACCGTGAAAAACTGAAAGCGTCGCATAGGCATTTGCGAGACGCCCGCCACGAACGGCGCGAACGTCCGCACGACAGGAATGAAGCGCGCGAGCACGATGGTCTTGCCGCCGTGGCGTTCGTAGAATTCGTGGGTTTTCTGCAGCGCGGCGCGGTCGAGGAAGCGTTCGAGCACAGGAATGTGCGTATTGAACACCTTCGGCCCGATGGCGCGCCCAATCAGAAAGTTCACCGTATTGCCGAGGACCGCAGCCACGAGCAGCAGCACGATCAGCACGCCGAGATTCATCTCATGCGTCGCGGCAAACGCACCGCCGATGAAGAGCAGCGAGTCGCCGGGCAGGAACGGCAGCACCACGAGGCCGGTTTCGCAGAACACGATCAGGAACAGCACCGCGTAGACCCAGCCGCCGTATTGCTGGATGAAGACACCGAGAAACTTGTCGATGTGCAAGACAAGATTGACGAACTGCAGAAGCGTATCCAAAAGTGTCCCTTATTGATCGTGGGCCGCGCGCCTGAAAAAGCGCATTCGCCCTGCGTTGCGCGAGAAGCCAAATTGATCGCGCCATGATACCGAAAGTGCCCGTGCGCCACGAAAATTTCCCGCCAATTTCGGTGAATTTGCGCACAAAGCGCTGCTACATGAGGGTTTCGCGGCGCTGAAGCGCGTCGGGTCGGCTAGCGCCGACTCGCTATAATTGCGCGCATGTCTTCGAACTCCGAACCCACCGGCGCCGTGCCGGATTCCGCCAGCGCCGCCGACACTGGCGCCACGACCGGCGCCGCAGTCGCGTCGCGTGCCGCGCAGCCCGCGCGCGCGATCCAGGCGTTGCCCGACCAGCTCATCAGCCAGATCGCCGCGGGTGAAGTGGTCGAGCGGCCTGCCTCCGTCGTCAAGGAACTGCTCGAAAACGCGCTCGACGCGGGCGCGAGCACGCTGCGCATCCTGCTCGACGAGGGCGGCGTCAAGCGCATCTCCATCGCCGACGACGGCTGCGGCATTCCCGAAGCCGAACTCCCGCTCGCGCTCATGCGGCACGCCACGAGCAAGATCCGCTCGCTCGCCGAACTGGAGAGCGTCGCGACGCTCGGGTTCCGGGGCGAAGCGCTGGCGTCGATTGCCTCGGTCGCCGAGATGTCGATCACGAGCCGCAGCGCCGACGCGCAGCACGCCGTGAAGATCGACGGGCACACCGGCGCGATCTCGCCGGCTGCGGGCGGCCAGGGAACGACCATCGAAGTGCGCGAGCTGTACTTCAACACGCCCGCGCGCCGCAAGTTCCTGAAGAGCGAGCAGACCGAACTGGGCCATTGCCTCGAGATGATCCGCCGCAGCGCGCTCGCGCGCCCGGACGTCGCGATCTCGGTGCTGCACAACGGCCGCGCGGTGGAGCACTGGAACGCGAGCGATCCGGCCACGCGCGTCTCGAAGATCCTCGGCGAAGTGTTCGCCACGGCGCATCTGCCGCTCGACGAGCGCGCCGGGCCGCTCGCCGTCTACGGTTGTGCAGGGCTGCCGACGGCGAGCCGCAACCGCGCCGACCAGCAGTACTTCTTCGTGAACGGCCGCTTCGTGCGCGACAAGCTGCTCACGCACGCGGTGCGCTCGGCGTATGAGGACGTGCTGCACGGCGAGCGTTACCCGTCGTACGTGCTGTTCCTCGACCTGCCGCCCGAAGCCGTCGACGTGAACGTGCATCCCTCGAAGATCGAAGTGCGTTTCCGCGATTCGCGCTCGATTCACCAGTTCGTGTTCCATGCCGTGCAGCGCGCGCTAGCGCGCCACGCGGGCGCCTCGCCCGAGACGACCTCGGGCGGCCATGCCGCGGCGCTCATCGAGCCGCGCGCGCTGCCGGGCGCCGGGGTGCTCGGCGCCTCGGTCGGGCTCGCTTCGGGCGCGGCCGACTCCGCGCGCGCAGGCGCAGCGCCCGGCGCGGCGCCCGGCTTCGGCGCGGACGGCAGGTTCGGCACCGCGAGCGTGGCGAGCAGCTTCGGCGGCGGCGCGGGTGGCCTGCCTTCGCGCGCGTCGGGCTTCGGCCAGCCAGGTGGCGGCGGTGCAGGCGCGAGCAGCGGCAACACCTGGCTGCGCCAGTCGCGCATGACGCAAGGCAGCCTGCCTGTCGCGCAGCCGCTCGCGCTATATGACGCGTTGTTCGGCCGCAAGGATGTCGGCGCCGGCACGGCGCAAGGTTCGACCGTGCTGCAGGCGCAAGACGGCGCAGCCGATGCATTCGCTACCGGCGCGCCGCACGCCGCCTTCGAAGCCGGCGAGGACCACCCGCTCGGTTTCGCGCTCGGCCAGGTTCACGGCATCTACGTGCTCGCGCAGAACGCGCGCGGCCTCGTGATCGTCGACATGCACGCCGCGCACGAGCGCATCCTCTACGAGCAGTTCAAGCAGGCCCTCGCCGAACGCTCGCTCGCCGTGCAGCCCCTGCTGATCCCGATCTCGATGACAGCCGATCCCGTCGAAACCGGCACCGTCGAGGAAGAAAAGGCCACGCTCGAAGCGCTGGGCTTCGATCTCGCCGTCCTTTCGCCGACCTCGATTGCGATCCGCGCGGTGCCCGCGCTCCTCAAGGACGCCGATCTCCAGGCGCTCGCGCGCGCCGTGCTCACCGACCTGCACGAGTACGGCGGCTCGCGCGTGCTCACCGAGCGCCAGCACGAGATGCTCGGCACGCTCGCCTGCCATCACGCGGTGCGCGCGAACCGGCGTCTCACGCTCGACGAAATGAACGCGCTCCTGCGCCAGATGGAAGCCACCGAGCGCGCCGACCAGTGCAATCACGGCCGGCCGACCTGGTATCAGCTCACGCTCGCCGATCTCGATCGGCTCTTCATGCGCGGTCAATGACGCAGTCCACGAAACAGGAAGGCGCAGCGCTGCCCGTCGCGTGTCTGCTCGGCCCCACGGCCTCGGGCAAGACGGCGGCCGCGCTCGCGTATGCGGCGCAGTCGGCGGCGCGCGGGCGCACGGTGGAAATCGTGAGCGTCGATTCGGCGCTCGTGTACCGCGAGATGGACATCGGCACGGCGAAGCCGAACGCCGCGGAGCGTGCGGCCGCCGCGCATCATCTGATCGATATCGTCGATCCGCTGGATGCCTATTCCGCCGCCGACTTTCGCGCCGACGCGCTGCGCGTGACGGGCGAAATCGTTGCGCGCGGGAACGTGCCGCTGCTCGTGGGCGGGACGATGCTCTACTACAAGGCGCTCACCCAAGGCCTGAACGACCTGCCCTCGGCCGATCCGGCCGTGCGCGCGCAACTCGACGCCGAAGCCGCGCGCGACGGCTGGCCCGCCATGCATGCCCGCCTCGCGCGGGTCGATCCGGCCACGGCTGCACGCCTCGCCCCGAACGACTCGCAGCGCATCCAGCGCGCGCTCGAAATCTTCATGCTGAGCGGGCAGCCGATGTCGGTGCTGCTCGCCACGCCGTCCACGCGCGAAGATGAAGCCGCGCGCTACCGCTTCGTGCCCGTCGCGCTCGAGCCGTCCGATCGCAGCGTGCTGCACGCGCGTATCGAAGCGCGCTACGATGCGATGCTCGCCGGCGGTCTCATCGACGAGGTGAAGGCGCTGCGTGCGCGCGGGGACCTGAACCCCAACCTGCCATCCATGCGCTGCGTGGGCTATCGCCAGGTTTGGGAATACCTCGATGGCGAAGTCGACTACGACACCATGCGCGACAAGGGCGTCTTTGCCACCCGCCAGCTCTGCAAGCGTCAGCTCACGTGGCTGCGCGCCATGCCGGAGCGCATCGTCGTAGATTGCTGCGCGCAGGATGCGACCGATCAGGCCGTCGCGGCCGTAGCGCAGATCGGCGGCTGAAGCCGCGTCCCCCTTTCCCCGCTTCGGCTCCCGGGCGCTTTGTGCGCCACAACATCCCCGTTCCGTCCGCAGGCGGCGCACGTGCGTGCGTTGCCCGCGCGCCATCGCCCGCCGCAGCGCGCCACCGAAAACCGCCCTCGCCCGCTTGACTTTCGACCGACCGGATACGATCATTCGTTCATCACTAGAGCAATTGCTCAGGCTTGAGCCGATCGGCCGCTTTGAGTAAGGAGACACCGAATGAACACCGAACGCAGCAATGCGAACGTGATCCTGCACATCGGCGCCGGGTCGTTTCACCGGGCGCATCAGGCCTGGTACCTGCATCGCGTGAACCTCGCGCGCAAGCCCGACGAGGCCGCATGGTCGCTCACCGTCGGCAACATCCGCTCCGACATGAACGCCGTGATGGACGCGCTGGCCGCGCAAAACGGCGTCTACACGCTCGAAACAGTCACGCCGCGGGGCGAGCGCGCCTACGAGACGATCCGCTCGATCACGCGCGTGCTGCCGTGGTCGGCCGATCTCGCGAGCCTGATCGATGCAGGCGCCGACGCGAACTGCAGGATCATCGCGTTTACGGTGACCGAAGGCGGCTATTACCTCGACGAGCACGACCGCCTCGACACCGCGAACCCCGACCTCGCCGCCGACCTCAAGGGCGACCGCACGACGATTTACGGCGCGCTCGCCGCGATCCTCGAAGCGCGCATGGCACGTGACGGCGGCCCCGTCACGCTGCAGACCTGCGACAACCTGCGCAGCAACGGCAAGCGCTTTCACGCGGGCATGCGCGAATTCCTCGCGCTGCGCGGCGCAACGGATCTGCGCGACTGGTTCGATGCCAACACGGCGTGCCCCGACTCCATGGTCGACCGCATCACGCCGCGCCCCACGCCCGACGTGCGCGAGCGCGTGAAAGCGGCGACCGGCGTGGACGACGCCTGTCCGGTGATGGGCGAAGCGTTCATCCAGTGGGTGATCGAGGATCACTTCTGCGCGGGGCGGCCCGCCTGGGAGCGCGCCGGCGCGGAAATGGTCGAATCGGTGATGCCCTACGAGGAAGCGAAGATCCGCATCCTCAATGCCACGCACAGCTGCATTGCGTGGGCGGGCACGCTCATCGCGCTCGACTTCATCCACGAAGGCACCCACGATGCCGACATCCGTACCTTCGCGCGCGAGTACGTGAGCGAAGACGTGATCCCCTGCCTCACGCCCAGCCCGCTCGATCTCGCGAAGTATCGCGACGTCGTGCTCGAACGCTTCAGCAATCCGTACATCCAGGACACGAACCAGCGCGTGGCCGCCGACGGCTACTCGAAGCTCCCGGGCTTCATCGCGCCCACGCTCGCGCAACGCATCGCCGCGGGCGCGACGCCCGCCGCCACAGCCATGCTGCCCGCGCTCTTCCTGCGCTTTCTGGAACGCTGGCACAAGGGCACGCTGCCCTACCGCTACCAGGACGGCGTGATGGACGAAGCGGCCGTGCACCGCATGTTCGAAACCGGCGACCCCGTCTCGACGTTTCTCGGCGACAAGCTGCTGTGGGGCGGCCTCGCCGGCAACCCGACTCTGGGCGGCGCGGTGCGCGGCGCGCTCGCGCGCGTGGACCAGTGGCTCGCCTCTCGCGGCTGCAGCGTTTGAAAAAAGACCGCAGCGCAATCCGCAACGCCCGCGCCACGCGCGCCCTCCGGGTCGGCGCGCATGGCGTCGCGCCCGGCGCGCGGCTAAAGTAGCGCAACTCTCTTCACGACTTCAGCGCGCCTATGTATCTCGGCATCGACCTCGGCACCTCCGAAGTGAAAGTCCTGCTGCTCGCGCCCGACGGCCGCGTGATCGGCACTGCCGGCACGCCCTTCGTCGTCTCGCGCCCTCACCCGCGCTGGTCGGAGCAGAATCCCGCCGACTGGTGGGACGGCACGCGCCGCGCGCTCGCCGCGCTGCGCGAGGCGCATCCTCACGAATTCGCGCAGGTGCGCGGCATTGGCCTCTCCGGCCAGATGCACGGCGCGGTGCTGCTAGACGCGCACGACAACGTATTGCGCCCCGCGATCCTCTGGAACGATATGCGCGCGGTGGACGAATGCGCCGAACTCACCGCACGTGCGCCGCAGCTGCATCGCATTGCGGGCAATCTCGCCATGCCGGGCTTCACCGCGCCCAAGCTGCTGTGGGTCGCGCGCCACGAGCCGCAGATCTTTCGCGAGACGGCCTGTGTGCTGCTGCCGAAGGACTATCTGCGCCTGCAGCTCACCGGCGGCAAGGTCTCCGATCCTTCGGATGCCGCGGGCACGCTCTGGCTCGACGTGGCCAAACGCGACTGGTCCGATGCGCTGCTCGACGCCTGCAACATGACGCGCGCGCAAATGCCCGCGCTCGCCGAAGGCAGTGCACCGTCCGGCATGCTCCTGCCCGCGCTCGCGAGCGAATTCGGGTTGCGCGAGGACGTGGTCGTGGCGGCGGGCGGCGGCGACAACGCGACGAGTGCCATCGGCATCGGCGCCACGCAGCCCGGCGACGGCTTCGTCTCGCTCGGCACCTCGGGCGTGCTCTGCGTGGTGGGCGACCGTTTCCGGCCGAATCCCGCTTCTGCCGTGCACGCGTTCTGCCACGCGATTCCGGACCGCTGGCACCAGATGAGCGTCGTGCTTTCGGCGGCGAGTTGCCTGCGCTGGGTCTGCAAGCTCACGGGCACGAACGAGCCCACGCTGCTCGCCGAAGTCGAGCAGCTTAGTGCGCCAACCCTCGCCGAAGCCCCGCTCTTCCTGCCGTATTTGTCGGGCGAGCGCACGCCGCACAACGACCCGTATGCGCAGGGCGTGTTCTTCGGCATGACGCACGCGACCGACCGCGCGCTGCTCGCCTACGCCGTGCTCGAAGGCGTGACGCTCGCGCTCACCGACGGCCTCGACGCGCTCGCGGCTGCGGGCACCGAAGTGGGCGCGCTGTCGATGCTGGGCGGCGGCGCGCGCAGCGGCTACTGGGCGCAACTGGTTGCAGACGCATTCGACACGCCCACGCGCCAGCACGGCGGCGGCGAGACGGGCGCGGCGCTCGGAGCGGCCCGCCTTGGCTGGCTCGCGGCAGGCGGCAACGCGCGTGAAGTGCTGACCAAGCCGCCCGTGGTGGCCGAGTACGCGCCGAATGCGGCGCGCCACGCGGCGCTGCGCGAGCGGCTCACTGCCTACCGCGCGCTGTACCGCCACGTGCGCCCGCTCTTCGAGCCCACGCGCGAACGCCTCGCGTAACGCGTGCAGTACACTTCGGCCCCGCATCCCCCCGACCCCCATCGTGCCCAAGTCCACCGAAAAACTCGATCTCGCGACCCGCGCCGCCTGGCTCTACTACGTGGCCGGCAACACCCAGAACGAAATCGCCGAGAAGCTGCAGGTGTCGCGCCCGGTCGCGCAGCGCCTCGTCGCGTTCGCGGTCGAGAAGAACCTCATTCGCGTGCGCGTCGATCATCGTCTCGCCGACTGCCTCGCGCTCGCCGACGCGCTTTCGAAGCGCTACGGCCTTTCGGTTTGCGAAGTGGTGCCCGTGGACAACGACACGCCCGAGGAAATCGACCGCAAGCTCGCCGTGGCAGGGGCGCAGGTGATGGAGCGCTATCTGGGCGAAGAGCGGCCGATGGTGGTGGCCGTGAGCAGCGGTCGAACGCTCAAGGCCGCCGTCGATCAGATCGCGCAGCTGGAGCGGCCGCAGCATCGGCTGGTATCGATGGTGGGCGCGATCGCCCAGGATGGTTCGTCGAACCGCTACGACGTCGCGCTGCATATCTCCGAGAAAACGGGCGGCAAGCACTTTCTGCTGCCCGCGCCGCTCATCGCGGATAGCGAGGCCGAGCGCGCGCAATGGTGCAATCACCGGCTCTATCGCATCGTCGAGTCGTTGTCGGGCGAGGCCGATGTCGCGTTCGTCGGCATCGGCAACATCGGCGAGCATTGCCCGCTGCATGAGGACGGCTTCATCACCTCCGACGAAGTGCGCGAACTGATGGACCAGGGCGCCATCGCCGAAATGCTCGGCCTGCCGATCGACGCCGCCGGCAAGCGCGTCGATTCGCCCACGGGCCGCCGCGTGACGAGCGTGTACCTCGATTCGCCGCCGCGCCGCCCGACCATCGGCTTCGCCGGCGGCGCGCGCAAGCGCGAAGCGGTGATTGCGGCGCTCAACGGCGGCTGGCTCTCCGGGCTCGTCACCGACGAGCTGTGCGCGCGCGCCGCGATCGAACGCTAAGCACCAAAAAAGCGCCCGCACGAAGCGGGCTAACAAAGGCAACCTCAGGTACCTCGCCACACAAGACACCGCCTCACCCTCCTCCGAGGCGGTGCGTCCGGCAAGCCAGTGAATTCACGCAGCCAGTTGCTGCGCGAAGCGACGCTCGAACGCCTGGCCGTTCGCGTCGAAGAGATGGCAATGGTCGGGCGTCGAGCCCACCTTGAACGCCTCGCCGCGATCGTGACGCTCCAGCGGCGGAATGCGCGCGATCAGGCCATCGGGCGCGACCGGGCATTCGGCGTAAAGATAGGCGGCGTCGCCGAGCGACTCGACCGTCATCGCCTTCGCGCTCACGCCCTCCGCGCCCGTCATGATGTGCAGATGCTCGGGGCGGATGCCCACCGTCACCTTGTCGCCCTCGCGCGCCTTGCCCGGCTCGACGCCCACCTTCTGCGTATCGCCCGTTTCGTAGCGCACGACGATGCCGTCGCTGCCGATCTGCTGCACCGTGCCGTCGAGGAAATTCATCTTCGGCGAGCCGATGAAGCCCGCCACGAAGCGGTTCGCCGGCGCGTGATATAGACGGTTCGGACTGCCGACCTGTTCGACATTGCCTGCCGAGAGCACGACGATCTTGTCGGCGAGCGTCATCGCTTCGACCTGATCGTGCGTCACGTAGATCATCGTCGTCTTGAGTTCGTCGTGCAGGCGCGCAAATTCGAGGCGCATCTTCACGCGCAGCGCGGCGTCGAGATTCGAGAGCGGTTCGTCGAACAGGAACACCTTCGGCTTGCGCGTGATCGCGCGCCCGATCGCCACGCGCTGGCGCTGGCCGCCCGAGAGCTGCTTGGGCTTGCGGTCGAGCAGATGGTCGATGTGGAGGATCTTCGCGGCGTTCTTCACGGCCGCGTCGATTTCGGGCTTCTTCGCGCCCGCGAGCTTGAGACCGAACGCCATGTTGTCGTACAGCGTCATGTGCGGATACAGCGCGTACGACTGGAACACCATCGCAATGCCGCGCTTGGCCGGCGGCACGTCGTTCATGCGCGTGCCGTCGATCATCAGGTCGCCGCCGCTGATGTCCTCCAGCCCCGCGATCATGCGCATGAGCGTGGTCTTGCCGCAGCCGCTCGGGCCCACGAACACGACGAATTCGCCGTCACCGATGTCGAGGTTCACGTCGCGCAGCACTTCGTTGTCGTCGTAGCGCTTCAGTACGTCTCTGAGGATCACGCTTGCCATGATGTGTCTCCGTTTCTGCTTGAGTCTGCCTAAGCCTGCCTAAGCCGGTTCAGTTCGAACGCGTTTGCGCCTGGTTCATCCAGTACGCCACCCGCGCGGGCAGCGTCGTCATGTCGTCGAAGATTTCGCTTGCACCCGCTTCGCGCAACTCGTGCGCGTGCGCGTCGCCGCCCACGTGCGTGCCGCCCACGAAGCCGAGCACCGTCATGCCGGCCGCGCGCGCCGCGCTCACGCCCGTCACGCTGTCCTCGACCACGAGGCACGCGGCGGGCGCGACGTCCATGCCCTGCGCCGCCGCAAGATAGACGTCGGGCGCGGGCTTCGGCCGGGCGACGATATCGGCGCAGTACACGCGCGCGCCAAAGAAGCGATCGAGCCCGTTGCGCGCCAGCACCTCGCGCACCACCGCCGTGTAGCTGTTGCTCGCACAGGCCTTGGTGAGCGCCACGGCTTCCAGTGCCGCCACGACGCCCGGAAATAGCGGCGCTTCGCGCGCTTCGGCTTCGGCCACGGTGCGGATCGCATCGACGTCGGCGACGGTGAGGCTGCGCCCGAGCGCTTCGCCCGCGCCGCCCAGCACGCGCTCGATGCGCTGGCCGAGCAGCGGCATGACGACGGGCGCCGCGTCCACGCCGGGCCAGCGCGCTTCGAGTTCGCGCACCAGCACGCGTGCCGCTACGGCTTCGCTGTCGATCAGCACGCCGTCGCAATCGCAGATCAGGGCTTGACTGGACATCGCATTGGCCATTACTTGACCGCCCCGAAGGTAAGGCCGCGCACCAGTTGCTTCTGCGACAGCCAGCCGACGATCAGCACCGGCGCGACCGCGAGCAGCGACGCCGCGGAGAGCTTCGCCCAGAACAGCCCCTCAGGGCTCGAGTACGACGCGATGAACACCGTCAGCGGCGCGGCGTTCGAGCTCGAGAGGTTGATGCTCCAGAACGCTTCGTTCCACGAAAGAATGATCAACAGCAGCGCGGTAGATGCGAGCCCCGGCACCGCCATCGGCATGAGCAGATAGACGATTTCCTGCCAGGTGGCCGCGCCGTCCATGCGTCCGGCTTCGAGAATGTCTTTGGGAATCTCGTTGAAGTACGTGTACGCCATCCACACTGCGATCGGCAGATTGATGAGCGTATAGACGATCACCAGCCCGCTCACGGTGTCGAGGAGCCCCGAGTTCTTCCACAGCAGGTAGATCGGCACGAGCACGCCCACCGAAGGCATCATCTTGGTGGAGAGCATCCACAGCAGAATTCCCTGCGTGCGCTTGTTCGGGAAGAACGCCATCGCGTAGGCCGCGGGCACGGCAAGGATCAGGCAGACGATCGTCACGCCGGCCGAAATCATCACCGAATTCCACGCGAACGCGAAGTAGTTGCTGCGCGCGAACACCTCTCTGAAGCTGTCGAGCGTGGGCAGGAAGAAGATCGTCGGGATATAGGCTTGCTGCTCGGTCTTGAACGCCGTGATCGTCATCCAGAAGATCGGGAAGAACAGCGCGATCGCGATCAGCCAGGCAAGCAGCCCCGGCAGCACGCGTGCGATGAACTGCATCGGCGACGAATGCTTGACCGCGTCGGGCGATTGCGCGGGCGTAGCGGTAATCTGGCTCATTTTTCGTACTCCCCTTTGAGGTTGCGCGCGAGCATGCGCACGAGGAAGAACGACACGATGTTCGCCAGCACGACGGCGAGAATGCCGCCAGCCGAAGCGATGCCCACGTCGAACTGCTGCAGGCCCATCGAGTAGATCAGGTAAGTGAGGTTGGTGGTCGCGTTGCCGGGACCGCCGCCCGTGGTCGTGTAGATCTCGGCGAAGATCGACAGCAGGAAGATGGTTTCCATCATCACGACAACGGCAATCGCGCGCCGCAGGTGCGGCAGCGTGATGTAGAAGAACAAGGCGATCGGGCCCGCGCCGTCGATCTTCGCGGCTTCCTTCTGCTCCTGGTCGAGCGACTGGATCGCCGTGAAGAGAATGAGGAACGCGAACGGCAGCCACTGCCACGCCACGATCATGATGACCGCGGTGAGCGGATAGACGGCGAACCAGTCGATCGGCGTCATGCCTATCGAGCGCATCGCGATGGCCACGAGGCCGTACACCGGATGCAGGATCATGTTCTTCCAGATCAGCGCGCTCACCGTGGGCATCACGAAGAACGGCGCGATCGCGAACAGGCGCGCCACGCCCTGACCGATGAACTTGCGGTCGAACAGCACCGCCATCAGCACGCCGCCGACCACGGTGATCACGAGCACCGCCACGATCAGCTCGATGGTGTGCACGATCGACGGCACGAACGAGGGATCGGTAGCGAGGAACCTATAGTTGTCGAAGCCCGCGAAACCCTTGAGATCGGGGTTCAGCAGGTTGTATCGCGTGAACGAATACCAGATCGTCATCGCGAGCGGGATCGTCATCCACAGCAGCAGCACCGCCACGGACGGCGTCACGAGCCAGCGTGAGGCCGAGCGGCGCGATTCGACCTGCTGCGGTTTCTGTGGCGTGCGCGCTCGATTGAATATAGGCATGGGGAGATGGAGATGACGCATGAGGACCACCCTTCTCGGTTGCGCGCCTCTATGGAACCCGGCGCGGCATCGGCTGTCGCGAGTGCGCGCGCCGCGCCGGGTCGCCCGGCGCGCGCACTCGTGCTACTACGCTGGCTGCCTGAACGGCGCAGCCCGACTTCCCGCAGTTACTTCTGATACCCGGCTTGCGCCACGGCACGGTTGGCAGCGGCGTTACCGGCGGTCAGCGCCTGATCGACGCTCATCTGCCCTGCCACGGCGCCCGCAATGCTCTGGCCCACGACCGTACCGAACGACTGGAACTCAGGAATCCCGACGAACTGGATACCCGTGTACGGCACCGGCTTCGCGGTCGGATGCGTCGGATCGGCGGTCTGGATCGCCTTGAGCACGAACTCGGAGAACGGCGCGGCCTTCTTGTACTCGGGATTCTGATAGGTCGAAATGCGCGTACCCGAGGGCACCGAAGCCCAGCCCTCGTCCTGCGCGACCATCTGGACGTACTCTTTCGAGGTGGCCCATTCGATGAACTTCTTCGCGGCGTCCTGCGACTTCGACGACTTCGGCACCGCGAGCGCCCACGACCACAGCCAGTGCGCGCCGTTGGGCGTGGCTTCGGTCGGCGCGGCCGCGAAGCCGATCTTGTCGGCCACCTGCGACTGCTGCTTGTTGTAGAGGATGCCGGCTGCCACCGTCGCGTCGATCCACATCGCGCACTTGCCCGACGACATCAGCGTGAGGTTTTCGTTGAAGCCGTTCGAGCTGGCTCCCGGCGGGCCGTCCTTCTTCAGCATGTCGACGTAGAAGTTCACCGCCTTCTTCCACTCGGGCGAAGTGAGCTGCGCCTGCCACTTTTCGTCGAACCAGCGGCCGCCGAAGGTGTTCGCGACCGTCGTCACATACGCCATGTTCTCGCCCCAGCCGGCCTTGCCGCGCAGGCAGATGCCGTAGGTGCCGGCGGACTTGTCGGTGAGCTTGTCGGCGAAGTCCTTGATCTGGTCATAGGTCGGCTGCTCGGGCATCTTGAGGCCCTTCTTGTCGAACAGGTCCTTGCGGTAATACGTCATCGAGCTTTCGACGTAGAACGGCAGCGCGTAAAGCGTGCCGTTGTACGAGAGGCCATCGCGCGCGGTCTTCACCACGTCGTCGAGGTCGTAGCTCGCGGGCAGGTTCGTCATCGGCACGATCCAGCCGCGCTTGCCCCATTGCGGCGCCTCGTAGGTGCCGATCATCATCACGTCGAACTGGCCGCTGTTGGTCGTGATGTCGGTGGTGGCACGCTGGCGCAGCACGTTTTCTTCGAGAATCACCCAGTTCAGCTTGATGCCCGGATTGGCCTTTTCGAAAGCCGGCGAGAGCTTCTTCAGCTCGATCATGTCCGGGTTGTTCAACATCGCGATCGTGACGGTCTGCGCGTGCGCGGCGCTCGCCGCCGCGACGAGTGCACCCACGCTCGCCGCTCGACTTATGCATTTTGCGGCGGTCTTCATTGCTGGCTTCATGACGTTGTCTCCTTGTTCGTTGCGTTATGTCTTGCTGCAGCCGGGCTGCTGTCGTGATGCGTTGGGCAAGGGTTGCGGGAAATTCAGCTCATCCAGTTTCCGCCGTCGACGTTGAGGGTCTGCGCGGTGATGTAATCGGCGTCGGCGGAAGCGAGAAAGAGCGCGGCGCCCGTGAGGTCCTCGGGCAGGCCCATGCGCCCGAGCGGCACGGCCTCGCCCACGAGGCGCTTCTTTTCGCCGGGCGGACGATGCTCGTAGCGTGCGAAGAGCGCGTCGACCTGCTCCCACATGGGCGTGTCGACCACGCCCGGCGCGATGCCGTTGACGTTGATGCGATGGGGCGCGAGCGCCAGCGCCGCCGACTGCGTGTAGCTCAGCACGGCGGCCTTGGTTGCGCAGTAGTGGGAGACGAGCGCTTCGCCGCGGCGGCCCGCCTGCGACGACATGTTGATGATCTTGCCGCCCTGGCCCTGCTCGACCATGCGGCGCGCCACGGCCTGCATGAGGAAGAACATGCCCTTCACGTTCACCGCGAAGAGGCGGTCGTACACGTCCCAGGATTCGTCGAGGAGCGGGCGCATGTCGAAGAGCGCCGCGTTGTTGAAGAGGATGTCGATGCGGCCGAAGCGTTCGAGCGCGCCCTCCACGATGCGATCGATGTCCTCACGGCGGGTGACGTCGGCGGAGATCGCGAGCACGCGCTCGGGGTACGCGGCGGCCAGCGTTGGCGCGACGGACCCGGCGGGCTTCACGTCCACTAGCACGCAGCGCGCGCCTTCGTCCAGATAACGCTGCGCGACCGCCTCGCCAATCCCGCTCGCCGCGCCAGTCAGCACGGCTACCTTGTCCTGCAAACGTCCGGCCGCCGGGGTCGCGGTGTGTGCCACAGGTGTCTCCAATTTCGTTCGTGCGGGGCGCGCCCGACAGACGCTCCAGAGGAGCGGCTGAGCGATCGCCCGACATGTGAGCATTTGCTCTGTCGTTGATCGAATGATCGGATACGAGTTGGAGACTGTCAAGGCGAACAAACGCGATTGGCCGAGATTTCGATGGTGCGACGCGCAAGCCTCCACTGGCTGCGGCCTGCAGAACCGGCCCCCTGACCGGATGACGAGCTGACTCGCCAATCGAAGTGATACGTTATATCATCTCGCCTTCGCGACGCCGACGCGACCGCGTCCGCTTTCAGGCTCCCTATAGACAAGGATAGAACCATGATCACGTTCAGCCGCGCCAACTGCACGCCCCGGGCTGCCACCACAGACGCGCGCCGTCGCGTCACGCTCGCGCGCCTCGCGGGCGGGCTCGCGCTCGCGCTGGTCGGCGCGTTCGGCGGCGCGAGCGCAGCCCTGGCGGCGCAGGCTGTCAGCGCCACGATTCCGGTTGTCGCGGCGGAGAACTTCTACGGCGATGTCGTCAAGCAGATCGGCGGTAATTACGTGGACGTGACGAGCATCCTGAGCAACCCCGACCAGGACCCGCACCTCTTCGAAGCCAGCCCGAAGACGGCCCGAGCGCTCCAGAATGCGCGCGTAGTGGTGTACAACGGCGCCGATTACGACCCGTGGATGACCAAGCTGCTCGGCGCCACCGGCGCCGGCAAGAACGGCGCCAACCGCACGACGATCGTCGCGGCGGACCTCGTCGGTAAGAAAGCGGGCGACAATCCGCACCTCTGGTACGACCCGAAGACGATGCCCGCCGTGGCGCGCGCCGTGAGCGCCGCGCTCGGCGCAGCGGACCCCGCGCACAAGAGCGTGTACGATGCCAACCTGGCAACGTTCCTCGCCTCGCTGCAGCCGGTCGACGCCAAGGTCGCGGCGCTGCGCGCGCGCTACCAGGGGCAGCCCGTCACGGCGACGGAGCCGGTGTTCGGCTATATGTCGGATGCGATCGGCCTCGACATGCGCAACCTGCGCTTCCAGCTCGCGGCGATGAACGACACCGAGGCAAGCGCCTCGGACATCGCCGCGTTCGAGCGCGACCTGCGCGAGCACCGCGTGCACGTGCTGATCTATAACAGCCAGGCGACCGAGGCGCTCACGCGGCGCATGCTGGCGCTGGCGAAGCAGTCGAAGGTGCCGTCCGTGAGCGTGACCGAGACGCAGCCGGCCGGCGTGACCTTCCAGCAATGGATGCTGGCGCAGCTCGACGCGCTCGACAAGGCGCTGGCAGCGGGAACAGCAAGGCAACACTAACCGTATTCAGCAAGGACAGATGTCATGACCGGGGCCGGCTCTTCGCCCACCGATATCGCTTCATCGCGCAACGCACAGCATAACGGCGCGCACCGCGCGCCCACGCCTGTGCTCACGCTAGCGGGCGTGACGCTGACGCTCGGCGAGCGCACGATCCTGCGCGACGCGAACTTCGCGGTGAACCAGGGCGAATTCATCGGCGTGCTCGGCCCGAACGGCGCGGGCAAGACCACGCTCATGCGGGCGATTCTCGGCCTCGTGCCGGCCTCGCACGGCGCGATCCGCGTGCTGGGCGAGCCGGTCGCGCGCGGCAACGCAAAAATCGGCTACATGCCGCAAACGCGCACGGCGCTCGCGAGCCGCCGCGTGCGGGGCCGCGACTTCGTGGCGATGGCCGCCGACGGCCACCGCTGGGGCCTGCCGCGCGCCGACGCCGCCACGCGCGCCGACGTCGCGCGCGTGCTCGATCTCGTGGGGGCGACCGCACTGGCGGACCGCCCGCTTTCGGAGCTTTCGGGCGGCGAACGCCAGCGCCTGCTGCTCGCGCAATGCCTGCTCGGCGACCCCAAGCTGCTGCTGCTCGACGAGCCGCTCATCAGCCTCGACCCCAACCACCAGCGCGGCGTGGTCGAACTCGTGCGCCGCGTGCAGCGCGAGCTCGGCATCGCGGTGCTGTTCTCCGCGCACGAACTCAACCCGCTCCTCAACGCGCTCGATCGCGTGCTCTATCTCGGCAACGGCGTGGCCGCGCTCGGCAGCGTGGATGAAGTCATCACCGCGCCCGTGCTCTCGCGCCTCTACGGCTCGCCGATCGAAGTGATGCGCATGAAGGGCCGCATCTTCGTGATGTCGGGCGGCGTGGAAGTCGAAAAGCACGACCACGAGCATGAGCACGACCATGGCCACGACCACGGCGGCCATGGCCACGCGCACGGACATGCCCACGGCGACAACAACGACAACACACACGGCCACACGCACGATGCTTGAATACGATTTCATGGTGAACGCCTTCGCGGCGTCGGGCATCGTCGCGGTGCTCGCGGGCGTGGTCGGCTATTTCCTCGTGATGCGCGGTCAGACCTTCGCGGGCCACGCGCTCTCGCACGTCGGTTTCACGGGCGCGACAGGCGCCGTGCTGCTCGGCGTTTCGCCGCTGTGGGGCATGGTGGGCTTCACGCTCGCCGCCGGCGTTTCGATGGGCGCGCTCGGCGAAAAGCTCGCGGGCCGCGATGTCGCGATCGGCGTGATTCTTTCGCTCGCGCTCGGCTTCGGCCTGCTGTTTCTGCACTTCTTCACGTCGTATGCCACGCAGGTCACGGCGCTGCTGTTCGGCAACGTGCTGGGCGTGAACCGCGAGACGCTCGGCGTGCTGGCCGCCCTCGCCGCGGCGAGCCTGGCGGCGCTGGCCGCCATCATGCGGCCGCTGCTGTTCGCCTCGCTGCAGCCCGAACTCGCCGAAGCGAAGGGCGTGTCGCTGCGCGCGGTCTCGATGCTGTTCCTCGCCATCGCCGCGCTCGCGGTGGCCGCGTGCACGCAGATCGTCGGCGTGCTGCTCGTCTTTACGCTGATGGTCGGGCCGGCCGCCGCCGCGCAGAATCTCACCACGCGCCTATCCACCGGCCTCGTGCTCGCCGCGCTGCTCGCGCTCGTGCAGGCGTGGCTCGGCGTGACGCTCGCGTTCTACACCGACTGGCCCACCAGCTTCTGGATCACCGCGCTCGCCGCGCTCGTCTACGGCGCGAGTCTGATCGGGCGTCGCTAGACGCTTCGTGCGCCCAATGAGAAAGGCGTTGCCCCTCGCGGTGGCAACGCCTTTTTTGCTTCTACGGCTTCACCTCGATGAGCACCTCGCCGGCGCGCGGACCGATGCCGGTGCGAACCAGGTTCGAACGCGGCCGTATAGATCGATGAAGCGCGCATAGCGCTGCGCGAGCGCGGCGTCTTCGCGCGGCGACGCCACTTGCGTCGCGGCCGGCGCAAGCACCGCGAGGTCGCTCATGCGCCAGTGTCCACAGGCGAGGCCGCCCAGCATCGCGGCGCCGCGCGCCGCTGCGTTCGGGCAGTCGATCGCGTAGAGGTCCGCGTCGAGCGTGTCGGCGAGCAACTGCCGCCAGCGCGCATCCACCGAGCCGCCGCCCGCGAGCTTGAGCGTCGGCACACTGCGCGCATCCCGCGTGTCTCCATCGGCGGCTTCACGGGTGCTGCGCACGGCATCGAGGCCTGCACGCAACGCAAACGCGACGCCCTCGAACGCCGCGCGCATGAGCGTGCCGCGCGAGTCGCCGAGCGCGGCGCCCAGCCAGCCGCCGCGCGCGGCGGGGTCGAGCCACGGCGAGCGCTCGCCGCTCAGGTAAGGCAGGAACGCGAGCGTCGCCGACGGCGGCACGGCGAACGCATCCGCGTAAGCCGAAGCCCAGTCGTAGGCCAGCCAGCCGCGTGCCGCTTCCAGCGCCACGCCCACGTTCTGCATGGCGGCCATGGTGTACCAGCCGCCCGTCGCCGAGCGGTAGCGATGCAGCCCGCGCCGTGCGGGCGGCTCGCTGCGCGCGGTCACGACGATCTGGCCGCCTGTGCCCGTCGTGAGGAGCGCGTCGCCTTCGTCGGCCAGGCCGGTGCCGAACGCGGCGCAAGGCGTGTCGCCCGCGCCCGTCGCGAGCACGATGCCGGCGGGCAGCCCGAGCGCCTGCGCGGCTTGCGCGCTCAGCGCGCCGCTCGCTTCATGCGACGCGGCCAGCGGCGCAAACCACCGCGCCGGCAGTCCGAGGCGCTCGATCAGCGCGAAGTCCCACGTGCCGTCGGGTGCGGCGAGCGCCGTCGCGCACGCATCCGACGGATCGGCTTTGACTGCGCCACCGAGCGCCACGCGCAGCCAGTCTTTCGGCTGCAGCGCCCAGCGCGCGGCTTGTGCGACTTGCGGCTCGTGCTGCAGAACCCAGCGCAGCAGCGGCCCCGCCATGCCAGGGGCCACGGGGTTGGACTGCGGATGTTCGGGGTCGTCGGGCCACGCGTCGAGCAGCGCATGCGCGCGCGTGTCGGGCCAGAGCATCGCGGGGCGCAACGCGCGGCCCGCTTCGTCGGTGAGCACGACGCCGTGCATCTGTCCGGAAAAGCCGATGCCACGCACCGCGGCGCGCTCGCTCTCCGGCAGTCGCGCGCAGGCCGCGACGAGCGCGTCCCACCACCGATCCACGGCGATCTCGGCCCAGCCGGGCTGCGGTGTTTCGAGCG
The DNA here is from genome assembly GCF_056155635.1 of Paraburkholderia sp. BR10141. Lineage (NCBI taxonomy): Bacteria > Pseudomonadati > Pseudomonadota > Betaproteobacteria > Burkholderiales > Burkholderiaceae > Paraburkholderia > Paraburkholderia sp. BR10141. Next base: position 101,433 of record NZ_JBMIQH010000007.1, on the reverse strand, counting down.
CATAGGCCGCGCTCGCGGCGGCGCGCTCGACGCCATCGCCATCGATGATGCCGAGCTTGAGTGAACCGGTGCCGAGGTCGATACCGAGAAAACGCGTCTGCGATGGGCTCATGGGGACGATGTGCGAGGTGGGTGAGGACGGGAAGAACGATCATACCGGCGAGCACGCCGCCGAATGTGCGTTGAGCGGGGGATTCAAACCTGCCGCGAACCCGCGTGCAACGCAGCCGATTTCGACGCGAATCATGCCCATTCGCGGGTTAACCCGGTGGGTGTTCGCGGGATGCAAAATGGCTCACATTGCGCATTCGAAATAGAGATCGTAACGACGCTGCCATAGGTGACATGACCCGCTGGGCATCGCCGGCCTCACTTCGAGCCCCCTGCACGCGCTCCGCCATGGCGCCGTACCGCCACGCCGCGCCGCGGCACCCACAGCGCGAAGCCGCCCAATCGCCGCAAACAGGGGGCTCCCCGCCTTGAGCCGCCGCACGCGCGGTCCGAACCGGCGCCTCGCGACGCCGCCATGATGCCGCCACGCGCGCCGATCGCACCCTTATGTCGCCGGCCCATCCCGACGGGCGCATATCGTCGCCGGAAAGCACGGAATAGTCTCCAGTGGTCTTGTTGCATATTTTCTTACCGCATACCTTGGAGGCCATACCCTTAAACCAAGAGACGGAGACAGACGACATGCAAGCCAAGGGCATTGAGGACCAGGCCGCCCAGCGGTCTGGCCAGAAGCAGGTCCACCCCTGCGACGAGCGCCTGCCGTTTAGCCAGCTGCTGACACTCGGCATCCAGCACGTGCTCGTGATGTACGCAGGCGCGGTGGCCGTGCCGCTCATCGTCGGCGGCGCGATCGGGCTGCCGAAGGACCAGGTCGCCTTCCTCATCAGCGCCGACCTGTTCGCCTGCGGCATCGCCACGCTGATCCAGACGCTCGGCCTGTGGATCTTCGGCATCCGCCTGCCCGTGATCATGGGCTGCACGTTCGCCTCGGTGGGTCCGATGATCGCCATCGGCACCAATCCGTCGCTCGGCCTGCTCGACATCTTCGGCTCGACCATCGCGGCGGGTGCGATCGGCATCGTGATCGCGCCGATGATCGGCAAGCTGCTGCGCTTCTTCCCGCCGGTCGTGGTGGGCACCGTGATCGCAGTGATCGGCCTCTCGCTCATGGAAGTGGGCATCAACTGGGCCGCGGGCGGCGTGGGCAACCCCGACTACGGCAACCCGATCTACCTCGGCCTCTCGCTGCTCGTGCTGATGCTGATCCTGCTCATCAACAAGTTCGGGCGCGGCTTCATCGCCAATATCTCGGTGCTGCTCGGCATCGTCGCGGGCTTCGCCATCGCGCTTGCGCTCGGTCGCGTGAACCTCGAAGGCATGGCCAGCGCGCCGTGGGTCGGCATCGTCATGCCGTTCCACTTCGGCATGCCCAAGTTCCACATCCTGCCGATCGCGACGATGGTGATCGTGATGTTCGTCACCTTCATCGAATCGACGGGCATGTTCCTCGCGGTAGGCGACATGGTCGAGCGCCCCGTCGATCAGGCCACGCTCGTGCGCGGCCTGCGCGTCGACGGTCTCGGCACGATGATCGGCGGCATCTTCAACTCGTTCCCGCATACGTCGTTCTCGCAGAACGTGGGCTTGATCGGCGTGACGGGCGTGAAGAGCCGCTATGTGTGCGCGATGGGCGGCGTGATTCTCGTGCTGCTCGGCCTCTTTCCGAAGATGGCGCAGATGGTCGCCTCCGTGCCCGCCTTCGTGCTGGGCGGCGCAGGCATCGTGATGTTCGGCATGGTGGCGGCGAACGGCATCAAGGTGCTCTCTCGCGTGGACTTCGTGAAGAACCAGCACAACCTCTTCATCGTGGCCGTGAGCGTGGGTTTCGGCCTCGTGCCGGTGGTGTCGCCGCACTTCTTCGCCAAGCTGCCGCCCGCGCTTTCGCCGCTGCTCCATAGCGGCATCCTGCTCGCTTCGGTTTCGGCGGTGGTGCTGAACCTGATCTTCAACGGTGCGAAGAGCGAGAAAGCCGCCGAGCGCGCCATCCGCCGCGCCGGGCACGATTTCGAAGGCCGCCCCGATGCCGCGCCGACGCCGGATACGGGCCACGAAATGCCGCGCTCGGCCGCGCACTGAGTCGATCTCACTGCACTGATCGAACCGGGTTTGAATGTATTGAGTTGACGCGAGAGGTGCCCCGCTCGCAGGTGCCCATCCATACACAGGCGGGCGGGGTCTTTTGCTGGTTCGGCGCCATGGGAAACCATGGCGCTTTTTTTAACCGCGCTGCGCACGCTCACACGCGAAAAAAAACGCCACGGTCTCCCGTGGCGTTCTGGCTTCCGATTCCGAAACCGTAGAGCGTTATCCCGCCGTCGCCGTAGCCGCCGAAGCCGCCGCCGGCGCGCTGGCCGCGCCGTAATCGGCTGGCGCATCGGGCTCGCGCGGCGTCTCGCCTGCATGCGCGATCCAGCCGCCGCCCAACGCGCGATACAGATCGACGAGGTTGGTCAGGCGCGCAAGGCGCGCCGTGACGAGCGACTGCTGCGCAGAGTAGAGGCTGGTCTGCGCGGCCAGCACCGGCAGATAGCTGTCCACGCCGTTCTTGTAGCGCAGTTCCGATAGCGTGAGCGAGCGCTGGTTCGCAAAAGTGCTGCGCTCGAGCGCGGCGATCTGCTCGTCGTAGGTGCCTCGTGCAGCCAGGCCGTCGGCCACTTCGCGGAACGCCGACTGGATCGACTTCTCGTAGTTGGCGATTTCGATGCGCTTCTCGACGTTCGCGAGTTGCAGGTTCGCGATGTTCGAGCCGCCTTCGAAGATCGGCAGCGTGATCTGCGGCACGAAACTCCACGCCGCCGTGCCCGCCTTGAAGAGCCCGCCGAGCGAGAGGCTTTCGGTGCCGAACGCCGCCGTGAGCGAGATCTTCGGGAAGAACGCCGCACGCGCCGCGCCGATATTGGCGTTTGCCGCAAGCAGTGTTTGCTCAGCCTGCATGATGTCCGGACGACGCGTGAGCAGATCCGAAGGCAGGCCTGCCGGAATGTCGTTGACCAGCGGCTGGCCGTCGAGCGGCAGGCCTTGCGGCAGATCCGCCGGCAGCGGCTCGCCGATCAGCAGCACGAGCGCGTTTTCGGCCTGCGCGCGTGCCCGCAGTTGCGCCTGCATGTTGGCCTGCGCGTTCTCGACCACCGTTTGCGCCTGGCGCAAATCGAGTTCGGTGCCGGTGCCCGTATCGAACTGCGCCTTCGCGATGTTGTACGAGTCCTGCGCCGTCTTGAGCGTTTCCTGCGTGACCTTGAGCAGGTCGTCGTCGGAGAGCATGGTCAGGTACTGGTCCGCGACTTCCGAAACCAGCGTGATTTCCGCTGCCTTGCGTGCATACGCCGTCGAGAGGTACTGCGCCAACGCCTGGTCCTTCAGGCTGCGGATGCGCCCCCAGAAGTCCAGCTCCCACGACGCCTGCACGCCCACGTTGTAGACGCTGTACGGGTTCGGACTGTTCGGTGTGGTCAGCAGATCCCTCGGTGTGCGCGTGCGCGTGTCCGTGGCCACGCCGTTGATCGCCGGGAACAGCTCGGCGCGCGTGATCTGATACTGCGCGCGCGCCGCCTCGACGTTGAGCACCGACACGCGCAGATCGCGGTTGTTCTTCAGCGCGATGTCGACGAGTTGCTGCAGACGCGGATCGACGAAGAACTCGCGCCAGCCGATGTCGGTAGCCGCGGCGCCATTGGCGCTCGGGGCGGCCTGGCCGTTCTGGCCATTCGCGCCCCCGGCAACCGGCTGCGTCGCGTACACGCCGCCTTGCGGGAAGCTCTGCGACACCGGCGCTTCGGGCCGGTGGTACCACGGCTCCATCGTGCAACCCGCGAGGAGCGCAGCGGCCGCTGCAATTACGGTTAGTTTATGCATCTCAATGTCCTTCCTTGCCCGGGCCGTCGCCGTTGCTGACGCCGTTGCCACCTTCGCCACCACGGTCATTGCCACCCTGAGCGCCACCACCATTCGCGCCATTGTCCTGGTCGTGGTCGTGCGCGTGGTGCTCTTCGTAGTGCTGGAGCGCGACGTCCGCGTCTTCCTTCTCGCCGGCGAACTTCGCGCGAATCACCACGAAGAACATCGGGATCATGAAGATCGCGAGGAACGTGGCCGTGATCATCCCGCCGATCACGCCCGTGCCGATCGCGTGCTGCGAAGCCGAACCCGCGCCGTTACTGATCGCGAGCGGCAGCACGCCGAGAATGAACGCCATCGACGTCATCAGAATCGGCCGCAGACGCAGTCGCGAAGCTTCGAGCGCTGCCTCGATCGGTCCCATCTTCCCTTCGGCCTGCAGGTCGCGCGCGAACTCCACGATCAGAATCGCGTTCTTCGCCGACAGACCCACAGTGGTTAGCAGGCCCACCTGGAAGAACACGTCGTTCTCGAGGCCGCGCAAGGTCACCGCCAGCAGCGCGCCGAGCACGCCGAGCGGCACCACCATGATGACCGCGAACGGAATCGACCAGCTTTCATACAGCGCCGCGAGACACAGGAACACGACGAGGATCGAGATGCCGTACAGGATCGGCGCCTGCGAGCCCGACTGGCGCTCCTGATACGACAGGCCCGTCCATTCGTAGCCGATACCCGCGGGCAGCTTCGCCGCGATCTGCTCCATGGCCGTCATGGCCTGGCCGGTCGACTTGCCCTGCCCCGCCTGACCCTGGATTTCCAGAGCGGAAATGCCGTTGTAGCGTTCGAGCTTCGGCGAACCGAAGGTCCAGCGGCCTTTCGCGACCGAGCCGAACGGCGCCATTCCGCCCGCGCTGTTGCGCACGTACCAGAGGTTCATGTCCTCCGGCGTCATGCGGAACGGTGCGTCGGCCATCACGTACACCTTCTTGATACGGCCGTCCGTGTCGAGGAAGTTGTTCACGTACGCCGACGCCCACGCGATCGAGAAGGTCTGGTCGACCGCGGCCGCCGTCACACCGAGCGCCTCGGCCTTTTCCCGGTCGATGTCCACGGTGAACTGCGGCGTGTCGTTCAGGCCGTTCGGGCGCACGAGTGCGAGCGTCGGATCCTTCGCAGCCATGCCGAGCAGCATGTTGCGCGCTTCCATCAGCTTCTCGTGACCGAGACCTCCGCGGTCCTGCAATTCGAAGTCGAAGCCCGACGCGGTGCCGAGTTCAGGAATCGAAGGCGGATTCACCGGGAACACCATTGCGTCCTTGTAGCCCGCATAGTGCATGAACATACGCCGCACCAGCGCCTGGACCTTCTGGTCCGCGTTCTGACGCTGCTTGTAGTCCTTCATCCGTACGAACACGAGACCCGAGTTCTGGCCACGGCCCGCGAAGCTGAAGCCGTTCACCGTGAACACCGACTCGACGATGCTGCCTTCGTCCTTGAGCAGCCAGTTCTGGATGTTGGCGAGCGTGCGTGCCGTCGTTTCCTGGGTCGAGCCCACGGGCGTCTGCACGATCACGAACATCGTGCCCTGGTCTTCATCGGGCAGGAACGACTTCGGCAGGCGCACGAACAGCAGGCCAACCGCGACGATCACCGCGAGATAGATGATGAGCCAGCGGCCCGAGCGCTTGATCACGTGGTGCACGCCGGAGTGATACTTGTCGCGGCTCGTCTCGAACGTACGGTTGAACCAGCCGAAGAAGCCCTTCTTCTCTTCGTGATGACCCTTCGGAATCGGCTTGAGGATGGTCGCGCACAACGCCGGCGTGAGAATCAGCGCGACGAGCACGGACAGCACCATCGCCGCCACGATCGTGAGCGAGAACTGCCGGTAGATGGCGCCGACCGAGCCGCCCGAGAACGCCACCGGCACGAACACCGCGGAAAGCACGAGCGCCACGCCAACGAGTGCGCCGGTAATCTGGCCCATCGCCTTGCGGGTGGCCTCCTTCGGCCCTAACCCCTCTTCCACCATCACCCGCTCGACGTTCTCCACGACCACGATCGCGTCGTCCACCAGCAGGCCGATGGCGAGCACGAGACCGAACATCGACAGCGTGTTGATCGAGAAGCCCACCGCCGCCATGATCGCGAACGTGCCCAGCAGCACCACCGGCACCGCGATCGTCGGAATCAACGTCGCGCGCAGATTCTGCAGGAACAGGTACATCACGAGGAACACCAGCACGATGCCTTCCAGCAGCGTCTTGATCACTTCCTCGATCGACAGGCGCACGAACGGCGTCGTGTCATACGGGTACTTCACGACGAGACCGTGCGGGAAGTACCTCGAGAGGTCGTCGATCTTCTGGCGCACGAGCTTCGCGGTCTGCAGCGCGTTGGCGCCCGTCGCGAGCTGAATGCCCAGACCGGCCGTCGGCGCACCGTTGTACTTCGTGTCGAAGTTGTAGTTTTCGCCACCCAGACCAATACGCGCCACGTCCTTCAAGCGCACCTGCGAGCCGTCCTGGTTCACCTTCAGCAGGATGTTGCCGAACTGTTCGGGCGTCTGCAGCAGCGTCGATTCGGTGATGGTCGCCTGGAACGCCTGCCCCGCCACTGCTGGCGTGCCGCCCAGCTGACCGCCCGCGATCTGCACGTTCTGCGCGGTGATTGCCGCTGTGACGTCGGTTGGCGTTAGCTGGAAGTTCGTGAGCTTGTTTGGATCGAGCCAGACACGCATCGCGTACTGCGAGCCGAACAGCGTGACCGTACCCACGCCGTCGATACGGCTAATCGGGTCTTTCACGTTCGACGCCACGTAGTTCGCGAGGTCGTACTTGGTCATGCTGCCGTCTTCGGACACGAACGCGAGCACGAGCAGGAAGCTGCTGCTCGATTTCGTCACGCTGATGCCGAGCTGCTGCACGACCTGCGGCAGAATCGGCGTGGCGAGCTGCAGCTTGTTCTGCACCTGCACCTGCGCGATGTCGGGGTTGGTGCCCGCCGCGAAAGTCAGCGTGATCGTAGCCGTGCCCGAGTCATCGGAAGTCGACGAGATGTACAGCAGGTGGTCGAGACCGCTCATCTGCTGCTCGATCACCTGCGTGACCGTGTTTTCCACCGTCTTGGCCGATGCGCCCGGATAGTTCGCGCTGATCTGGATGGAAGGCGGCGCGATGGTCGGATACTGCGCGACCGGCAGCGTGAACACCGACGCCACACCCGCCAGCATCAGGATGATGGCGATCACCCATGCAAAGATTGGGCGATCAATAAAGAACTTTGCCATGAAGCAGGCTCCCCGTTATTGCGCTGCGGAGGCGGCAGGTGCAGCCGAGGCAGCCTTCGGCCCCGATGCGGCGCTGGCGGCGTTCGCGTAGCCCGAAGCCGTTGCCATGTCAGCCGAAGGCGCGCCCTGCGGGGGCGGCGGCGGCAGCTGCGCGGGAACCGGCTTCACCTGCGCACCCGGCTTGACCTTGTCGGTGCCCTGAACGATCACGCGGTCGCCGGCGTTCAGACCGCTCTGAACGACCCAGTCCTGACCCTGCGTGCCCGCCGTGGTGATCGGCGTCGGCACGACCTTGTTGTCCTGGTTGACGACGTACACCGAGGCCTGCCCCTTCTGGTCATGCTGCACGCCGACCTGCGGCACGAGGAACGCGTTGTTGTTGATGCCTTCTTCGATGCGCGCGCGCACGAACATGCCCGGCAGCAGCACGCGGTCGGCGTTCGGGAAAATCGCGCGAACCGTGACCGAGCCCGTGGTCTGGTCGACGGTGACGTCGGAGAACTGGAGCTTGCCCTTTTCCGAATAGGTGCGGCCGTCTTCGAGGACGAGCGAGACCTTGGCGGCGTTCGGGCCGTTGGTCTTCAGGCGTCCTTCCTGGATCTCGCGGCGCAGCTTCAGGCCTTCGAGGCTGGACTGCGTGACGTCCACGTACATCGGATCGAGCTGCTGCACCGTCGACATCAACGTGGCCGCGCTCGCCTGCACGTAGGCGCCCGGCGTGACCTGCGAGATGCCGACCTGGCCCGAGACCGGCGAAGTGACGTCGGTGTAGCCGAGGTTGATCTGTGCCGTGTCGACGGCGGCCTTGCCGGCGGCGACGTCGGCTGCAGCCTGGCCCTGGGCGGAAATGGCGTTGTCGTAGTCCTGCTTGCTCACCGCGTTGGCCTGCACCAGCACCTTGTAGCGCGCGACCAGCGCGTTCTGCGTGACGAGGTTGGCCTGCGCCTTGGCGAGCGTGGCCTTGGCATTGTTCAGCGCAGCGATGTACGGCGCCGGATCGATCTTGTAGAGCCGCTGACCGGCCTTGACGAGCGCGCCTTCGGTGAATTCGCGGCGCAGCACGATGCCGTCCACCCGTGCGCGCACTTGCGCGACGAGATAGGCACTGGTGCGGCCGGGAAGCTCGGAGACGACCGGCACGGCGGACGGCTGGACGGTGACGATACCCACTTCGGGGGTTTGCGGCGGCGGCGCCGACTGCTTTTGCCCGCAGGCTGCGAGCACGATGGCAGCCGTCGCGACACTGATTAGGCGGAATGGAACCCGTTCGACGCGCATGGAGCGACCTCTGTCTATAACTGACAATAAAAGCGTGCGGCGTCCTGCAACGAGGAGGACGACCACGCACGCCAGCATCTGGCAAATACCTGACGGATAAACCCGGTACTTCTTCTAGAAGGCGCGTTCCGGTCTGCACATCCGTCCGGGCGATACTGCCGCGCGCCGCCGCGAGAGGCGTCGCGCATTGGGGTTTCTACGACCACTTGGCCAAGGACGGATATTAACCGGACATCACCATTTGAGGCACCCAGGTGGTGGGGTGCTATTATAGATACATTCGCGAACGAATGTAAAAGGACGTTACTTAACCGTTGAGTGGTGCTTCAGGAGCGATCCGCGCATCACCTCCATATTACAAATCAATACATTACGGTTCGCTCCCCAAATACGTTCATTCACCCCCAACCTGCTGCAACGCACCGACTTTACAAAATGGCCCGCCGCACGAAAGAGGAAGCGCTGGAGACGCGCAACCGGATCCTCGACGCCGCCGAACACGTCTTTTACGAGAAGGGCGTGTCGCGCACTTCGCTGGCCGACATCGCCCAGACCGCGGGCGTGACGCGCGGCGCGATTTACTGGCATTTCGAGAACAAGGGCGACCTGTTCACGGCCATGTTCGACCGTGTGGTGCTGCCGCTCGACGAGCTGAAGGTGGCATCGACGGATCCCGGCGAGCCCGACCCGCTCGGGCGCATGCGCGATCTCTGCATTCTGTGTCTGCGCAATACGGCGACCGACGTGCGCCGCCGCCGCGTGTTCGAGATCCTGTTCCTGAAGTGTGAGTTCGTCGAGGAGATGGGCCCGGTGATGGCGCGCCATCAGACCGATATGCGCGAGGGCCTGGCGAGCATCGAACAGGGTTTGCGCAATGCGATGTCGAAGGGCCAGCTGCCCGCCGACCTCGACGCCAAGCGCGCTTCGCGCGTGCTCCATTCGTTCATCGGCGGCGCGCTGCGCGATATGGCGATCCTGCCGGACGCGTTCGACGTGGCGAGCAACGCCGAACTGCACGTCGACGCGATGCTCGACGCGCTGCGCTTCAGCCCGTCGCTGCGCATCGGCGCGAGCGCGTCGCAAGCCTGACGCCTACGCGCGCAGTTCCCGGCTCGAACCAGGCGGCCCACTGACGGGGCCGCCTTTTTCTTGAGCGCTCAGGCCGGCACGCGGGTCGCCCGGGCCCGTTGATTCGACGCGTAGATGTTGTCGCGCGCCAGCGGCACGCCTTGTTCGACGGCGGCAAGCCAGGCATCCGTGTTCACGACCGCAGCGAAACGCGTGTGCATCACTGCACTGAATACGCGGTGGATCTCCTCGGCGCTCGCCGTTCCCGCCTCGTTTGCATACGGCACCGAACCGGTCGCATCGGCGAGAAACTCCACGGCAAGACCCGCGTGGGTCGCCTCGAACACCGTCGAGGCGTCGCAGTTATGCGTCATGTAGCCCACTACCGTGAGCGTGTCGATGCCGCGATCGGTCAGCCAGGCCTTGAGATCGGTGCCCGCGAAGGCGCTCGGCAGCGCCTTTTCGACGTAGTGATCGCGCTCGCGCGAGGCCACGACCGGATGCAGTTCGGCGCCCACGCTGCCGCGCGCAAAGAGCGGCGAGTCCGCCGGGGCGAAGTTCTGCACCACCACGACCGGCACGCCGGCCGCGCGCGCAGCGTCGATCGCGCGGCCGATATTGGCAAGCGACGTCTCGATGGGGGGATATTCGATCGGCAGATCGCCGCTGACATATTCGTTCTGCACGTCGATGACGACGAGCGCCCGGCGCGGATTCGCGGACATGGCCATGCCTCCAGGGGTTGAAAGGAACCGACCGGTCCGAAGACGCGAAGTCGATGGCGGGATTGTGGCGCCGCGAGCGCCCACGCGACAGTGGCCCGGATGACAACTTTCGCTAGAATCGGGCCATTCCTCTTCGGGACTCGTCATGGCCACCGCTATTCGTCAGGCTCCGTCACCGGCCCCCTTGCGCGTCGCCGTGATCGCCTTCGACCGCATCAGTCCGTTCCATCTCTCGGTGCCTTGCGTCGTGTTCGGCGAAGACCGCAGCGAAGGCGGCGTGCCGCCGTTCGAACTCGCAGTCTGCGCGGCGGAGCCCGGCACGCTCACCACCACGGCAGGCTTCACGATCGGCGCGCCGCAGGGCCTCGAGGGGCTGCGCGGCGCGGACGTGATCGTCGTGCCGAGCTGGCGCGACACCCACGAGGCGCCGCCCGCCGCGCTTTGCGACGCGTTGCGTGACGCGCACGCGAGCGGCGCGATCCTCGTCGGGCTCTGCCTCGGCGCCTACGTGCTCGCGCATGCGGGCCTGCTCGACGGCCGCCCGGGCACCACGCACTGGGCCGCGGCGGACGACGTCGCGCAGCGCTTTCCGGCCGTACGCTTCGATCCCGGCGTGCTCTACATCGACGACGGCGACCTGCTGACCTCGGCGGGCACCGCGGCGGGACTCGATTGCTGCCTGCATCTCATGCGGCGGCTGTGCGGCTCGGGCGCCGCGAACTACGTGGCGCGGCGGCTCGTCGTGCCGCCGCATCGCCAGGGCAACCAGGCCCAGTACGTACAACAGCCGCTTGCGGCGCCCGGGCGCGGCGAGCGGCTGCCGGGTCTGCTCGACTGGATTCGCGCCCACCTCGACGCGCCCCACACGCTCGACTCGCTCGCGCAGCGCGCCCTGATGAGCCGGCGCACCTTCACGCGCCAGTTTCGTTCGACGACGGGAACGACGGTGAGCGCGTGGCTGCTCGGCGAGCGCCTCGCCCGCGCGCAGCAGCTGCTCGAAAGCACCGATCAGCCGGTCGACGCGATCGCCCAGCTCGCGGGCTTTCGCTCGGCCGCGTCGCTGCGTCAGCATTTCGTGGAGGCGTTCAGGATTTCGCCGTCGGCGTGGCGGCGGGAGTTTAGGGGGGTGTAAGCGGTTCGATGAGCGGTGCGACGCTCGGCGCACCTTGCGCGCGCCGGGCAGCGCCGAATTCAGGTCCCGGTGAACCAGCGCGCAGCATAAAGCAGCAACGCCACGAAAAAGATCATCGCAGCCCATGCCCAATAGGGCATGGCGTGCTGCGGCGGCTCGTGATTCAGCGTGCTTGCGGCGCGGCCCGAGAGCGTTCCGCCCGCGTGGTGCTGTGGCAGGATATGCGCACGCCGGGCGAGACCGGCGAGGTTGATAGGCCGCAGGAACACATGCTGCCGGCGCGGCTGCTCGCCCGCCACGCGGTTCGGCGCCTGGCCGTGCTTGACCGCAACCACGGCGCAGAACTCCGTGAAGAAGTCGTCGGCCAGTTCGTGCAGCGCGTTCTCGATCTGGCGCGGCGGCAGCTCGGAAAGCGGGCCCGTGAGCGTGGCCCACACCGAGTAGTCGATCCGCGTGCTCACATCCTTGCCCGTACCCGGCTCCCGCGCCGTGGCGCGCTCTTCGGGGCGCAGCGCGACGTCGATCTGGCCGCGCAGCGAGCCGATGCCGTCCGCGCGGGCGCGAAAGCTCAGCACGCGCCGGGGCGTGAGGGGCACCTGCGCCGTGTCATTGGCAATGTGGGCGCGCACTTCGTAGCGTGCGCGCAGCGGCCCGAGCGGCACCGTGAGGGTGATCGCGTATTCGCCGGGGCCGAGCCGCCTGAACGACTCGCAATGCTCCATGCTCGCGCGCACGAGCGCGACGTCCTGCAGCGCCGCCCAGACGGCGGCCGGTTCGAGCGGAATTCTCAACGCGTCGTTCAGTTCCATGGCGGCTCCCCCTATGCAAGCTACCGGGCCATTTCAGGAGGTCTGGTCGATCCGGTCCACGCGAGTCGCGTAGAAAGCCAGATACCCCTTGATGCCGCTTGCGTCATCGAGCGGCGCTTCGTAGCTCCAGGCCGCGTCGTCGACGCGCCCGTCTTCGGTACGCAAATGGAAATACGTCGCCTCGCCCTTGAACGGGCAATGCGAGGTCTGTCCGGAGCGTTCGAGTCGTGCCATGTTCACGTCTGCGCGCGGAAAGTAGAAGACGTCGGGGTAGCCGGTTTCGCAAAGGGTGACGGCGTGCAGCGTATCGGCAATGGTGATGCCGCCATGAATCACGCGCACGCGGTGACGGTTCGCAACGAGTTCGATGCGATGGTCCGCATCCGGTTCGACCGCCATGTTCGGTTCCCCTGTTGGTTGGCGGCGCCTGCGGCGCCCTGCGCTCACCGGGCGGCAGGCCGCACCGGTTCGCGTGGCACGCCGCCAGGCAGGCGCGTGCCGTGCAATCCCACGGGATGGCCGCTCGCCAGTCGCCTGCCGCCGTACCGGTCACGCAATCGACGACGACCGACGGCAAGGCGCCAACCCGCTCGCGAAACGCCTGAGCGATCGCAGCCTCCCATCGGCTTCATTATCGGCCAAACTCGTCCTGGCTGCGTGAATCTTATGCGCGGCACGCGTGCGGGAGCGCCCCAACACGGCCGGCCCGGCCACGCGGCTTACCAGATGAACGCCGCCCGCGCGCTGCCGTTCGAGCCCACCGTCACGGCGCTCGTCTTGTCGACGCCCGCATGGCTCACATGCACGCTGTAGCGGCCAGGACGCACCCTCACGAGCATATAGGGCCCGCGCGAAGTGGTATCGAGCACGCTCGCGCCGTGCGAGTCGGTGATCTGCACGTGCACGTCCGCGACGTACTCACCGCTGCGCTGGGTAAAGCGCAACGCAAGCGGCCACTGGTGTTCCGCGCCGAGCAGCGCCCTGGATTCGTCCAGACCCACGCCGCCGGAAACGAACGACACGTCGCCCTGCTGCTGGACTTGCGGCATGCCGCCGCCATTCGTGTTGCCGGCGCTCGTATTGTCGGTGGTCGTGCCGCCGACGGTGCCCGAGGCATCGGCCTGCTGCGCCGCCGCGCCGCCCGCGTAGCCGAGAGCAAGCGTGGCCGCGAGAATCGTCGCGTAAGCGGTCGTGTGGATGGGGCGCGAGTTGCGGAAACGCTTCATCGATCGCTCCTTTCAGTGTGTCCGATGTAATGCTCGCGCAAGGCGCGTACCCGAGTGGTTCGACTAAAAGGTTTTGTGCGCCCCAAAAAAAATCGCCGCCGCCGAGGCCAAAGGCCAACGGGGGCAGCGCAAGTACAACGTAATGAAACCTGCTCTCGCCGCGAATCCGGCGCACGGAGCCGGATTCGCGACAGCAGGGATCAGCCGAGATCGACGGGCACGAAAATCTGTGCGTCGTCTCGCTGGATCAGGAGCGCAATGCTGTTGCCAGCCTTGGAAACCATTTGCTTGAGCTGATCGGCGCTCGTCACCGGGCGGCCATTCACGGCGAGAATCACGTCGCCGGGCTGGACACCCGCATTTTCGGCCGCGCCACCCGACTGCTCGACGAGCAGACCGTGATCGAGCGAGCCGTTGTTCTTCTCTTGCGGCGTGAGCGGGCGCACCGCGACGCCGAGGCGACCCTGCATCTGCGCCTGCGGAGCGTCGTTCGAAGCCACCTTGGCGTCGCCCAGCGCGCCGATGGTTGCGGTGAGGTCCTTCGTGCTCTTGTCACGCCACACCTGAACATCGGCCTTCGTGCCCGGCTTCATGCCCGCGATGAGCGACGGCAGAGCGGACGAATCATCCACGGCCTGGCCGTTCACGGACAGGATCACGTCGCCGGGCTTCAAACCCGCCTTCGCGGCCGGACCGCTCGCGTCCACCGAGCTCACCAGCGCGCCGCGCGGCTTGTCCATGCCGAACGAGTTGGCGAGCGTCTGGTTCATCGACTGCACCGCGACGCCGAGACGCCCCCGGCTCACGTGGCCGGTCTTGACGAGTTCGTCCTTGACCTTGATCGCCTCATTGATCGGGATTGCGAACGAAAGGCCCTGGAAGCCGCCCGTCTGCGAATAGATCATCGAGTTGATGCCGATGACTTCGCCCTGCAGATTAAACAGCGGGCCGCCCGAATTGCCGGGGTTGACCGGCACGTCGGTCTGGATGAACGGCGTGTAGTTTTCGTCCGGCAGCGAGCGCGACTTCGCGCTGATGATGCCCGAGGTCACCGTGTTGTCGAAACCGTACGGCGAGCCGATCGCCACCACCCACTGACCGACCTTGCTTTGACGCGGGTCGCCGATCTTCACGGTCGGCAGGTCCTTCGCGTCGATCTTGAGCACAGCGACGTCCGACTGCTTGTCCGCGCCCACGACCTTCGCCTTGTATTCGCGCTTGTCGGTGAGCTTCACCGTCACGACGTTGGCGCCGTCCACGACGTGCGCGTTCGTGAGAATGTAGCCGTCCGGGCTGACGATGAAGCCCGAGCCGAGGCTCGCGCTCGGCTGGTCGGCCTGCGGACCATTGTCGCCGCCGCCCATGCCGGGCGCGCCGCCATAGAAGTGCTTGAAGAACTGGTAGAACGGATCGCTCGGATCGATCGGCAGTTGCTGCGAGCCGCTGCCGCCGCTGCGCAGCGCCGTCTGCTTCACGACGTGCTTGGCGCTGATGTTGACCACCGCGGGCCCGTAGGTTTCCACGAGACCCGAGAAGTCGGGAATGCCAGTCTTGGCTGCGGCTTCGGCGGGCATCATCGCCGCGGCCTGGGCCTGCGAAATGACCTGCGGAGCAGGCAGATCACGGTGCCCTGCTACATAGCCCGCCGACAATGCGACGACCACGGCGGCTGCCACGGCACTGCGGGAAAGCACTTTTGTATTCATTGCGGACTCCTTGCGCGGGGTACTCATCACGACGTACCGAAGAGTAAGCCGTGTCGCTTAAAGGAGTCTTAAGTACGCGGAAATCGCAATAATCGCGCAAACGCCCGCGCGGCGGGCATTTGCGGGCGATTCGGAGTCAGAACCGCACGTCCACGAGCAGGCCGCCTGCGGGCGAATCGCCGAGTGTGATGGTCGCGTCGTGCTGATCCGCGATTCGGCGCACGATAGCGAGCCCGAGTCCCGTGCCGGCGATATCGGTGCGCGCGCGATTCGCGCCTGCGCCCACGCGATAAAAGCGATCGAACACGCGCGCGCGCTCCTCTTCCGGGATGCCCGGCCCGCTGTCCGCGATGCGCACGTGCGCACGCCCGTCGACGACGGCGAGGCTCACGTCCACGCGGCCGCCCGCGGGCGTGTACTTGGTCGCGTTGTCGAGCAGGTTGTTGAGCATCACGCGCAATGCATCGGCGTCGCCATGCACGCTCGCCGCCGCGCTTTCCTCGATGCCGAGATCGACGCCGCGCTGCTGCGCGAGCGGCGCATGGTTGAGCACGCAATCATCGAGCAGCGCATGCAGATCGACGTTCTGCGCGCGCGCGTGACCGTCGGGTTCGGAGCGAGCGAGGGCGAGCAGCTGCTCGGCAAGACGCGTGGCGCGCGTCACGCCCGCCTGCAGATCGACGAGCGCTTCGCGACGCGTTTCGTCATCCTTTGCGCGCGCAACGAGTTGCGCCTGGATCTGCACGGCCGCCAGCGGCGTGCGCAACTCGTGTGCAGCGTCGGCGACGAAGGCCTTCTGTGTATCGATGGCTTGCGCGAGGCGTTCGAGCAGCGCGTTCAACGCATGCACGAGCGGCGTGACTTCGCGCGGCAGACGCTCTTCGGGCAGCGGATCGAGCGCTTCGGGATGACGCGTGTCGAGCGCGCGCGCGACGCGCGAGAGCGGCCTGAGCCCACGCCCCACCATGATCCAGACCGCGATGCCGAGAAACGGCAGCACCACGATGAGCGGCCAGAGCGTGCGCAACGCGACGTTCGCGGCGAGACGGTTGCGCACCGAAACGGGCTGCGCGAGCTGCACGACGTTGTCGCCGACGATCGCGCCGTACACGCGCCAGTCGCCGCGGTCGGTGCGCTCCGTCGAAAAGCCGAGTTCCGCGCGCGGCGCGAGCGGCGCGCGCGGATGCGAGTAGTACATGAGCACGCCGTTGCGATTCCAGATCTGCAGCACGATGCCTTCGTCGCCCGTATCGCGCGAACTTAGGATCTCGTTGAATGGCTCGGAGGGCAGCGCCTCGGCGATTTCCTGCAGCTGGTAGTCGAACAGCTCGTTGGCTTCGGCGAGCGCCTGGCGATAGATCAGCCAGCCCGCGAGCCCAACGCCCGCGACGACGATCGCGAGCAGCCAGAACAGCAGTTGTCGTCGGATGGAACTCATCGGCTAACGAGGTCTCCCTGTCGATCCGGAGCTAGCGCTTTGGCGCTTACGCACTTGATTACCTGCTTCATGCGTCTTTGGAGATCATGTAGCCGAGGCCGCGCACGTTGCGGATCAGGTCGGCCCCGAGCTTCTTGCGCAGCGCGTGAATATAGACCTCGACGGTATTGCTGCCGATCTCCTCGCCCCATCCGTACATCTTCTCTTCGAGCTGGGTTTTCGAGAGCACCGCGCCCGGTCGCGCGAGCAGCGCTTCGAGCAGCGCGAATTCGCGCGCCGAGAGCGCAACGGGCGAACCGTCCTGGGTGACCTGGTGCGAAGCCGGATCGAGCGTGATCGAGCCGTGGCGGATGGTCGAATCGCTGCGGCCCGCCTGGCGGCGGATCAGCGCCCGCATGCGTGCGCCCAGTTCATCGAGATCGAAGGGCTTGATGAGGTAGTCGTCCGCACCGGCGTCGAGGCCCTTCACGCGATCGGCCACGGCGTCGCGCGCCGTGAGGATCAGCACGGGCAGTGCCGCGCCACGCGCGCGTAGCGTGCGCAGCACGTCGAGACCGTCGCGCCGCGGCAATCCGAGATCGAGCAGCATGAGATCGTAAGAATCCGCGCTCGCGGCCGAGAGGGCGGCGTCGCCGTCTTCGACCCAGTCGACCGCGAAGCCTTCGCCGCGCAGCGCCTTGCGCACGCCTTCGGCGATCATGCGGTCATCTTCGACTAGCAGTATGCGCATCGTAATATTGGCCGGGCGGCGCTGCTGCGCCACGCTGCGTGAGTGGATGAGGATGCGAGCATTCTAGCGCCTGAACAGGGGCGCCGCGCCGCTGCGGCACGCAGCCGGTCGCGAGGCAATGGCGCGCGGCATGGGCACATTATCGGCAGTGTTTGAATCACGCCACGCAATGTGCAACGTTTTCTTGCGGCAATGCGCGCACGCGGCGCGAGGTCTTTACAATGTGCGCTTTTGCGGCGCTCCACTCGTGATTCGGCCGCGATGCGCGCGTGCAGGCTTGTACAGTACGTTCAAGCGAGCGCATCGCGCGCGCACCAAGAATCACACGCCGCCCTGATTTTCGCGCCCGCGCGCAGCACCGGTGAGTCCCCTCTTTCCGTGCGCCGCGCCCGGCCCAAGCACCGCCCCTGCACTCGCCCGAACGCTTTTCATGCTGCCCGCTTCGCTGTCCCGCCTACGCTCTTTGCTCAGACTGCCTGCCTCGCGCTCCAACCGCACGCATCGCACCGCCGCCACTGCGCGCCTGCCTCGACCGCTCGCCCTCACGCTCGCCTGCGCCGCGCTCGCCGCGGGCTTCGCCGCCGCGCCGGCCGCGTACGCGCAGCCCGAAGGCGCGCGCATTCCCACGGTCAACGTGACCACGGTGCTGCCGCCCACCGTGATGGCAGGCCTCGAGCGCGCACACGTGACGCTCTCGTCGGTCAGCGTGGTGATCGAAAAGGTCGGCGACCGCCAGCCGAGCGTCGCCGTGAATGCCGGCCAGCCGATGATGCCCGCCTCGACGATGAAACTCGTCACGACGTGGAGCGGCCTCGCGATGCTCGGTCCCGACTATCGCTGGAAAACGAGCGCCTATACCGACGGCGAAGTCGATGCGAGCGGCACGCTGCACGGGAACCTCTATATCAAGGGCACCGGCGACCCGAAGCTCGTGCCCGAAGAGCTGATCGACCTCGTGCAGAAGATTCGCGCCGCGGGCGTCGCGCGCATCGACGGCGCACTCGTGCTCGACAAGAGCGAGTTCGATCCGTCCACGCGCGACCTGCCCTCGTTCGACGGCGACGACAGCGCGCCCTACAACGTCGGCCCCGATCCGCTGATGTACGCGTTCAAGTCGGTCTCGTTCACGTTCTCGCCCTCCCGCGAGGGGGTGTCGATCGATGTGGTGCCGCCCGTTGCGCAGTGGCAAATCGACAACCAGATCCGCGAGCGCGCCGGCGCCTGCGGCGGCATGCTCCCGAGCCCGCAGGTTTCGCCGGGCGGCAACGGCGTCGTCACCGCGAGCTTCGCGGGCAGCTACGCCATGCGCTGCGGCGAGCGCACGCTCAACATGGCCGCGCCCGTGGACCACAGCACGTTCTTCGCGGACGGCTTGCTCGCCCTCTGGCAGCAAACGGGCAGCAGCCTCTTCGCCACGCCGGCCGGCGCGGTGCGCGAAGGCGTCGTGCCGCCGCGCGCACGTCTGCTCGCCGTGCACCAGAGCCCGCCGCTCTCGGACGTCGTGCACGACATCAACAAGTTCAGCAACAACGTGATGGCGCGCAACCTGTTCCTCACGCTCGGCGCCGTCGAGGGCAAAGCGCCTGCGACTACGGCCAAGGCCGCCACGGCCGTCAATACGTACCTGCGGCGCAGCGGCCTGAACATGCCCGAACTCGTGCTCGACAACGGCTGCGGCCTCTCGCGCGAAGAGCACGTCAGCGCGCTCTCGCTCGCCAACCTGCTGCAGAACGCGAACGCGAGCCCGGTCGCGCAGGTGTTCATCGACTCGCTGCCGATCGTCGGCGTGGACGGCACGATGCGCAACCGCCTCACCAACGCAGGCGTGGAAGGCAACGCGCATATCAAGACGGGCACGCTGCGCGACGTGCGCGCGATCGCCGGTTACGTGGCGGCCGAGAATGGCGAGAGCTGGATCGTGGTGAGCCTCATCAACGATCCGCGCGCCGAGGCCGCACGCGCCGCGCACGACGCGCTGCTCGAGTGGGTCTACAAGGGCATGCCCGAAGAAAAACCCGTGTATGTCGAGCCGCATCCGAAGCGCGCGGCGAAAGCGCCGAAGGCCGAGAAGGCCACGCACAAAACTCCGGCCAGACGACGCGGCGCGCATTGACCACGCGCATTGACCACGTGCCGGGAGCACGCTGATTGCACCCGGCG
Source organism: Paraburkholderia sp. BR10141 (assembly GCF_056155635.1). Taxonomy (NCBI): domain Bacteria; kingdom Pseudomonadati; phylum Pseudomonadota; class Betaproteobacteria; order Burkholderiales; family Burkholderiaceae; genus Paraburkholderia; species Paraburkholderia sp. BR10141. Next base: position 81,963 of record NZ_JBMIQH010000007.1, on the reverse strand, counting down.
AGCACGCTGTGTGCACGCCGGGCGGGCGCCGCGGACCTGTCCCCGTGCGCCTCACCCGAGCGCGCCGCCGCGCGCCGGGCTCGAATCTTTCCTCTAGCAAAGCGCCGCCCGTCCTGGGCGCGAGGCGTGTACCCTGACGGGCAAAGGCCGAAGGCGCGTCATAAAAATCTGTCATACGCGCCCGCCAATCGAGCCGCGCGCCCGTAAGAACGCGCACTAACGCGGCCGACAAGACATGAGACTACAACCGCCGCGCTGTCCACCAGCGCCGCCCACGGGACAAGGAGGACGACGTTCGTGCAGTTCGATGCGCAATGGCTGCTGCTCGCCCTCGCCCCCGTATTTCTCGCCTGCATCGGCTGGGAAGCGTGGCATCTCTCCCGCACGCGGCCGCGCACTGCATCGAACGCCACCCCCGACAGCGCCCGCTACGCCTGGCCCGATACGCTGTGCAACGCCGCGCTCGCGCTCATGCACCAGGGCGCCGACAAACTTGCGTGGCTCATTGCGGTGCCCGTCTATGCCTACGTCTACCGGCACTTCCGGCTCGTTTCGTGGCAGCCGGGGCTCGTCGCATGGTTCGCACTCTTTATCGCGCAGGACCTGCTCTACTACGTGTTTCACCGCGCGAGCCATCGCGTGCGCTGGCTCTGGGCCGCGCACGTCGTCCACCATTCGTCGGTGCGCCTGAACCTTTCCACGGCGTTTCGCCAGAGCCTCATGTACCCCGTGGCGGGCATGTGGCTGTTCTGGGTTCCGCTCGCCATGCTCGGCTTCACGCCGGAGCAGATCGTCGCGATCGTGCTCGTCAATCTCGCGTTTCAGTTCTTCGTGCATACCCAGGCCGTAGGCAAACTCGGCTGGCTCGAATACGTGTTCAACACGCCGTCGATGCATCGCGTCCATCACGCGCGTAACGCACGCTATATCGACCGCAACTACGCCGGCGTGCTCGCGATCTGGGACCGCCTGTTCGGCAGCTATGTCGAGGAAGACGCGCACGACGCGCCCGATTACGGCATCGTCAAGCCGCTTGCGTCATGCAATCCGCTCAAGGCGACGTTTCACGAATGGCTCGCGATGGCGCGGGACTTCGCGCGCATGCCCGACTGGCGTTCGCGCCTCGCCGCGCTCTTCGCACCGCCCGATTGGTGCGAGCGCCACGACGCGCTCGGCCTCGCATCCGTGACGGCGCCGGCGACACCCGTGGGAACGCGCTACGGCGTGCCGGAAAACAACACCGAGGGTGAGTTCGGGTCGCGCAATAGCTGAGAGATTGCGTAGTCTGTCGGCCTTGGCCCTGACCCTGGGACAGCAGCACACAGGGGGTGCATGCAAGGCCGGCGATCGAGAAAAACATCGACAACGGGGCAGCTGCTCGTGCCACGAGCACCCGTTGCATGAGTAGGCAGGCATGGCATCAAAGGCCACACACAGAGGAGATGAAGTGAATATGAAGCATCAAGGACCGAGACACCGTAAGCTGTTGCGCGCCACCCAGATCGCTGCCGCGAGCGCCGCCTTTGCGCTGCTCGCCGCCTGCGGTGGTGGCAGCAGTGGGAACAACAACGCGAGCACGCCGCCGCCCTCGGGCGTCAACATGCAGGTGGTGGCGTTCGGCACGAGCCTGACAGACGCGGGCACGTATTCGGAGCAGATTCTGCCGGGCTTCGGCGGCGGCCGCTTCACGACCAACCCGGGCGAGGTCTGGGCGCAGCATGTGTCCGAGTACTTCGGCAACACGCTATCGCCCGCCTTCGAAGGCGGCTTCGGTCTGCCGCTCACGGCCACGGGCGGGCTCGACTACGCGCAAGGCGGCGCGCTGGTGACGGGCGGCGGCGTGGCGAATACCAGCGCCGTGATCTCCGCCGCGAGCGAGCAGCCGGTCACGTGGCAGCTCCAGCAGTACCTGGCGCAGCACGGCAGCTTCAATGCGAATCAGCTCGTGCTCGTGGAAGGCGGCGCGAATGAAATCCTGAATTTGCTGAACGTGCCCACTAACGGCAGCCCCACGGGCCTGGCGTTGTTCGGCGCGGCGCTCGCGGCCACTCCGTTTTCGACGCTCGTCAACGATCCCGCGACGCAGCAGAGCACGGTTGCGAGCCTGATGCAGTCGGGCTTCACCCAAGCGCAGGCAACAGCCTTGGTGCCCGCCGCCATCGCGCTCGGTATCGTCACGAACCCGAACTACGCCTCCAGCTTCGCCTCGATCGCCCCGGTCCTCACAGCAGCGGGCACGCTGGGCGCGCTCGTCCATGCGGATATCGTCCCCGGCAATCCGAAGATCGCGGTCGTCACGGTGCCCGACATCGGCAAGACGCCGGCGGCGCTGAAGGCTGATGCCGCCATCGGCGCAACGCCCGGCTCCGCGAGCTCGGCCGACCAGGCGCTCTCGCTCATTTCGGCGATGTACAACCTGACGCTGATCAAGGCGACCGCAGCCGACGTGCAGGCGAAGAAGGTCGTGCTGGTCGATACGTTCTCGTGGCTCGATCAGTCGATCGCGAACGCGGCCAGCCTCGGCTTCACCGTGACGAACACGGATACGGCCTGTAACCTCACGGCCATGACGAACAGCGCGACCAACTACGCGCTCGCCAATCCGAAGGCTACGTTGGGGCTGGACCCGGCCACGACGCCGCAAGCCACCATCAACGCGTACGCCGCGGCCTACGGCCAGAACTTCGGCAGCTCGCTGTTCTGCTCGCCGCAAACGCTGACGACGGCCAACGCGCCCACGACCTACATGTTCGCGGATCTCGTGCACCCGACCACGGCGCTGCATTCGCAGTTCGCGACGTACGTCGAAAAGCAGCTGGCTGCTGCGGGCATCGGCAAGGCGCCCTGATAAGCGTCGCTTGCACCGGGCCTCCCGGTGCAAGAAAAAACACCCCACGAACCGTCAGGCTCGTGGGGTGTTTTTCATTGAACGCGAAAGAAGGTGCTCAGCCCTGCTGCTGCGCCTCGAACGCCGCCGCCGCCCGCCCCAACCGGTCATTGACCGCGATCCACTCGATCGTCTCCGGCAGCTTCTCAATGAGAATGCGCGAGACGTTCGCGCGATCGAGCGCGCGCAGCAAGCCATACAGCTCGCGCGCATATTCCTGCGGCTCTTCCGGCGCGGCGACGAAGTGCACGCCCTGTGCCTGCGCCCAATCGCCCGCGCGCGAGGCGCGCGCCACGAGCGCCACCGTTTCGCCCGCATCGCGCGCTGCCGCCAGCAGCGGCTCCAGCGCCTCGAACGGCAGCAGCGCGAGCGGCGTGCGCGGCGCATAGTGCGCCTTGAGCGTACCCGAGGCGCGCGGCGCCGTGGCGTCCGAGCCGTCGGGCAAGCGCGGCGCCTCGCCCAGCACGCGCGCGATGTCGTGCGGCGTCACGTGGCCGGGCCGCAGCAACGCGGGAAATCCGCGGGAGAGATCGAGAATCGTCGATTCGATGCCCACGTCGCATGCGCCGCCGTCGAGCACATGCACCGCCGCGCCGAATTCGTCACGCACGTGCTGCGCCGTGGTCGGGCTCACGTGGCCGAAGCGGTTCGCCGACGGCGCCGCCACGCCGCCATGACCGCCGCGACGCGCAGAAAACGCCGCCAGCAGCTGCTGCGCGACCGGATGCGACGGGCAGCGCAGCCCCACCGAGTCCTGACCGCCGCTCACGGCATCGGGAATGCGTTCGTGGCGTTTGACGATCAGCGTGAGCGGGCCGGGCCAGAATGCATCGACGAGCTTTTGCGCCGCCTCGGGCCACTCCGCTGCCCAGTACTGCGGGTCGCCGCCCGGCGGCAAGTGCACGATCACCGGATGGTTCGCCGGCCGCCCTTTGGCCGCGTAAATGCGCGCGACTGCCTCGGGGCTCGCCGCATCGCCGCCCAGACCATAGACGGTCTCGGTCGGGAACGCTACCAGCTCGCCCGCGCCGAGCAGCGCGGCGGCGTGCTCGATGTCGGCATCGGTCAGAGTCGGCGCGCCATCGTGCGGCGCGTTCTGCTGATCAGACATGATGCGGCTCAACCTCAGCTCGTGGCGATGTGCAGCAGGCGCGCGCAGTCGCGTGCGGCCGTGCGCGCTTCGTCGAGCGTCGGCGCAGTGAAGTTCACGTGGCCCATCTTACGGCCCGCACGCGCTTCTTCCTTGCCGTACAGATGCAGGCGCGCGGCCGGCATCGCGGCCACCTGGTCCCACGGCGGCGTGACGGGCGCGGCGCCCTTCTGGGGCTTCGCCTCGCCCACGGCGCAGGGGAACCACACGTCGCCGAGAATGTTCAGCATCACGGCCGGCGAGTGCTGGCGCGTGTCGCCGAGCGGCATGGCCGTCATGGCGCGCACCTGCTGCTCGAACTGGCTCGTGGCGCACGCATCGGTCGTGTAGTGGCCCGAGTTGTGCGGGCGCGGCGCCATTTCGTTGGCGACGAGCGAGCCGTCTTCGAGGATGAAGAACTCCACGCACAGCACGCCCACATAGCCGAGCTTCGCCGCGATCTGGATCGCCGCCTGCTGGGCCTGCTGAACGAGCGCCGGGCTTGCGTCCGGCGCGGGCACGATGGTGTGCGAGAGCACGCCGTTGCGGTGCGTGTTCTGCGCGAGCGGATAAACGACGGCCTTGCCGTTCGTGCCGCGAGCGATCAGCGCGCTCACCTCGAACTTCAGCGGCAGGCGCTTTTCCAGCACGCACGGCACGCCGCCGAGCGACGCATGCGCCTCGCGCACTTCTTCGGCGTTGGAGACACGAATCTGGCCTTTGCCGTCATAGCCCATGCGCGCGGTCTTGAGAATGCCCGGCAGCACGGCGGCGAGCGTCTTGTCGTCGATGCCGGCGAGCGCCTGCGACGACTCGATCACCACGTGCGGCGCGACCGGCACGCCGGCCGCCGCGATAAAGCGCTTCTCGGCGATGCGGTCCTGCGCCACCGCCACGCAGCGTCCAGCCGGGCTCACGAAGGTCGACTTCGCGAGCGTGTCGAGGCTCGCCGCGGGCACGTTCTCGAACTCGGTCGAGATGGCCGCGCACAGACGCGCGAGTTCGGTGAGCGCCGCTTCGTCGTCGTACGCGGCGCAGATGTGGCGGTCGGCCACGGTGCCCGCGGGGCTCGTCGCGTCGGGATCGAGCACGGCGACGCGATAGCCCATCGCCTGCGCGGCAAAGCAGAACATGCGGCCGAGCTGGCCGCCACCCACCATGCCCAGCCAGGCGCCGGGCAGGATCGGTGAAACCGGTGAATTGTCAGGAGTCATCTTCGTGGTCGGCCGCGGGGTGGCCGCGGCGCGTGGGGACGATCAAAGCGGGACGATCAAAGCGGGGGCAGCACCATGGCATGCGCCGCTTCGTTCTGGCGCACACGGAAGGCCGCGAGCTTGTTCGCGTATTCGGTGTTGGTCACGCTCAGGATCGAGACGGCGAAGAGCGCCGCATTGGCCGCGCCCGCCTCGCCGATGGCGAAGGTCGCGACCGGGACGCCCTTGGGCATCTGCACGATCGAGTGGAGCGAATCCACGCCCTTCAGATACTTGCTGACCGCCGGCACGCCCAGCACGGGCACCGTGGTCTTGGCCGCCAGCATGCCCGGCAGGTGCGCCGCGCCGCCCGCGCCGGCGATGATCGCGCGCAGGCCGCGCTCGCGCGCCTTTTCCGCGTACTCGAACATCTCGTCGGGCATGCGGTGCGCCGAGACCACCTTGGCCTCGTACGCGACGCCGAACTCCTGCAGGATCGCGACCGCGTGCTTCATCGTGTCCCAGTCGGAGCTGGAGCCCATCAACACGCCGACGAGCGGCGCCGCATGCTGGTGAGCCGTCTGAACTTCGCTCATTGTGCTTCCTTTTTCCCTCTTCTCGCTCACGCGAGCTTTTGACCCGTGAGACGCTCGAGCGCCTCCTGATACTTTGCCGACGTTTTGGCGATCACTTCGTCGGGCAGCTTCGGCGCCGGCGGCTCCTTCTTCCAGTCCTGGGTTTCGAGCCAGTCGCGCACGAACTGCTTGTCGAACGACGGCGGGTTCGAGCCCACCTGGTACTGGTCGGCCGGCCAGAAGCGCGACGAGTCGGCGGTGAGCGCCTCGTCCATCAGATACAGCTGGCCGTGGTTGTCGAGACCGAATTCGAACTTCGTGTCGGCGATGATGATGCCGCGCGTGGCCGCGTAGTCGGCGGCTTCCTTGTACAGCTTGATCGAAATATCCTTGATGGTGCGCGAGAGCTCGGTGCCGATGCGGCGCTCCATCTCTTCGTACGTGATGTTCTCGTCGTGGTGGCCCATTTCGGCCTTGGCTGCCGGCGTGAAGATCGGCTCGGGCAGCTTTTGCGCATTCTGCAGGCCCGGCGGCAGTTCGACACCGCACACGGCGCCCGTTGCCTGATAGTCCTTCCAGCCGCTGCCGGCAAGATAGCCGCGCACCACGGCTTCCACGAGGATCGGCTCGAGGCGCTTCACCACGACGGCGCGGCCCCTGACCTGCTCGACTTCGTCAGCGGCCACCACCGTTTCAGGCGCGACGCCCGTGAGGTGGTTCGGCACGACGTGCTTGAGCTTTTCGAACCAGAAGTCGGCCATCTGGTTGAGCACCTCGCCCTTGCGCGGAATCGGCTCGCCCATGATGACGTCGAACGCCGACAGACGGTCGGTGGTGACGATCAGCAGCTTGTCGTTGCCCACGGCATAGTTGTCGCGGACCTTGCCGCGGCCGAGAAGCGGCAGCGAGCGGAGCGTGGATTCGTAGAGGGTAGACATCGTCGTGATTCGCTAAAAGGACAATCGAAACGGAGGCGGGTTCGGTCCAGAATCGCGGTTGCAACCGCGCGCGGAAACCGTAAAACCGAAGGTATTGCGAGGGTAAACCAAAAACCGGCAAATTTCCCGGAAAAGCCCATCGCCGTTCCCCCAAAACAGGCGGAAACGGCGATGTTTGCTACTCGAGGCGCACAGCGCCCGGCACAGAAGCTCGCTTAGCGAATGATCTGCGCGAGTTCGCCCGATTTGTACTTCTCGGCGATCTTGTCGAGCGAAACCGGCTTGATCTTGCCGGCCTGGCCTTCGCAGCCGAACGCGAGGAAGCGGTCCAGGCACACCTTCTTCGCGGCTTCGCGAGCCGGCTTCAGGTAGTCGCGCGGGTCGAACTTCGACGGATTTTCATACATATAGCGACGGATCGCGCCCGTGATCGCCAGACGCAGGTCGGTGTCGATGTTGATCTTGCGCACGCCGTGACGGATGCCTTCCTGGATCTCTTCCACCGGCACGCCGTACGTTTCCTTCATGTCGCCGCCGAATTCGCGGATCTCGGCCAGCAGTTCCTGCGGCACCGACGACGAACCGTGCATCACGAGGTGCGTGTTCGGAATGCGCGCGTGGATTTCCTTGATGCGCTGGATCGACAGAATGTCGCCCGTGGGCTTCTTGGAGAACTTGTACGCGCCGTGCGAGGTGCCGATGGCGATGGCCAGCGCGTCGCACTGCGTGAGCTTCACGAAGTCGGCGGCCTGCTCCGGGTCCGTCAGGAGCTGCTCGCGCGTCATGGTGCCTTCGGCGCCGTGACCGTCTTCCTTGTCGCCCTTCATCGTTTCCAGCGAACCGAGCACGCCCAGTTCCGCTTCGACCGTCACGCCGATCGAGTGCGCCATTTCGACGACCTTGCGCGAAACTTCGACGTTGTACTCGTACGATGCGACCGTCTTGCCGTCGGCTTCGAGCGAGCCGTCCATCATCACACTGGTGAAACCGCTGCGGATCGCTGCCATGCAGACTGCCGGCGACTGGCCGTGGTCCTGGTGCATCACGACCGGAATATGCGGATACGACTCGACCGCGGCTTCGATCAGGTGGCGCAGGAAAGGCTCACCCGCGTACTTACGCGCGCCGGCCGATGCCTGCATGATCACCGGCGAACCGACCTGGTTCGCGGCTTCCATGATCGCCTGGACCTGTTCCAGGTTGTTCACGTTGAACGCGGGCAGGCCATAACCGTGTTCAGCCGCGTGGTCCAGCAGTTGACGCATTGATACGAGAGGCATTGTTGCTACTCCTTTGATTTGAAACGAAATGCTTCTGCCGCCGACTGTCTTGCGCAGCCGGTCGAGGGCGGCCTGGCAGCCGCCGCCCGCGTGACCTGCCGCGGGCTCGATGGCGTGATTTTATCGCGAAGCGCGTCCGATCCCGGCACCAGGCACGTAACTGGCATGAAATTGGCGTATCGGAGCGTCAGAACCGCGAGAAGATGCAAAAAGCGTCGACAGCCCGTGCGCCGTTTTTATGGCGTACGGGCTTCAATTGCGGGGAAAAAGCGTCTAAACGGCACCGATCTTACGTCGATCTGATACCAGTGTGGTACCAGTCGACGTCGACCGCATTTATTTTCGGGAGTCGCGAAAATAAAGCGAAAAAAATCGCCGCGCGGTTACCGCACCGAAGTTAGAGCACGTCGCCGACGCGCACGATCTTCAGTGTGTTCGTGCCGCCCGGCTGCCCCATCGGCTCGCCCACGGTCAGCACGACCATGTCGCCGTGCGACGCGTAGCCCTTGCTGACCACCACTTCGATGGCTTGCTGCAGCGCCGTGTCGCGGTCGCTGCTCGTATCGAGGTGCAGCGGCGTGACATTGCGATAGAGCGACATGGCGCGCTCGCTGCCTGCACGCGGCGTGAGCGCGAAGATCGGCACATGGGTCCAGTGACGCGACATCCAGAGTGCGGTCGAGCCCGACTCCGTAAGCGCGACGATCGCCTTCGCGCCCAGGTGATAGGCCGTGAACAAGGCGCCCATGGCGATCGACTGGTCGATGCGCGTGAAGGTGCGGTCGAGGAAGTCCTTGTCCAGTTCGGATTGCTCCGACTTCTCCGCTTCCAGACAGATCGCGGCCATGGCCTCGATGGTCTGCACCGGGTACTTGCCCGCGGCCGATTCGGCCGAGAGCATCACGGCGTCCGTGCCGTCGAGCACCGCGTTGGCGACGTCCGAGACTTCGGCGCGCGTAGGCACCGGCGCGTGGATCATCGACTCCATCATCTGCGTGGCTGTGATGACGAGTTTGTTCGAGTCGCGCGCCATGCGGATCATGCGCTTTTGCAGCGCCGGCACGGCGGCATTGCCCACTTCCACGGCCAGGTCGCCGCGCGCGACCATGATGCCGTCCGACGAATCGAGAATTTCCTGCAGCGCCGGAATCGCCTCGGCGCGCTCGATCTTCGCGATCATCTTCGGCTTGATGCCGTAAGGCGCGCCCGCGATGTTCGCGAGCTGGCGCGCCATTTCCATGTCGGTGGCGTTCTTCGGGAACGACACGGCGACGAAGTCCGCGCCCAGCGACATGGCCGTGCGGATGTCTTCCATGTCCTTCGCGGTGAGCGCGGGCGCCGTCAGCCCGCCGCCCTGGCGGTTGATGCCCTTGTTGTTCGACAGGTCGCCGCCCACGCGCACGATCGTGTGGATCTCGCTGCCGATCACGCGCGCGACGTCGAGCACGATCAGGCCGTCGTTGAGCAACAGGATGTCGCCCGGCTTCAGGTCGCGCGGCAGATCCTTGTAGTCGAGACCGACGCGCTCGTCATTACCGAGCTCGCATTCGGCGTCGAGGATGAACGGATGGCCCGGCTCGAGCGTCGTCTTGCCATTCTCGAATTTGCCGACGCGAATCTTCGGGCCTTGCAGGTCCGCCATGATCGCAACTTCGCGGCCAGCCTGGCGGGCGCAGTCCCGCACCATTTCAGCACGCTGACGATGGTCGTCGGCGGTGCCGTGCGAAAAGTTGAGGCGCACCACGTCCAGTCCTGCGCGGATCATTTTCAGCAGGATGTCCGGCGTGCTGGAAGCCGGACCGATGGTGGCGACAATCTTGGTGGCGCGATGCATGAGTCTCCTCGTCTGGATAGGATCGCTGGGAAAACCGTTGCTGCGAGAAGTGCTGGCCGGCTGCGCCGCGGGTGCGGATGCGCCGGAACGCGCACCGGGTGTACCCGGCGTCGCTTTCTTGGAGGACACCGCAGGGCTCACATGAGCCGCTACGGCGCTGTCTACATGCGTAGTCGTATTCGATGCGGGCGTGGCTGTGCGCCCTGTCGGATTCTGTGCGGCTGTCGATTCAGCAGTCGACTGCGTCGCCGCAAGGTCCTTTTCGGCAGCGGCGGCGGGGGTCGCGTCGGCCCCCGCCTGGTCCGTCTCTGCCTGGGGCGCTGCGCGCCCCTTCTGTTTTGCTGCGGCCCCGGCTGCGCTGCGCGACTTCTGTGCGCCTGCACGAGGAAGTTTGCTCATGGCCTTCCCGGCCGGGGCGCGCGGCGCCACTTAACCAGCCGCCCGCGTTTCGAGCACTTCGACCGCCGGCAGCTTCTTGCCTTCGAGGAACTCGAGGAAGGCGCCGCCGCCGGTGGAGATATAGCTGACCTTCTCGGCGATGTTGTACTTCGCGATGGCTGCGAGCGTGTCGCCGCCGCCCGCGATCGAGAAGGCGCCCGAACTGGCGATCGCATCCGCGAGCGTCTTCGTGCCGTTGCCGAACCGGTCGAACTCGAACACGCCGACCGGGCCGTTCCACACGATCGTGCCGGCCTGCGCGAGCTGCGCGGCGAGTGCGTTGGCGGTGACGGGACCGATGTCGAGGATCATGTCGTCGTCTGCCACGTCGGCCACGTTCTTCGTCTCGGCCCTGGCCGTCGGCGAGAATTCCTTGGCGGTCACGACGTCGGTCGGGATCGGCACGGAGGCGCCGCGCGCGCGCGCCGCGTCGATGATGGCCTTCGCATCGTCCACCAGATCGGCTTCGGCGAGCGACTTGCCGATCTTCAGGCCCGCGGCCAGCATGAACGTGTTGGCGATGCCGCCGCCGACGATCAGCTGATCGACTTTCTCGGCCAGCGACTTGAGGATGGTGAGCTTGGTCGAAACCTTCGAGCCCGCCACGATGGCCACCAGCGGACGCTTGGGCGCGCCGAGCGCCTTGCCGAGCGCGTCGAGTTCGGCCGCGAGCAGCGGACCCGCGCAGGCGACGCTCGCGTACTTCGCGATGCCGTAGGTCGTGGCTTCGGCGCGATGGGCGGTGCCGAACGCGTCGTTCACGTAGATATCGCAGAGCTTCGCCATCTTTTGCGAAAGCTCGTCCGAGTTCTTCTTTTCGCCCTTGTTGACGCGGCAGTTTTCGAGCAGCACCACGTTGCCCGGCTCGACGTTCACGCCGTTTTCAACCCAGTTCGCGACCAGCGGCACGTCGCGGCCGAGCAGTTCGGCCAGACGCTTCGCGACCGGCGCGAGGGAGTCTTCGGGCTTGAATTCGCCTTCGGTCGGGCGGCCCAGGTGCGAGGTGACCATGACGGCCGCGCCGGCGTCGAGTGCGGCCTTGATGGCCGGCACGGAGGCGCGCACGCGGGTGTCTTCGGTGATGTTGCCGTGGTCGTCCTGCGGCACGTTCAGGTCGGCGCGGATGAATACGCGCTTGCCCTTCAATTTGCCTTCGGAGATCAGATCGGAAAGACGCAGAACCTTGTTCATGGGCATGTCATCTTGATGGTGGGAAGGCGGTGGCAAGGCGATGCGGCGCCGCGGGCCTCATTCTGGCGCGGCAAGACGTGCGGGACGGCACGGCGCGGGATCCGGTTTGAACGCTGTTTCGGGTCGCGGCTCCATGTCGCTGCTCGTCGCTGGCACGAGCCGGCATCGATTGCGAGATCGGTATTTTAGCTGATAGCCAGGACGATCAGAGACGTGTCCAGGCGAATCTCCCGTATTTGGGCAGACGCTGCTCGCCGGGCGGGCGTTCGCGCGATTTGCTGCGATGCAGCATGGGCTAAACCCAAAAAAATATTCATGCGGAACACGCGCGAAACGACCCTAAAATCGCCCGAAATCCCCGCCCCAAGCGCCCGCGGGCGCGCTGGAAGGCGTCAAATGACGCTAAAATAATCGTCTTTGCCAACCGCAGCCACGCGGCGCGCGGCGAAACCCCTATATAAGCCCGATATTTACTGCACTTGTCTGGAGATTCGTATGTCAATGGCCGACCGCGACGGCAAGATCTGGATGGACGGCAGGCTGATTGATTGGCGCGACGCCAACATTCACGTGCTGACCCACACGCTGCACTACGGCATGGGTGTCTTCGAAGGTGTACGCGCCTATCAGACCGCCGACGGCAGCACCGCGATCTTCCGCCTCGCCGAGCACACCAGGCGTCTGCTCAACTCGGCCAAGATTTTCCAGATGGACGTGCCGTTCGACGCGAAGACGCTCGCCGACGCGCAGCTCGAAGTCGTGCGCGCGAACAGGCTCGAGTCGTGCTACATCCGCCCGATCATCTGGGTCGGCTCGGAAAAGCTCGGCGTTTCGGCCAAGGGCAACACCATTCACGTGGCCATCGCCGCATGGCCGTGGGGCGCCTATCTCGGCGAAGACGGCCTTGCCAGGGGCATCCGCGTGAAGACGTCGTCGTTCACGCGCCATCACGTGAACGTGTCGATGGTGCGCGCCAAGGCTTCGGGCTGGTATGTGAACTCGATCCTCGCCAACCAGGAAGCCACCGCCGACGGCTACGACGAAGCGCTCCTGCTCGACGTGGACGGCTATGTCTCGGAAGGCTCGGGCGAGAACTTCTTCCTCGTGAACAACGGCAAGCTGTACACGCCGGACCTCGCGTCGTGCCTCGACGGCATCACGCGCGACACGGTCATCACGCTCGCGCGCGACATGGGCATTCCCGTGATCGAAAAGCGCATCACGCGTGACGAGGTGTACACCTGCGACGAAGCGTTCTTCACGGGCACCGCCGCCGAAGTCACGCCGATCCGCGAGCTCGACAACCGCACCATCGGCAGCGGCTCGCGCGGCCCGGTCACGGAGAAGCTGCAATCGGCCTTCTTCGACGTCGTTTCGGGCAAGAACGACAAGTACGCGCACTGGCTCGCGAAGGTCTAAGACAAAAGGTCCGGGCGCGCCAACGCCTGGCCCCCACAGCTACACAGAGAATCGTCCTCATGAGCGAAATCAAGGAAATGCCGCTGGTCGAACTTTCGGCCAAGGATCTGCCCGCTTACTGCCCGAATCCGTCGATGCCGCGCTGGAGCAACCACCCGCGCGTGTTCCTCGACGTGACGCACGGCGAAGCGAAGTGCCCGTACTGCAGCACGCGTTACAAGCTGCGCGCGGGCGAGGTCGTCCACGGCCACTGACGCGTTTCGCCTCACTCGCGGCGCGCTGTCGTTGCATGCGGCGGCGCGTTTTACGTGCTGCCGCCGCCCGTTCACCGGCGCGCGGCTTCTCGTCATTTTCCCAACCGTGTTTCGCGCGCGGCCCAATCCGCCCCCATGCCGGCCCGAGCCGGCGCGAGGCGGGCAAGCCGCACGTGCAACCTTTACCCTCTCCGGACCCTGACTCCCGATGCGCCGCGCGCTGGTAATCGCACCGAACTGGATCGGTGACGCACTGATGGCGCAGCCGCTTTTTTCGCGGCTCGTGAAACTGCACCCGCGCATTCAGATCGATGCGCTCGCGCCAACCTGGGTTGCGCCCGTGCTCGAGCGAATGCCCGAGATCCGCGACGTCTACGCCACCGACCTCGGCCACGGCAAGCTGCAGCTGCTGCGCCGCTGGCAACTGGCGGGCGATCTGCGCGCCGAACGCTATGACGCCGCCTATGTGCTGCCCAATTCGCTCAAGTCCGCACTGATCCCGTGGCTCGCCAATATCGGGCTGCGCATTGGCTACACGGGCGAGAACCGTTACGGCCTCTTGAATGTGCGCCATGCGAATCCGCCCAAGGACGAGCGCCCGCCGATGGTCAGCCACTACGCCGCGCTCGCCTACGCGCCCGGCGCGAGCGTGCCCGACGACCTGCCGATGCCGCGCCTCGAGTCGGACCCGAACGAGGCGTCGCGCGTGTCGGCGCGCTTCAATCTCGATACGCGCGTGCCGCTGCTCGTGTTCTGCCCCGGCGCCGAGTACGGCCCGGCCAAGCGCTGGCCGCCCGAGCATTTCGCGGCGCTCGCGAAGATGGTGGGGCAGTCGTTCCCGTACACGCAGATCGTCGCGCTCGGCTCGCCGAAGGACGCCCCGCTCGCCCAGGCGATTGCCGATCGCGCGCCGAACGTGCGCAACCTGTGCGGGCAGACCGCGCTCGGCGAGGCGTGCGCACTGATCTCGCGCGCGAACGCCGTAGTGACCAACGATTCGGGCCTGATGCACGTGGCCGCCGCGCTGCGTCGGCCGCTCGTCGCGCTGTACGGTTCGACGGATCCGCGCCACACGCCGCCCTTGTCCGAGCTTGCAAAGGTACAATGGCTCCATCTCGAATGTAGTCCCTGCTTTGCGCGAGAGTGTCCGCTCGGGCATCTGAACTGCCTGCGCGAACTGAGCCCGGAGCAGGTTTTCGGCGATCTACGCGGCATGCTGCTCGGGCAGCGATAAGGAACAGGCATCGCCAGCAGCGTTGGGTGGCTATGTGCCGCCCGCCACGCTGAAAACATCGCGCACACAAATGGATGTGCGCCACGCAACGGACGCCATGCGCGTTGCGCGCGCCCAATAGAGGCAACGAGGCGCGGGAGGGACCCATGCGCCGCATCGGAGCACGTCACAGGCCTGTCTCGCGAAAGCGGCATGCTCGCGGCAAACGCGCGGCACGCAGCGACAGCCGCACAACGACGCAACCGATCAATCGCCAACCCGCGCCCAGGTAGACGCCGAATGCGACACCGAGCGCACAAGACCAACGAGCCATGCCACGTTTTGCCCACATCTTCGAAGCCGCCGCGGACACCCTCAACGCGTACTACCAGGCCGTCGCGGAAGTCAACATCGACAGCTTGATGGGTCTGTGGATCGATGAAGAGTTCGTGAGCTGCATCACGGCGGAAGGCGCGCACCTGCACGGCCTGCCGAGCATCCGCGCGGGCCTCGCCGCACAGCTCGAAGCGGCGCCGGTGTCGATCGAGCCGCTCGACATCCGTGTGTACGACAGCCTCGGCACCGTGGTCTACGCGATCGTGGAAGCGCACCGCCCGGTTGATCCCAGTGCGATTCCCACCATGGTCTTCACGACCTACGTGATGGTTCACGAGCGCGGCGAGTGGCGCATTGCGCACATTCACGCGAGCCGCATGCCCGACGACGCAGCCACCCAGTTCTCGGCCAGATTGCGCCACGGCCAGGGCGCGCTGCACTGACATAAGGGCGCAAAGCAGGGGGCAGTGATGAGTACGACCGACGACACCAGCAGGCCCGGCGACGCAGCCCGCGTCGCGGCCGCGCTCGATGCCCAGACCGCCCTGCTCGGCCCCCACTACGACAACGACTACCGCGCGCCGTTCTGGCTGCCCGGTGCGCACATCCAGACCATCGTGCCGGCGCTGTTCTCGCGCCTGCCCGCGCCCGCCTACCGCCGCGAGCGCTGGGACACACCGGATGGCGACTTCATCGAAGTGGACTGGCTGGACGGCAAGCGTGCCGGTGCGGATTCACACAACGCCCCGCTTTTCGTCCTGTTCCACGGCCTGGAAGGCGGCTCGAGCTCCCACTACGCGCGCGCGCTCGCTGCCGCCGCGCAGGCGCGCGGCTGGCATGCGGCGATCCCCCACTTTCGCAGCTGCAGCGGACCGCTGAACCTGCTGCCGCGCTTCTACCATCTCGCCGATTCCGCCGAAGTCGACTGGGTGCTGCGCCGCTTCGCTGCCCGCCACGCGGGGCCGCTCGTGGTCGCGGGCGTGTCGCTCGGCGGCAACGTGCTGCTGCACTGGCTTGCCCAGCGTCGGGAAGACGCCGCGATCGTCGCGGCCGCCGCGGCGATCTCCACGCCGCTCGATGTGCATGCAGGCAGTGAGATGCTGACGCAGGGTTTCGGCATGATCTACACGCGCAGCTTCCTGAAGACGCTGAAAGTGAAGGCGCTCCAGAAACTCGAGCAGTACCCCGGCCTGTTCGACGCGCAAGCCGTGCTCGCCAGCCGGACGATGTACGAATTCGACAATGTCGTGACGGCGCCGCTGCACGGTTTTCGCGACACCCACGACTACTACACGCAGGCGACGATCCGCCCGAAGCTCGGCGAAATCGCCGTCCCCACGCTCATTCTGAACGCGCGCAACGATCCGTTCCTGCCGGGCCGCGCGCTGCCCGCGCGCCACGAAGTGAGCGCCGCCGTCGAGCTCGATCAGCCCGCGCACGGCGGCCACGTCGGCTTCATGACGGGACCGTTCCCTGGCCGCAGCGACTGGCTTTCGCAGCGCGTGTTCGCTTATCTCTCGCCTTTCGTCTCTCATGGATGACATCGTCAAACAGGCGCTCGCGCGCTGGCCCAACGTCCCGCATTGCACGGGCTGGCTGCTGCTCGACGCACGCGGCAACTGGCGCATGCGCGACGAGGCCGCCCAGGCGCAGAACGCACCCGGCACCGCGATCCGCCACGAAGCGCTGCTCGGCTTCATCAACCGCAATTACGAGCGCGATGAACACGGCCAGTGGTACTTCCAGAACGGGCCGCAGCGCGTGTACGTCGAGCTCGAATACACGCCGTGGATCGTGCGTCTCGCCGCGGGTCACGAGGGCGACGACGCGTTGACGCTCACCGATCAGGGCGGTCAAGCGTTCGAGCCTGTGGCCGCCTACCTCGACGAAGCGGGCAGCGTGATCTTCGCCGATGCGAGTTCGCCGCCGCGCGCGGCGCTGCTGCACGACCACGACCTCGACCTCTTCACCGACCACGCCACGCTCGCGGACGACGCCCACAGCGGCACCTTCCACTGGCGCGCCGGCGCCGCGCTGCCGCTGCAGCCGGTCAAGCGCGCCGACGTAAGCACGCGCTTCGCCTTCGTGGCGAGCCCGGCGCGCGCCGAGCGCGAAGCGCAGGCCGCGGGGCACGGCGCGAGCGGCACGCCGCCTGCATCCGCGGACTGAGCCCCGACTTAGCCGCGGCCCTCGTCCTTCTCGTCCTGGCGCTCCTGCTGGTAGCGCGCCTCGAAGTCGTGCAGGCGCGCTTCGATCGTCGACAGATCGTAGTAGCCCACCGATTTCATGTCGCGCGCCTCCTTGAGCTGACGGATAGCCGAGGGCCACGCGCCGTCGAGCGCCAGCTTCTCCGCCATCGCCCGATGCTGAGTGAGCGCGTCGCCGAGTCCGGCGCTCGCCTGCGCCAGATAGAGCCACCAGGCGTCCTGCTGCGGTTCGGCCTCGGTTTCGCTGCGCGCGAGCGTCTGCGCCTCCTTGAAGCGCCGCGCCGCGATCAGCGCCTGCAGCCGCGCATCGGTAGCCGCGTGGGAGCCTGGCCACGCCTTGTGCGCGGCCTCGGCCAGCCGCACGGCGTCGTCGGTGCGGCCTGAGCGGCGCGCGATATCCACGGCGAGCACGTCGAGGCTCGGCGAGCTGCGCGTCTTGCTGCCATCCGCGGCCTCGAACTTCGCGAACGCCGCGCGCGCGTTCGCGAGCGACGCCGTGGCGTCGTCGTAGCGCTCCAGCAGCAACTGCGCGTAGGCAATGCCATACCAGTTCGCGGCGACGTTGAGCGCCGTGCGGTCCTCGAGCTCTGAGCGCAGACGCGAAACCTCGTCGATGTACTCGTTGCGCGTGCGGTCCTGAAGCACACGCACGCGTGCGCGCACGAAACCGTACTCGGGCGCCTGGCGCGGCTGACGGTAAGCGGCGCGGCGCGCGCGGTCCTGCATGTCGGCGATGCGCTCGCCGGTGAGCGGGTGCGTGCGCGCGTAGGCCGGCACGCCCGTGTCTTCCATCGAATCGCGCTCGAGCCGCTCGAAAAACGCCACCATGCCCCACGGGTCGTAGCCCGCGCCCGTGAGCAGCTGGAAGCCCACGCGATCGGCCTCGTGCTCCGCGGCGCGCGAGAAACGCAACTGGCTGTCCACGGCATACGCCTGGCTGCCGAGCGCAATCCCGGCGCCGAGATCGCCGCTATGCGCGAGCACGCCCGCGAGAATGCCGAACAGCACGCCGGCCAGCGCGGCCAGGCCCGTGCGCTCGCTCTGCGAAAGCATACGTGCGATGTGCCGCTGCAAGACGTGGCCCATTTCGTGACCGAGCACGGAGGCGAGTTCGGACTCCGTTTGGGTGACGACGATGAGCCCCGAGTTCACGCCGATGAAGCCGCCCGGCAGCGAGAAGGCGTTGATCTGGCCGTCGCGGATCGCGAACAGATCGAAGTCGGGCCGATAGGCGCCGATGAACTGCGCGCTGGCGGCCGCCGCGAGGCGCGCGGCCACCGAATTGAGGTAGTCGCGCACGAGCCAGTCGCCGATATAGTCGGGGTCGCGGCGAATCTCGCGCATCACGCGCTCGCCGATACGGCGCTCGGCCTGCGGCGTGAGCGCGCCGCCGGAGCCGTCGCCGAGGTCGGGCAGTTGCGGCACCCAGGCGGGGGCGCGCACGCTGGTATTGCCGCTCGAAGTCGAAGGCGAGGAAGCTGCGCCTGCCTGGCCCTGGGCCGAAAAGCGGCTCTGCGCGCCGCCGTAAGTGCCGAACACGCCCTGCGCGATCGAGGCGGGGACGACGGGGTCCGCCGAGTCGTCGAACGGGCCGCTGACGAGTGCGGGCGCCGCATTGGCCGCGTTCGGTGCCGGGCTGGAGGGGGCCGGTGCCGGCTGCGCGGCCATCGGCGGGGCCGCGCCGGACTTGAGGACGGCGGCATTCGACGCCTGCGCGTACGCTTGCGGCGAAACCGTAAGCGACGCGCACAACCATGCAGCAAGCAGCCGTTTCAGACGCATTGATGACAGGATCGGGGAATGCGGAACACCGGCGCGGCGGCGCGCCCGGTGAGGACCGCCCGCGCCCTTGCGCCAATCCATCGATTGTAGCCCGCCTTACAACACTTGCGACACGGCAAGACGCGTAGAAAGCGCGGCGTGCCGCACTGTTAAGATAGGTACCCCTCAAGGAAGAACCACCATGCCTGAACTCACGCATTTCGACGCAGCCGGCGACGCCCATATGGTCGATGTCGGCGGCAAGGCAGAGACGAAGCGCATCGCGCTCGCGAGCGGCACGATCCGCATGTTGCCGGAAACCTTCGCGCTGATCCGCGACGGCCACGCGAAAAAAGGTGACGTGATCGGCGTTGCGCGCATCGCCGCGATCCAGGGGGCGAAGCGCACTTCGGATCTGATTCCTCTGTGCCACCCGCTCGCCATCACGCGCGTGAAAGTGGATTTCGTGCTCGACGAAGCGCTGCCCGGCGTTCACTGCACGGCGCAGGTGGAAACGCTCGGCCGCACGGGCGTGGAAATGGAAGCGCTGACCGCCGTGCAGGTCGGACTGCTGACCGTCTACGACATGTGCAAGGCAGTGGATCGCGGCATGACGATCACCGATGTGCGCGTGCTGGAAAAGCACGGCGGCAAGTCGGGAGACTGGGTGGCGGAGCGCTGATGCCATGACGCTCGACGAACTGCTCGCGCAGGTTCTGGCCTTTCGCGACGAACGCGACTGGAAGCAGTTTCACACGTTGCGCAACCTGATCGTCTCCACCAGCATCGAGGCCGGCGAGTTGCTGGAAACGGTCCAGTGGAAAACCGATGCGCAGATCGACGCGCAGATCGCCGATCCCGCGCAGCTCACGCATCTCAAGCACGAATGCGCGGATGTGTTCATCTACCTGTTGCTGGTCGCCCATACCGCCGGGATCGATCTGGTCGAAGCGGCGGCGGAAAAGCTCAAGCTGAACGCGCAGCGCTATCCCGTGGAGAAGGCAAAAGGCAGCGCCGCGAAGTACTCCGAGCTTTGATTGCCGGAGCGGCGGCGAGCTGACTCACCGCCCCTTCACGCGCGCGCTGCGAGACTCAATCGTCCGAATCGTCCTCGTCGTCCTGTTCGACCGATTTCGCCGGCGTCCCGTACTTCTTGACGAGTTGCGCCTTGAAGTCCGCGAGCGTGGGCTGCTCGTCGAGCAGGCCGTAGAGCGAAGCGAGTTGCGTCTGCCAGTCGTGCAGTTCCGTGGCGAAAATGCGCAGACGCTCCACCGTATCGAAAGCGCCCGCCGTATCGCCATCCAGCGCCTGCAAGACCGCGTAGCGGCGCAGCACCGTTTCGCCGGGCAGCAGCGCGATGGCGCGCTGGTGCGCGTAAAGCTTGCTCGGCAGGCTCGCGGCGTTCATCGGCAACAGCGTGGCCATACCGTAGTCGCCCCAAGCGCCGAACAGCCGCGAAGGATCGTCGCCGTAGTCGCGCGCCGGGTGCTGACCGTAATACAGCACCTCGGCGCGGTTGTAGTCGCGCAGCACCGGGTACAGCGCCGCGACGCCGCCGAACACGACCACCGCATACACGCCGAGCGAGACACGCGACGGCACGACACGCAGCGGCTTCGTCTCCAGCAGGCCGAACACGAACATCGCTGGCAGCAGGAAGAACATGTACTGCTGCGGATATTCGACGAGCGCATGCATGACGAGCACGCCGATCAGCATGAAGCCGAACACGCGCTCGGCGGTATGCGGCGCGCGCAGCCCGCGCACGAACCACGCGACGAGCCCGATCACGACGATGGCAAGACCGACGAGGCCGGTCTTCGCGAGCAGGTCGAGGAAGATGTCGTGCGCGTTGTTGGCGATCTCGACGCCGCCAAGCGAGCGCGCCAGCTCGAACTGGTGCACCGGGAAATCGCCCCAGCCGACGCCCAGCACCGGATGCGACTTGAACATCGTCCAGCCGTAGCGCCACAGTGCGAGGCGCGGCGCGATCTGGCTGGCGTCCTTCATGCGCTCGGCGGCGGACTGCGCAAGGTCCAGGCCGTAGTGGACGTTGGCCCAGCGCACGAATGCATTCATGCCGAAGAAGATCAGCACGAGCACGAACGGGATGGCCCAGGCGCGCACGCCGCCGGCCTTGCGGCCCGCACCCGCACCGCGTCCCTCGTCGCCTTCGCTGCGGCAGCCCGTGAGCGCGATCCACAGACCCGCGACGAAAATCACGCCCATCTGCAGCCACGGCCCGCGCGACACGGTGAGCGCGAGACCGCCCGAATAGATCACGGTCTGCACGCCCCACAGCAGGATGTTCAAACGCCGTGTGAGGACGAGGTACATCGCACCCGCCATCGCAAAGGCGATATAGGTGGCGAGGTGATTGGCCTGCGCCATGTTGCCGAACGGCCGGCGATCGACCGTGATGTTGTACGCCACCACGAGCGGCGTGACCTTCGTCTCCAGGTGAAAGAGCTGGATCACCTGGGTGAATACGGCGAAGAGGCCGCCGAACTGCAGCGCGAAAGCCGCCCACACGAGCGCCGATTGCATGAGGCGCGCGCGCGTGATGGTGTAGCCCGCGTGCGTCGCGAGGAACGCGGCGAGCAGATAACCGGCGCCGAGCCAGTTCATCGAAGGCTCGGCGAGCGGCAGTGCGAACGTCTGCACGATCAGCAACAGACCGAAGAAGAGCGGCACGAGCGCGACCGTGGGCGATGCGAAGCCCTCGCCTGCGCGCGCCGGACGAATGAGCAGCAACGTCGCGGCGCCCATCAGCACATAAAGTGTCAGTGCAACGAATTCCGCGTAGAAAGTCGGAATCGGATAGGTGTGGTTGACGACCGCATAGGGCAGCGTCAACGCGAGGGCCAGCAAGACGAACGTAAGGTAACGCGCAAAATTGGAAGGCATGGTTGGGCGGGGGCGTTCAGCAACGGGGCACTATACAAAACTTTTCCCCCGCTGTGCGGGTGCGGCCGGTCGGGTCGCATCCGCGTGCGCTGCGCGAGTGGGCTTGAAAGCGCTCACGGTTGCCCCCGCACCGATGCGCAAACCTTATGCGCGGCACTCCGGCGGTGCGAGGTTGCCCGCCAGCGTTGCGGCGTCCGTGGGCGACGGGCCCGTGCCGGGCGCGCCAAGGGACGAAGCCGTCTTGCCCGCTGCGAAGCACTCCCACGTGAGCGTGCCGCCCTGCACACTGCCCTGGGCGAGCACGACGCGCGCGGTGGGCGCATCGGCGTTGTCTGGCACCGAGGGTACGAGCACGATGGTGTTGCTGCCCTCGGGCGCCACGCGCGACGTGAAAGCGACCGTGATCTGACCGGTCGTGTCATCGATATGCAGCGACTGCACGTTGCGCGTGGCGGGCGGCACCGTGTAGCCCGCGCCGAACGCGTTGCCGCTCGCGGCGTTCTCCGCCACGGCGAGGCGCGCGGAAGCCGCGAGCGAAAGGCCCTCGCCCACGCGGCTGCGGGCGAGGTAATCCTGGTACGCGGGAATGGCGTAGGCCGCGATCACACCGACGATCGCGAGCACGATCATCAGTTCGATCAGCGTGAAGCCGCGCGCGGTCCAGCGCCCGGCAATGCTCGCGAGGCGCGAGAGTCTGGCAAAACACGCGCAGCCGTTGGGCGGCTGCGGGTTCATGGGAAGTGCGGATACGATCATCGTCAGGGCTCCTGAAACAAGAAACGCCTGCTCACAGTCGTGAACAGGCGTCTTGATCGTATCGGCGGCCCGTGCTGCGCAGCAGTCGGCCAGATGGCCCAGGCACTATGGCACAGCCATGCGCGCTCAGTGCGACTGCGGCCCCTGCGTCGCGCTGCGCTGCGCGTTGCGGCGCCGAAGCCAGGTGCCGAGCGCGACGACGAACACGGCCCCCGCCACGCACATGCCGTATTCGGCCGCTGGCGTATCGAGCAGCGGCCAGCGGTCGCCGGCGGGATCGTTGACGATGAGCCCGCCCGCAATCCAGCCGAGCAGCGCGGCGCCGAGCGTCACGATCACCGGGTAGCGGTCGAGCAATTTCAGTACGAGTTGGCTGCCCCACACGATGAGCGGAATGCTCACCATCAGCCCGAAGATCACGAGTGCGATGCGATGGCGCGGATCGGCCGCTTCGGCAGCGCCCGCAATCGCGACCACGTTGTCGAGGCTCATCACCGCGTCGGCAACGACGATCGTCTTGATCGCGCCCATCAGCTTTTCGGCAGGCTTCACGTTGGCGTGCTCGAGTTGACTGGGCGCGAGCAGCCGAACGCCGATCCACAGCAGCAGCAGGCCGCCCGTGAATTTGAGGAACGGCACGTTGAGCAGCACCACGGCGAAGGCGATCAGCACCACGCGCAGCGCGATCGCGCCCGCGGTGCCCCACAGAATGCCGCGCATGCGCTGCTGCGAAGGCAGGTCGCGGCAGGCGAGCGCGATCACCACGGCGTTGTCGCCGCCGAGCAGGATGTCGATGACGATGATCTGGATGACAGCGCCCCAGTGGAGCGTCGCGAAAAACTCGAGCATGGAGACGAAGACTCAGCCGTGACTCAGGATAGGCGGCTCATACGGCGAGCCAAATAAAAAAGCGAGGAGGCCACGACTGGCTCCCTCGCTCTTTGTTCGGAAACCTCGTGAAAGGATTCCGCAAGCATATCAAAAAACGCCGGCCGCCCGCGCATACATGATGCACGAGCGGCGGCGATTTCGAATTTACAGCATCGCCTTCAGCAGACGACCCATTTCCGACGGGTTGCGCGTCACCTTGATGCCGCACGCGTCCATGATTTCCAGCTTCGCGTCGGCCGTATCCGCACCGCCCGAGATCAGCGCGCCGGCGTGGCCCATGCGCTTGCCCGGAGGCGCCGTGACGCCCGCGATGAAGCCAACCACCGGCTTCTTCATGTTGTCCTTGATCCACTCAGCGGCGTTCGCTTCGTCCGGACCGCCGATTTCGCCGATCATGATCACGGCGTCCGTATCCGGATCGTCGTTGAACATCTTCATGACGTCGATGTGCTTCAGACCGTTGATCGGGTCGCCGCCGATACCGACTGCCGACGACTGGCCGAGGCCGATCGCGGTCAGCTGGGCAACCGCTTCATACGTCAGCGTGCCCGAACGCGACACGACGCCGATGCGGCCCTTACGGTGGATGTGACCCGGCATGATGCCGATCTTCAGCTCGTCCGGCGTGATCGTGCCGGGGCAGTTCGGGCCGAGGAGCAGCGTCTTGCGGCCTTCGCGGCGCATACGGTCCTTGACTTCGATCATGTCGCGGACGGGAATGCCTTCCGTGATGCAGATCGCGAGATCGAGGTCGGCCTCGACGGCTTCCCAGATCGCAGCAGCAGCGCCTGCCGGCGGCACGTAGATGACCGAAACGGTCGCGCCGGTGGCGTCCTTCGCTTCACGCACGTTCGCGTAGATAGGAATGCCTTCGAAATCTTCGCCGGCCTTCTTCGGGTTCACGCCAGCGACGAACGCTTCGCGGCCGTTTGCGTACTCACGGCACGCGCGGGTATGGAACTGACCGGTCTTGCCGGTGATGCCCTGCGTGATGACCTTGGTGTCTTTGTTGATCAGAATCGACATGTATTGACCTCTTTTCGTTTGGCGCCGCGCGTCGCGTCATCCGCGCCTTGCGTTGCGGATTTCGCGCCGGCACGCCGCCATTCGTGTCCGGTGAAAATTACTTGCCTTCGGCAGCCGCGACGACCTTCTGCGCGGCTTCTTCCATGCTGTCTGCCGAAATGATCGGCAGGCCCGATTCGGCCAGCATCTTCTTGCCGAGGTCCTCGTTCGTGCCCTTCATGCGCACGACGAGCGGCACGTTCAGGTTCACGGCCTTCGAACCAGCGATCACGCCTTCCGCGATCACGTCGCAGCGCATGATGCCGCCGAAGATGTTCACGAGGATCGCCTTCAGGCCCGGGTTCTTGAGCATGAGCTTGAACGCTTCCGTGACCTTCTCGGTCGTGGCGCCACCGCCCACGTCGAGGAAGTTCGCCGGCTCGCCGCCGAACAGCTTGATGGTGTCCATCGTCGCCATGGCGAGGCCTGCGCCGTTCACCAGACAGCCGATGTTGCCGTCGAGCGAGATGTACGCGAGGTCGAACTTCGAGGCTTCGATTTCAGCCGGATCTTCTTCGTCCAGGTCGCGGTAAGCGACGATTTCCGGATGACGGGACAGTGCGTTGGAGTCGAAGTTGAACTTCGCGTCGAGCGCGATGACCTTGCCGTCGCCGGAGACGTTCAGCGGGTTGATTTCAGCCAGCGATGCGTCGGTTTCCCAGAATGCCTTGTACAGGCCTTGCAGGATGGCGCGGGCTTGCGGAATCGAAGCAGCCGGCACGCCGATCTTCGCGGCGAGGTCGTCGGCCTGAGCGTCGAGCAGACCCGTCGACGGCTCGACGATGACCTTGTGGATCAGTTCCGGGTGCTTTTCGGCGACTTCTTCGATGTCCATGCCGCCTTCGCTCGAACCCATCAGAACGATCTTTTGCGACACGCGATCGACGACGAGGCTGACATACAGTTCCTGCTTGATGTCGGCGCCTTCTTCGATCAGCAGACGGTTGACCTTCTGGCCTTCCGGACCGGTCTGGTGCGTGACGAGCTGCATGCCGAGGATCTGGTTCGCGTATTCGCGGACTTGCTCGATCGTCTTGGCAACCTTCACGCCACCGCCCTTGCCGCGGCCGCCAGCGTGGATCTGCGCCTTGACGACCCAAACCGGACCGCCCAGCTCTTGAGCGGCCTTGACCGCGTCATCCACCGAAAACACCGGGATGCCGCGCGGGACCGCGACTCCGAATTTCCGCAGGATTTCCTTACCCTGGTACTCGTGAATCTTCATGCGTGATTCCTTCAGTCTGAGAGTTGGAGTGAACTTCGATTCCGCTGTTGTTATTCATGCGAGACGGCGTCGGCCCTGCCCTCTTGGCCCGGGCTCCGGCTGTCGCGCACGCTGGGGGTTTCCGCGCCGCGTGCGATCGAACGCGGCACATGGCCATACCAGCGCGGATAAAACTGCTTCACCGCCTCCCCGTCGAACCGCAGCGCGTGGCAGCGGCCCAGCTGGAAGGGCGGCTTTTCACCGGCGGCCTCATTGCCTCCGGCGGTCTTGCCGAGTTCCGGTCCGGGCGCTTCACCCGGCGAGCCATTCGATGTGTCCCACACTGCCCCGACGAACGCCTGGATCGCAGCGGTCGGCAAAACGCCCAACATTTCTGTGAGGTGTGTGCAGCCGACCGTGCCGGCGAGGAGCCGGCCCGCTTCACGGCGGAAATTGTCGAGGAGATTGAGCCCGATAAGGGCCCGATAGGCGGGATTGGCGTTCTGGCACTGACCGTCGTAAGGCACCCAGTCGGACGACGCTTCGGCGTCGACGACATTGAGCTTGCGATCGATCGTAATACGCAGCCAGAGTTCATGGATCGGCAGACCATTGGGCCGGACACCGGCGGCGAGCGGCACGTCGCGTGGCTTGTGGTCGGTCAGACACGCGTCGATGTCCCACAGGCCGTCTTCGCGCTCATAGGCAACCGCCCGGATGGCGCGCTGATGGCGCAACTGGCGGGGCACGGGCGGAGAAAGCGGCATGCTAAAGGTAAGACCGGATTGGAAAACCTCGTGATTTTAACATACCGAGTATTTGAGACAGCCGCGAACACACAGGCCGGGCGGGGACTTGCCTGAGCGGATTTTTCGAGACGGCCGGCTCAGTTATCGGACCAGTCTTCGTCGATTCCCTTGAGGATCTTGCCGATGATCGACATCGAGAAGCCGCGCGCCGCGAGAAAGCGCGCCTGGCGCGCGCGTTCGGCGGGCGTCTCGGGCAACTGGCCGTACTTCTTCTGCCAGACCGTGCGGGCGCGGACGAGCTCGGTCTCACGCAGTTGCGAGCTCACCTCTTCGATGAGCGCTTCGCCCACCGCGTGGCGCTTGAGTTCGCTGACGATACGCCCTGCCCCCACGCGCGACGCGCGCCGGTGCACGACGCTTTCGGCAAAGCGCGCGTCGGAGAGCCAGCCCTCGCGTTCGAGTGAATCGAGCAGCACTTCGAGTGCGTCGGCGTCCTCGGTGTACGGCATGAGCTTGCGCGAGAGTTCGGCGCGGCTGTATTCGCGGCGCGAAAGATAGCCGAGCGCGCGGCCCTTGAGGGAGCGCTCGGGGCGCTGCTTCGCCGTGGACGATTGTTCGCGCGCGCTGGCGCGTGCGGCGCGGCTGGCCGAGCTACGCTCGTATTGGTCGGCTTGCGGCGCGCTGGATTCGCGCGCTGTTTCGAGCGGCGCGCGACGCGATCGCTTGAATGTGGGTTCGGACAGCGGTTCTGGCGGCACGTTTGCCGCCTCTTCATCCGCCCCGCTGAAGAACGCCTCGAACGGGACTTCGAAGACCGCGCCGCCATCGTCGCTGAGATCGGCGGGCGAAGAAAACGCGGCGCCAGAATGCGCAAAACCGCGATCGCCCGCCTGGGCGTCGCGGCTCAAATGGCCAGAACGGCTCGTGCGCGAGTCGGCAGGCTTGACGGCGGAGCGCCGTTCGACGCCCCTGTCCGCAGGCGAACCCGCGTGCGGGTTAGCCTGCTCGCCGGAAGGCGAGGACGTGGGTGACCCGCCCTTGCGCATCAGCTTGCCTTATCTACGAGAGCCTGTGGACTTACTCTTCGTCAGCGACTTCGACTTCGCCGGAGTCCTTGACGCCGTCCGGCATCGTGCTCACGCCAAGCGACTCGCGGATGCGGTTTTCGATCTCGCGAGCAATGTCCGCGTTCTCGCGCAGGAATTCACGTGCGTTGTCCTTGCCCTGGCCAATGCGCTCGCCGTTATAGCTGTACCACGCACCCGCCTTGTCGACGATCTTGGCCTGCACGCCGAGGTCGACGATTTCGCCCTGACGCGAGATGCCCTCGCCGTAGAGAATGTCGAAAACGGCTTCGCGGAACGGCGGCGAGACCTTGTTCTTCACGACCTTCACACGCGTTTCGCTACCGATCACTTCGTCGTTCTTCTTGATCGAACCGATGCGGCGAATGTCCAGACGCACCGACGAATAGAACTTGAGCGCGTTGCCGCCCGTGGTGGTTTCCGGGTTGCCGAACATCACGCCGATCTTCATGCGGATCTGGTTGATGAAGATCACCATGCAGTTCGTCTTCTTGATCGTGCCGGTGAGCTTGCGCAGCGCCTGCGACATCAGACGCGCCTGCAGACCCGGCAGCGAGTCGCCCATTTCGCCTTCGATTTCCGCCTTCGGCACGAGCGCCGCGACCGAGTCGATCACGATCATGTCGATCGAGCCCGAGCGCACCAGCGCGTCGGTGATTTCGAGCGCCTGCTCGCCCGTGTCCGGCTGCGAGATGAGCAGTTCGGGCACGTTCACGCCGAGCTTGGCGGCGTATTGCACGTCGAGCGCGTGTTCCGCGTCGATGAACGCCGCCGTGCCGCCGAGCTTTTGCATTTCGGCGATGACCTGCAGCGTGAGCGTGGTCTTACCCGACGATTCCGGACCGTAGATCTCGACCACCCGGCCGCGCGGCAAACCACCCACGCCAAGTGCGATGTCGAGGCCGAGCGAACCGGTGGAGACTACCTGGATGTCCTCGACCGCCTCGCCGTCGCCGAGTCGCATGATCGACCCCTTGCCGAACTGCTTTTCGATCTGCGCGAGCGCGGCGGCCAGCGCCTTGCTCTTTTCAGCAGTCAGCCCAGCCGAGCCTTTCTTGCTATCTTCCATGAATCGTCCTTTGCTATGATGAACGGCGTCTCGTGACCATGCGCACGCCTCATTCGGGCTAATGCACACGAACGCAGACACTGTATAAAAAAACAGTGGTTTTGGCAAGCCTTTCTGGCTATCCAGAACCGCGAATTTCGGGAGACCGCCGCGCGTCGCCTGGCCGCGCCTTCAAGGACGCGGCGCGGCGCGGGTGTTACGAGCCTGACTACGAGGTCTAAAAGCCTCGAAGGCGACGCTGGCGCAACATGCGAATCCTCATTGCCGAAGACGACAGCATACTCGCGGATGGACTCGTGAGATCACTCCGCCAATCGGGCTATGCCGTTGATCACGTGCGTAGCGGCGTGGATGCCGATACCGCGTTGTCGATGCAGTCGTTCGACCTCCTGATCCTCGATCTGGGCCTGCCGAAAATGCCGGGCCTCGAAGTGCTGCGCCGTTTGCGCGCGCGCAATTCCAACCTGCCCGTGCTGATCCTCACCGCCGCCGACAGCGTGGACGAGCGCGTCAAAGGCCTCGACCTCGGCGCCGACGACTACATGGCCAAGCCTTTCGCGCTCAACGAGCTCGAAGCGCGCGTGCGTGCGCTCACGCGGCGGGGTGCGGGCGGCGGCCCGACCGTCGTGCGGCACGGCGCGCTGGCGTTCGACCAGGTGGGGCGCATTGCGCGCATCAACGACCAGGTGCTCGATCTTTCCGCGCGCGAACTGGGCGTGCTCGAAGTGCTGCTGCAGCGGCTCGGGCGGCTCGTCTCGAAGGAGCAGCTCGTCGACCATCTGTGCGAATGGGGCGAAGAAGTCAGCAACAACGCCATCGAAGTCTACGTGCACCGGCTGCGCAAGAAAATCGAAGCGGGCGGCGTGCGCATCGTGACCGTGCGCGGGCTCGGCTACTGCCTCGAAAAGGAGGCGAAGGAAGCGCAGGCCGGCGCAGGCCAGACGCCCGCCCGGACCGAGGCCGGCACGCCCGACGCCGCGCCGGCGATGCCCGCCAGCCACCACTTCAAGTAGGCAGGATCGACGATGGCCGGGCGTCCTCCCATCGCGCGCGCCGTGCCGCCCAAGGGCGCCGCAGGCGTTGCCGGCCCGGCCGGCGACAGCGTTTCGGGCGCGACCGCATCCGCGGCCGACGCCCTCGACGACGACGCGCGCGACGCCCGCTACGCCAATCCGTTCGCCCCGCCCGACGAAGCCGAAGCCGCCGCCGAGGCCCGCCCGCGCTCGCTCTTCGGCGAGATTCTCGACTGGATGCTCGCGCCCCTGCTGCTGCTCTGGCCGATGAGCATCGCGGTCACGTATCTCGTGGCGAAATCGATCGCCAACGCCCCGTTCGACCGCGCGCTCGAAACCGACGCCTATGTGCTCGCGCGCCAGATCCAGCCCGTCAACGGCGTGGCCGAGCTGACACTGCCCGCCTCCACGCGCGACTTCCTGCGCGCCGATAACGTCGACAGCGTGTTCTATCAGGTGCTCGGCAGCCGTGGCGAGCTGATCGGCGGCGATCGCGACATGCCGCTGCCCCACGACGACGACCGCCCGCCGCCGGGCCTCGTCGAATTCCGCGACGACACGCTGCATGGCATCGACATCCGCGTCGCCTATACGACCGTGGAGCCGACGCATCCGAGCGTCGGCGATCGGCAAGGTCAACCCGTGCTCGTGCAGGTCGCGGAAACGCTCGACAAGCGCCGCCAGCTCGCCAACGACATCATCAAGGGCGTGATCCTGCCGCAGTTCGTGATCTTGCCGCTCGCGATCCTGCTCGTGTGGTTCGGGCTCTCGCGGGGCCTCGCTCCCCTGCACGCGCTGCAGTCGAACATCCGCATGCGTCGCCCCGACGATCTTTCGCCGCTCGAAGCACGCCGCGCGCCGCCCGAAATCGAGCCGCTCGTCACCTCGTTCAACGACCTGCTCACGCGCCTCGAACAGAACATGGAACTGCAAAAGCGCTTCATCGCCGACGCCGCGCATCAGATGAAAACGCCGCTCGCGGGCTTGCGCACCCAGGCCGAGCTCGCGCTGCGCCAGGACGCGCCCGCCGAAGTGCACCGCTCGCTCGAGCAGATCGCGACGAGCTCCGAGCACGCCGCACGGCTCGTCACCCAGCTGCTCGCACTCGCGCGCGCGGAAAACCGCATGTCCGGACAGGTCTTTACCTCGGTGGACGTGGCCGACGTGGCGCGCCACGCCGTGCGCGACTGGGTGCAGCCGGCGCTCGCCAAGCAGATGGACCTCGGCTACGAAGGCCCCGAAACGGCCGGCGGCAGTGAGGAAGACGATGGCGAAGCGGGGGCGCGCATCGAAGTGGACGGCAACCCGGTGATGCTGCGCGAGATGCTCTCGAACCTCATCGACAACGCGATCCGCTACACGCCCGCGGGCGGGCGCATCACCGTGCGCGTGCGGCCCGAGCCCTCGGCGGGCATGGTCCATCTCGAGGTGGAAGATACGGGCATAGGCATTCCGAGCGCCGAGCGCGAACGCGTGCTCGAGCGCTTCTACCGCATTCTCGGGCGCGACGGCGAAGGCAGCGGGCTCGGGCTCGCGATCGTGCGCGAGATCGCCACGATGCACGGCGCCATGCTCGCCATCGACGATCACGTCTATCAGGAGACGCCGCGCCTCGCCGGCACGCTCGTGCGCGTGACGCTGCGCTTGCGTACGCAGGCCTGAGCGGCATTGCCGGCGCTTTGGCGGCGAAACCACCGCGAAACTGACGGACCGCGTCAGAAAACCGGGATGGGACTTACCCTTACCCGATACGCTTCGAGCGAGTCAAAATCTGCAGGTTAGAAGATACTTGCCGATCGATGCCTGATTTTGCTCGCGAATTCAGCGAAGTTAGCCGACCCCCACCCCACACCGACGCTACACTCGAAAACCCACACCCGCGTCAGAAGCCCGTAAGTTTCCATTCCAATAATGCTCCGCAGGACCGCGGGTCTACGAGTCGCCTGCCCGACGGACCACACGCATATCAATACTGGAGACATCTATGGCAACCGTTGGCGGACAAGTCTCGCACGCGCCGATGACCAGCGACGAAAAACGCGTGATCTTCGCGTCGTCGCTCGGCACCGTGTTCGAGTGGTATGACTTCTACCTGGCCGGATCGCTCGCGGCCTTCATCAGCAAGAGCTTCTTTTCCGGCGTCAATCCCACTGCCGGCTTCATCTTCACGCTGCTCGGCTTCGCTGCGGGCTTTGCCGTGCGTCCGTTCGGCGCGATCGTGTTCGGGCGCCTCGGCGACCTCGTGGGCCGCAAGCACACGTTCCTCGTCACGATCGTCATCATGGGTATCTCGACCTTCGTGGTCGGCTTCCTGCCCGGCTATGCGTCGATCGGCATTGCGTCGCCGGTGATCTTCATCGGCATGCGTCTGCTGCAGGGCCTCGCGCTCGGCGGCGAGTACGGCGGCGCCGCGACCTACGTCGCGGAGCACGCGCCGGCCGGACGACGTGGCTTCTACACCTCGTGGATCCAGACGACCGCCACGCTTGGCCTGTTTCTCTCGCTGCTCGTGATCCTCGGCGTGCGCACCTTCACCGGCGAAGAGCAGTTCGCCGCATGGGCATGGCGCATTCCGTTCGTCGCCTCGATCCTGCTGCTCGCGGTTTCGGTGTGGATCCGCCTGCAACTCGACGAATCGCCGGCATTCAAGCGCATCAAGGCCGAGGGCAAGGTCTCGAAGGCCCCGCTCACGGAAGCGTTCGGCCAGTGGAAGAATCTCAAGGTCGTGCTGCTCGCGCTCTTCGGCGTCACGGCCGGCCAGGCCGTGGTCTGGTACACGGGCCAGTTCTACGCGCTCTTCTTCCTGACGCAGACGCTCAAGGTGGACGGCGCCAGCGCCAACATCCTGATCGCGGTGGCGCTGCTGATCGGCACGCCGTTCTTCCTGTTCTTCGGCGCGCTCTCCGACAAGATCGGCCGCAAGCCGATCATCATGGCTGGCTGCCTGATCGCGGCGCTCACCTACTTCCCGATCTTCAAGGCGATCACGCACTACGCGAACCCGGCGCTCGAAGCCGCGACCGCACGCGCACCCATCGTCGTGATCGCGGATCCGGCCGAATGCTCGTTCCAGTTCAACCCGGTCGGCACCTCGAAATTCACGAGCTCGTGCGACATCGCCAAGAGCGCACTTTCAAAGGCCGGCCTGAACTACGAGAACGTGGCCGCCCCGGCAGGCACGCTCGCGCAAATCAAGGTGGGCGACACGACCATCGACACGTTTGACGGCCGGGCGCCCGGCGCCAAGGAAGCCGGCGCGCTGTTCGAGAAGACGCTCGCGGCTACGCTGAAAGCGGCGGGCTATCCGCTCAAGGCCGATCCCGCGCAGCTCAACTGGCCGATGACGGTGGTGATGCTCACGATCCTCGTGATCTTCGTGACCATGGTGTACGGGCCGATCGCGGCGATGCTGGTGGAGATGTTCCCGACGCGCATCCGCTACACCTCGATGTCGCTGCCGTATCACATCGGCAACGGCTGGTTCGGCGGCTTCCTTCCGGCGACCGCCTTCGCGATCGTGGCGGCGCGCGGCGATATCTACTCGGGCCTCTGGTATCCGATCATCATCGCGCTGGGCACCTTCGTGATCGGCATGCTGTTCGTGAAGGAAACCAAGGACTCGGATATTTACGCGCAGGATTGAGGCTGTGAGCGCTGCCGGGTGGGGCTTCTCGCCCGGCGGCCGCCTTCCCTGCAAAAAGATGACGAAGGGGGTTGACAACCTCCGGCTGTACCGCGATAATTATTTTCTTAGGCGAATTAGCTCAGCCGGTTAGAGCGACGGAATCATAATCCGCAGGTCCGGGGTTCGAATCCCTGATTCGCCACCAGTTGCAAAAAAAAGCCGCTGTCCCGCAAGGACAGCGGCTTTTTTCATTTCCGCGTGCGTGGCGAACCGGAGTCCGCCGGACCGCACGGCATTCACCTGATCTGCTTGCGCTCCCGCTTCGTTTCGTACATCGAACGATCCGCGTATTCGATCAGCGCCGTCATCTCGGTGCCGTCGTCGGGCAGGATGGCAACGCCTACGCTCACGCCGAGATCGATGCGATGTCCTTCGAACTCGAACGGCTCGCCCACAGTGTCCACGAGCCGGCGGCTATACGCCTCGGCGTCCCCGCGCCCCGCGATGCCGGGCAGGATCACGGCGAACTCGTCGCCGCCCACGCGCGCGGCCGTGTCCACGCGGCGGCTGTGGCGCGCAATGCGCGTCGCGGTCTCGCGAATCGCCGCGTCGCCGGCGCGATGCCCGTAGCGGTCGTTGATCGGCTTGAGGCCGTCCATGTCGAGATTGAGCACGCCGAGTCCGCCCGACGAGCGCAGCGCGAGGTCCACCGACTGGCGCAGGCGATCGTAAAAGAGCGCGCGATTGGGCAAACCGGTGAGCGCGTCATGCGTCGCGCGCAGATAGAGCTCGCTCGTCTCGTGCCGCGCGGCGTGGAACATGGCTGCGGCGATGAGTTCGGACATCAGCGAGAGCGTGCGGATGTCCTCGTCCTTGAAGGCGTCGACTTCCGAATTCGTGACTTTCAGAACACCGACCGTCGTCTCGAGATGCTTGAGCGGCGTGACGATCATCGAACGCAGGCCGGCGCGCCGGCACGCTTCGCGGTCCACGCGCGGGTCGGTTTCGGAGTCGTCGCAGCGCAGGATCTCGCCCTCGCGCACGCACAGGCCCGACAGGCTCGTTTCACGCGCGAGGCGCAATCCGAGGAGGTTCGCGACGTTGCCCGAGGCCGCGCGGTAGACCATGTCCTCACCTTCGGCGAGTTCGACGACCGCACCCTGGGCTCGCGTGAGCTGCTCGGTGCGCTCCGCTACGTAGGCCATCACGCCGCCGAGATCGAGCCCGAGCTTCGCGATGTCCGACTGCGCCTTGATGATTTCCAGCAGGGTTGCGTTGTCCAGTTGCGTGTCTTTCGCTTCGCTCTTCTTCATCGCTTAACCGTTAGCCTTGCCTTTGACTTGCTGACGGCACTGAAAGCCACGGCGCCGTTCGATCGAGCTAAAGCATAGCAAACGTTATTGCATGCGCCAGCGCAATCGTTTTACATCTGCAATTCGCTGCGTTTTTCGCGATTCGTTGCGAAGACACCCATCCGGCATACGCGTTCATCGCTCGATGCGCTCGCGCGTGAGGCGCAGCAACGCCGCCATTGCGCGGCTCGCCGCATAGGCGTCGCGTTGCACGATCGCCTCGTACACGAGGGTGTGGTCGGGCAGCGCGGCGTTGAACACCTCGGCGCGCTTTGCGTTCACGCGCAACTGGCCTTCGAGCGTGCGCTCGATCAGCGTGCCGAGCGGCACCAGCAATTCGTTGCGGCAAGCGCCCAGCACCGCGAGATGAAAGCGCAGGTCGGCGCGCACCCATTCGTCCACATTGCGCGCTTGTGCCATGGCCTCGTGCGCGGCGGCGATCGACGCGAGCGCATCGGAATCATGCGCGTTCGCGGCCAACCCTGCCGCAAACGGCTCGATCATCTCGCGCATTTCCTGGAGCTTGAGCGCGAAAGCAAGCGGCGGCGCCACGCGCGCGTACCAGTCGAGCACGTCAGCATCGAGCAGATTCCACGCTTCGCGCGCACGCACCCGCGTGCCCACGCGCGGACGCGACTCCACGAGCCCTTTCGAGGTGAGCGTGCGCAGCGCCTCGCGCAGCACCGTTCGGCTCACATCGAACGTTGCCATGAGTTCGGCCTCGCGCGGCAGGACCGTCGCGGGCGGGTAGTCGCCACGCAGGATCGCGCTGCCGAGTTCGTAGGCCACCGTGCCGTGCAGATCGCGTTGAATCGCCGTTCTCCTGGATATTGGGAAGCGTTGCGAAATAATACTATTAATAGCACTTAAAGGCGAATTTTGCAGTAGCATGGGCGGATGAAGACGTTGCCGCTCGCGCGTGATGCGAGCGCCGCCCTACCGCTCAAGGTCATGGAGACACCGCATGAAAATCACCAGGCTCGAAACCTTCGTCGTCCCGCCGCGCTGGCTCTTTCTGAAGATCGAAACGGACGAGGGGATCGTCGGCTGGGGCGAGCCGATCGTCGAAGGTCGCGCGCATACGGTGGCCGCGGCCGTCGATGAACTCGCCGACTATCTGGTCGGCAAGGATCCGCTCCTCATCGAGGATCACTGGCAGGTGATGTATCGCGCGGGCTTCTATCGCGGCGGCCCGATCTCGATGAGCGCCATTGCCGGCGTCGATCAGGCGCTCTGGGACATCAAGGGCAAGCATCATGGCGTGCCCGTTCACGCGCTGCTCGGCGGCCAGGTGCGCGACAAGATCAAGGTGTATTCGTGGATCGGCGGCGACCGTCCGAGCGACGTCGCCAACAACGCGCGCGCCGTAGTCGAGCGCGGCTTCAAGGCTGTGAAGATGAACGGCTCCGAAGAACTGCAGATCATCGACACCTTCGACAAGGTGCAGGGCGTCATCAACAACGTCGCGGCCGTGCGCGAGGCCGTGGGCCCGAACGTCGGCATCGGCGTGGACTTCCATGGCCGTGTGCACAAGCCGATGGCCAAGGTGCTCGCGAAGGAACTCGATCCGTTCAAGCTGATGTTCATCGAAGAGCCCGTGCTCTCGGAGAACGTCGAGGCGCTGCGCGACATCGTCAACCAGACCAGCACGCCGATCGCGCTGGGCGAGCGCCTGTATTCGCGCTGGGATTTCAAGCACATTCTCGCGGGCGGCTACGTGGACATCATCCAGCCCGACGCCTCGCACGCGGGCGGCATCACCGAGTGCCGCAAGATCGCCGCGATGGCCGAAGCCTATGACGTCGCGCTCGCGCTGCACTGCCCGCTCGGACCGATCGCGCTCGCCACCTGCCTGCAAATCGACGCCGTGAGCTACAACGCGTTCATCCAGGAGCAGAGCCTCGGCATCCACTACAACAAGGGCAACGACCTGCTCGACTACATCAGGAATCCCGAAGTCTTCAAGTACGAAGACGGCTTCGTCTCGATTCCGCAGGGCCCGGGTCTCGGCATCGACGTGAACGAGGAGAAGGTGCGCGAGATGGCGAAGACCGGTCACCGCTGGCGCAATCCGGTGTGGCGTCACGAAGATGGCAGCGTCGCCGAATGGTGATGCGCAGATGAACGCCGAACGCGCGGCGCGCAGCGTGAAGTGACGCGCTCGATGCTGCGCGTTTCGGCGACGTAACATTTCGCGTGGCTTTGCGGGCTTCGGCGCGCGCGCTCGCGAGACGCGCGCACGCCTTATGTCGTTTGCGCACACAGCCAGTTCATGGAATGCCGCGCCGCGCAAGGCGCGGCCATCATCGAAGACACGCGCCGAACGCGAACGCCAGCCACTGGCCTGCTCCTTGCAGATTCCTTTGCAACCCAACCTCGGTGTTGCAAAGGACTCCATGGACGCGTCGCTTCCCGACTATCTGATCCGCGAACAAGCCGCCATCGGCGCACTCGTCGCCTTCGGCTTCCTGCGCGTGCTCGCTGCCGCAATCGCCTTCACGCGCGGCTGGCGCATTCGCTGGATCGAGTACACCGCGATCGGCGCCGCGGCGCTATGGTGTGCGCCGCAGTTGATCGCGCTGATCGCTAATCCAACCTCCGTGGCTGCGCTCGCGGAGCTCGAAGGCAACGCCACGGGCTGCGCCCTCGCCCTCTTCTTCTCACCGATCCTCAGTCACCGGCTCGGCTACGAATAAGTTGCGGCGACGACGTTTCAGCCCTGCAACACGTAGGCCGGCACGCTGTGCGCGAGCGCGGCTGCGGCCACCAGCACGCCGATCATCACGATCGCTTCGAGATGGATCACGTTGACGAACCGGCGCGCCGCCGCCGTCGACGCCGCGCGCCGCAACTCGGGCATCGCCACGAGCCGGTTGAAGCCGCCCATCGCGAGCGCGAGCAGCACGAGCACAGCCTTGAGCATCAACACGCGGCCCCAGGTGCTGCCGACGATGGCGTCGATCGAGCCGCCGCTGCCGCGCAGCGCATCGAACACGCCCGTCGCGATCACGAAGCCCACCGCGAAGAACGCCACATTCGAAATCTGGCCCGCCGTGCGGATCAGCACGCCGCGTGCCGTCGATGCGCCGAGCGCCGGCAGCACGGCAAGCCCTCCCGCCATGACGATGCCGCTCCACGCGCTCGCGCTGAGCAAATGAAGGGTATGCAGCCCGAGCGCAGCCGAGGCGAAGCCCGCATCGGCGGCGTGTCCGAGCCCCGCGCGCCCCGCGGCGATGGCGACGAGCGCGAGCCACAGCACACCGTCGCGCGCCACGCTCGAAGCCGCGAACGCGCAGCCGAGCAGCACGAGCGCACCGACGAACGCGACGGTCCACGCGTGTCCGACGTGCGTTTGCGAGAGCACCGTGCCGACCACGCCGAACGCGCTGGGCAACGGTTCGCCGCTGACCGACGCGCTCTCGTAGAGCATCCACATGATGAGCGCCGCCACGAGCACGAACGCCGCGACGCGCAGCGAGCGTTGCGCACGCAGCCATGCGAGGCGTGCGGGCGCGACGTGCGTGCGGCCGTCCTTGTCGAGCCAGGCGCCATAGAACGCCGAGCCGAGCGCGAATGCGTAGGCGATGTTGACGATGGCCGCCATGGCGACCTGCCCGATCCAGAGCCAGTCAGCTTTCATCGGACCTCGCCCTCCCGCGTGTTGCGGGTCGCACGGACTTCGCGCGAAGGGGATCGGTCGGCTGGATGCAACGATAGGGAAAGTGCAATTGGAGTCATCGAGACAAGTGGCAAGGAAACAACATGAAAACGGCAACAGCAGCACGCGCAAGCATCACGTCGCGTGACCCGCAAGGGTGCCTGCTTCGATAGCCGCCGCGCCATTCGGTTCAATGCGGGCTCGATGCGGCTTCAACGCGCATTCCATGCGCGAGCATCGAGCCGAGGCACGAGACCGGAAGTGGCGGCGGCATGCGCCCGGCATGATGACATGCATGCACCGGGCAACGAGCGGCTCGCCGAATGGGGCGCGGGTGCGGGACAACCCCGTGTCACCGATTGGCGAACAGGTGCAGAATCATAACCGGCACCGACGCGACGATCGGCCGCAAGCACGTCGCGGTGGCGCCTCGAAGCCATCGGAGAGCGTTTGTGGTGCATGCGGCAAATGGTCACTATGAGTTCCCGATGCTAGAATCTGCTGCGTCGCCGCAGCGCGCACGGTCTGCTGCTTTCATCGCGCGCAGCCTGGAAGCCGGGCCGTTCGAAGCCTGGTCAGGTCCACGATAAAGATGGAGTTACGCGTGTCCCCAAGACGTATCTTCCGACCGCTCATTCCGCTCGTCGCGCCTCTGGCAGCAGCACTTTTGCTCGGGACGACAGGCGTTCTCAGCGCTGCACATGCCCAGACGGCGGCCTCCGCGCCGCAGGCCAAAGCCCCGGACACGATCGCCGCACGCGTGCAGGGCTGCACCGCGTGCCACGGCTCGCATGGACAGGGCACCGACAACGACTACTTCCCGCGTCTCGCCGGCAAACCGGCCGAGTACCTGTTCAACCAGCTAATGAACTTTCGCGAGGGGCGCCGCAAGTACCCTCCGATGAATTATCTGGTCACCTATCTCTCCGACGACTACCTGCACGAGATCGCAACGTTCTTCTCGCAGCAGCGGCCGCCCTACCCGCCGCCCGCAAAACCTTCGGTCGGCAGCGACACGCTCGCACGCGGTCAGCAGATCGTACTGCACGGCGACCCGGCCAAACAGGTGCCCGCCTGCGCGGCCTGCCACGGCGCGAAGCTCACCGGCATGGAGCCGGCCATTCCGGGTCTGGTCGGTCTGCACATGGATTACATCAGTGCGCAGATCGGCGCCTGGCGCTCGGGCTCGCGGCACGCGAAGGCGCCCGACTGCATGCATGAGATCGCCACGCGTCTCACCGACGAAGACGTGAACGCGGTCGCGGCCTGGCTCTCCACGCAGAGCGCGCCGCAGAACCCCGTGCCGGCGCCGGCTGGCTCACTCAAGACGCCGCTTGCCTGCGGCAGCGAACCGCAATAAGGCGCCGGGGGAGACAGCCAATATGAACCGCAAGTCCCTGTTCGCACTTTCCGCCGTGATCGTGGCCGCCGCCGCGGCCCTCGTACCAGTGCTCTGGTCGGGCACCCACTATCTGCACAACGCTGCGGCGCAGGCCGCGACGCCCGTCGACCAGGCCGATCTCATCAAGAAGGGCGAGTACCTCGCGCGCGCCGGCGACTGTATCGCCTGCCATACCGTGCGCGGCGGCCACATGTTCGCGGGCGGCCTGCCGATGGCCACGCCGTTCGGCACGCTCTACACCCCGAACATCACGCCCGACGACCAGTACGGCATTGGCAAGTGGAGCGCCGACGACTTCTATCGCGCCATGCACACGGGCCGCTCGAAGGACGGCAGCCTGCTCTATCCGGCGTTCCCGTTCGCGAGCTACACCAAGGTCACGCGCGCCGACGCCGACGCGATCTTCGCCTATCTGCGCTCGGTCCCGCCGGTCAACGTGCCCAGCCGCCCGCACGAACTCAAGTTCCCGTTCAACAACCGCAACCTGCTGATCGGCTGGCGCACGCTGTTCTTCCGCGAAGGCGAATACAAGCCCGATCCGACCAAGTCGGTCGAATGGAACCGCGGCGCGTATCTCGTGGAAGGCCTCGGCCACTGCGGCATGTGCCACACGTCGATCAACGCGGTGGGCGGCCCGGTCAACTCGGCGGCCTTCGCAGGCGGCCTGATCCCGCTGCAGAACTGGTACGCGCCGTCGCTCACGGGCAGTGAAGGCGGCCTCGGCGACTGGGACATCAGGGACATCGCAAGCCTCCTGAAGACCGGCGTTTCCGAGCGCGGCGCCGTGTTCGGCCCGATGGCGGACGTGATCCACAACAGCCTGCAATACCTCTCGGACGACGACATCCACGCGATGGCCTCGTATCTGAAGACCATCCCGCAGAAGAAGGAAGCGCCCGAAACGATGCAGATGGAGACGTCGGAAGCGTTCGGCGGCGAACTCTTGCAGCAAGGTCAGAAGATCTACCATGACCAGTGTGCAAAGTGCCACGCGGAGAACGGTCTCGGCATGCCGCCGAACTTCCCGCCGCTTGCGAACAACCAGTCGATCCAGATGCATTCGGCCGTGAACCCGATCCGCATGGTGCTCAACGGCGGCTATCCGCCAAGCACGGGGGGCAATCCGCGCCCGTACGGCATGCCGCCGTTTGGGCAGTCGCTCTCGAACCAGGAGGTCGCGGCGGTGGTGACGTTCATCCGCATGTCCTGGGGCAACAAGGGCACGCCGGTGTCCCCGCAACAGGTCGCGGACCTGCGCTCGTCTCCGCTCGACTGACGCAAAGCAGCCCACCGCCGTAAGGGCCTCAGCCCGTACGGCGGTCCCACGCAAGTGGTTACTGTTATAGTGACGGTTGCCTGATAAGGGCGCAGTCCGCGGTGCGCGGGCTGCGCCCTTCGCTATTTGGCGCCGGGGCCGTGCGGTGAAAGCGGCTCCGTGGCCCGTCAGGCCTGGTTTTGAACGCTGCGCTCGAGCACGGCGCTGCACGCGGTGGAACACTGTTCCGCCGGCGCGCGCTGCGCTCAGGAAGAACAAGGAGTGGTCGTCATGCACGCCGGTGAGCGTCTGAACAGCATTACTCACCTCGTGGGCGCGATGTTGTCGGTAGCGGGGCTCGTCTCGCTCGTGACGCTCGCGGCGCTGGATCACGACGCGTACAAGGTCGTGAGCTTTGCGGTATACGGGGCGATGTTGTGCGCGCTGTACACGATCTCGACGCTGTATCACGGCGTGCGCGGCATCCGCCTGAAGGCCGTGCTGCAAAAGTGCGACCATGCCGCGATCTATCTGCTCATCGCGGGCAGCTATACTCCGTTCACGCTGGTGACGCTGCGTGGACCCTGGGGCTGGTCGCTCTTCGGCGTGAGCTGGGGGCTCGCGGCCCTTGGCATCGTCCAGGAACTCACGCTCGGGCGGCGCACGAGAATGCTTTCGATGGCGCTCTACGTGGTGATGGGCTGGCTCGCGGTGGTGGCGGTTCGCCCGCTCGTCGAAGCCTTGCCGGCCGCGGGCACGGCGTGGCTGCTGGCCGGCGGCGTCATTTACAGCGTCGGCATTTATTTTTTCATCAATGACGAGCGCATCCGGCACGGACATGGAATCTGGCATCTGTTCGTGCTCGCCGGGAGCGTCTGTCAATTCGTGAGCGTCGCGCGCTACGTCGCGTGACGCGTCAATGCGAAGACATCGTACGGCCGCCGCAGTGTCCGCGGCCGCGTGATGCAACTTAACGCCAGACGACGGGTCTCGATAGACTTGTCCGTTCCATGAAGAAAAAACGCGGCGCGCGCACTGGCGCGCCGTCCGAACAACGCGAAAAGGCGGCTTCACCGGGCGCATTCGAACCCGGCAACACCGCTTTGGCTGCGCAGCGCGCCTTCGGGCCGCGAAGCGACGCCCGCGCTACTGCAATACAACAGGTGTTTATGTCTTTCGATTCTCTCGGCTTGTCCGAACCGCTGGTCCGCGCAGTCAACGAACTGGGGTACAGCACGCCCACGCCCATCCAGGCGCAAGCGATTCCCGCCGTGCTCGGCGGCGGCGACCTGCTCGCCGGCGCGCAAACCGGCACCGGCAAGACCGCCGGCTTCACGTTGCCGATCCTGCAACGCCTCACGGACATGCCGCCGGCAGCGAACGGCAAGCGCGTGGTGCGTGCACTGATCCTCACGCCCACGCGTGAGCTCGCCGCGCAGGTCGAAGAGAGCGTGCGCGCCTACGGCAAGTATCTGAAGCTCAAGTCCACGGTGATGTTCGGCGGCGTGGGCATCAATCCGCAAATCGACGCGCTCAGGCGCGGCGTGGATATCGTGGTCGCGACGCCGGGTCGCCTGCTCGATCACATGCAGCAAAAGACGATCGATCTGTCGCAGCTCGAGATTCTCGTGCTCGACGAAGCCGACCGCATGCTCGACATGGGCTTCATCCACGACATCAAGCGCGTGCTCGCGAAGCTCCCGCCCAAGCGCCAGAACCTGCTCTTCTCGGCCACCTTCGCCGATGAGATCAAGGCGCTCGCCGACAGCCTGCTCGACTCGCCCGCACTGATCGAAGTCGCGCGCCGCAACACCACGGCCGAAACCGTTGCGCAGAAGATCTATCCCGTCGACCGCGACCGCAAGCGCGATCTGCTCACGCACCTGATCCGCCAGCACAACTGGTTTCAGGTGCTCGTGTTCACGCGCACCAAGCACGGCGCGAATCGCCTCGCCGAGCAGCTCACGAAGGACGGCATCAGCGCGCTCGCGATTCACGGCAACAAGAGCCAGTCGGCGCGCACGCGCGCTTTGAGCGAGTTCAAGGACGGCACGCTCCAGGTGCTCGTCGCGACCGACATCGCCGCGCGCGGGATCGATATCGACCAGCTTCCGCACGTCGTCAACTACGATCTGCCGAACGTGCCCGAGGACTACGTGCACCGCATCGGCCGCACCGGCCGCGCGGGCGCGACGGGTGAAGCCGTGTCGCTCGTCTGCGTGGACGAGCATCAGTTGCTCAAGGACATCGAGAAGCTCATCAAGCGCGCGGTGCCCCAGGAGGTCATTGCGGGCTTCGAGCCAGACCCGAACGCGAAGCCGGAGCCGATCCAGCGCCGCAGCCAGCCCCAAGGGCGCTCGCCGCGCCAGGGGCAAGGCCAGGGCCAGGGCCGCGGTGCGTCTGGCGCCAATGCTGCGAACGGCGGACGCCCCGCGCAGGCGCGTGAACCGCGTGAATCGCGTGAATCGCGCGGCGGTACTCGCGAAGGTGGCCGCGAAGGCAACCGCGAAGGCAACCGCGAAGGCAAGCGCGAAGGCGGCCGCGACGGCACCCGCGCACAGGCAGCAACCAACGGTGGCGGCAACGGCGGTCAGCGCCCGGCCAAGCCGGCCTCGAACGGCGGCGTGCGCACCGCCAAGCCCGTGAAACAGCAAGGCGCGAATCACGGCGCACAAGG
The DNA here is from genome assembly GCF_056155635.1 of Paraburkholderia sp. BR10141. Classification (NCBI taxonomy): domain Bacteria; kingdom Pseudomonadati; phylum Pseudomonadota; class Betaproteobacteria; order Burkholderiales; family Burkholderiaceae; genus Paraburkholderia; species Paraburkholderia sp. BR10141. Next base: position 38,600 of record NZ_JBMIQH010000007.1, on the reverse strand, counting down.
CGCGCGCGGCGAGCATACGCGTCGCGAAAACCAGCGCGGCGTTTCGCACGAGAGCGCACTGGGCCGCCCGCAACAACGCAAGCCGCAAGGCAACCCGGGCGCGCTGCTCGGCGGCCGCCCAGGCGGCAATTCGCGCCGCGACGACAACGGCCAGCGCGATCGCTGATCTTCGCGTCCAGAAACGAAAAAGCCCGCTCCAGCAGCGGGCTTTTTGTTTTCGTGCGCCGATGTCCTAGCGGAAGAACACGTGTTGCGTGATCTTCGCGAGCGGATAGTGCACGCCGGGCCGGATCTTCGCGGGCAGGTTGAGCGGCTTGAGCAGCATCTTCACGCACATGTCGGCGGACAGATTGTGGCGTACCAGCCTGTTCACGCGCGCGGTCAGTTCGCGGCTATAGGCCTCGTCGCGCACGCGCTCGGGATAGCGGCCCGCGTAGACATGACGCAGCGCGATCTCGGAATCCTCGTTCTTGATCTCCATTACGCGGCGCATGAGCGCGCCGAGCACGGCGAGACGCCCGTGCCCTTCTATCTGGTTGTACTTCTTGAAATAGCGGAAAAAGTGCTTGTAGTGGCGCACTTCGTCGCTGCGGATGTTGTCGGTGATTTCCTTGAGCACGGGCTCATCCGAATACTCGCCGATCGCGCGATAGAGCGTGGCGGTGCCGGTTTCGACCACGCAGCGCGCGACCATTTCGAGCGCGCGCGTTTTCTCGAACTCCTCGAACGAACAGGTCTTCGAATACTCTTCGATGAAGGTCTGAAACGCCGCGTCCCAGTCGAACTCGGGCCACACGTACTGGATGTACGTCTTCAGCGCGCGTCCGTGCTGAAGCTCTTCGGGCTCCCATTCGCGAACGAGCCACTCGGAGACCTCGGGGTCGCCTTTGAAGAACACGTTCAGGTTGCTCGTGTAGAGGTCGGAGCCGCTTTCAATGAACGAAGAGGCGGCGAGGAGCAGCAGCAGATCTTCGTTGGCTGCGGCGCGTTGACGGTCGATACGTGTGAGATCGATGTCTTCGATGCGCCAGGGCATCACATGGCGAGGCTCATTGTCGTTACGCATTGTGTCCTACTCCCGAAGCGGCGTTTTACGCTCACGACGCGCGGCGTCCGGCCGGAGGCCCGGCGAACTGCGCCAGTCACGTGCAGTGAACGTTACCAGCCATCCCTATTTCCATCTTAGCTGTACTTTCGCGCAGCTGCAGTCACAAAGCACAGACCGGGCCCAGTTCCCGCAGTTCCGGAAATTGACGACCTCTTCGCGTTACGTCATGTGACGATCACTAACCGACGCGCAAACGCAATACCCACGGGCATACCGTGCGTTTGATGCGTAGCGTATCGAAGCGCATTCGCTCGCTGCGTGCCGCGCTGCGGCACGAACTTCAAGTGATTTCGCGAATCCAGGCGGCTCGCAGCACCGCTGCGTGCGGGCTCGAATGTCAAAGGGAAAATTTTCGGGGCGTGGTTTGTACAACGCAGCGGCGTTGACTACACTCCAGTTCCCCGAGGTAGATCCCGGGCTGGATGCCGTTTGGGCCGCGCATAGGCGGGCCTGATGGCCGGTCCCTCCAGCCAGTCGATCTGCCCGGTCGCAGGCTTTCGCTCATACCACCGCATTCCTGTCGCTGCGCCGCCCTGCGGGCCGCAACCGGCGACCTCTGATGCGGCAACACGGAGAGAACGATGCTGAGTCCGCATGAATTCGCCACCCTGCTGCTAGTGCAGGACGCCCCCAACCAGCTCGACATGGAGCGAGAAGAACTGGACGCCTTGCTCGAACGACAGCTCGTCCAACTGGAGCGCCTTGCATCCGGCCTTCAGCAATGGCGACTAACCGAAATCGGCGACTCTGCGTTGCGCGCCATCAAACGGTGTTCGTAGCCTGATCCCGCGGGCCGAGTACCCGCGCAGCCACAGGCTCCATTGCCCTTTATCGATTTGCGCGGACGCATGGGTCGTCCGCGAGCCCGGCTTGTCGGGCACGTCCCCGATGCAGGCGCACGGCAGTAGACGTACGCGCCTGCAGTGCATGGTCACGCGGACCCGCGCGCTTCATGCCCGCGTGACCATTTTTTTGCGCATGCCTGTTTGCACTGCTTGCACGCGCGAATGCGCGCACCCTGCCGCGGCACCCTTCGCCTATTCGCCTACCCGGCTCTCAACGTGGGGTCGACCGCCGAGCGCCAGCTCAGCGCCTGGGCGCGCTGTGCGTTGAGGAAGTTCACCCACTCACCCCGCGCCTCGCCGTTGCCGCTCTTGCCGAGCGTGGTGTATTGCTGCGCGAGCTGAGCCTGGAAACCGCAAAACTGGTCCTGGGGCAGCCTGCCGCGGCGATTGGCGACCCACGCGTCGAAAATGGCCGCGTAGACGCCCGGCGCATAGGCACCGAAATCGACCGCCTGGCCGCCGCACATCTGCTGCAAAGCGGCGAGCGACGGCGCGCGCCCCCCGCCTTCCGGGCCCGGCGGCGCGCCCACGCACCCCGTGAGCAGCACGGCTGCACCGATCATTGCAATTGCACGCATGATTGCCTCGTTATCGTTTTCGACTGGTTGGAACGACTGCATCCCGACTCGATTATTGTCGCACCGCGCCGTGCGAGCGACACCCTGACCGTTCCGTTGCGCCGAATCGAGCGCAAATCGCTTTCGGGCTATGCTGGGACCGATGGCACGCGCCTCGTTGCGCGCCGGTCGACGCGCGTACCCCGCACACCCTCCAGGGAGACTGCACGATGCCTCAGTCGCACGCCGAGTCGTACATCCTCGCGCTGGACCAGGGCACGACGAGTTCGCGCGCCTTGCTGCTCGAGCGCAGCGGTGCAATCGTCGCGCTCGCCCAGAAGGAGTTCGCGCAACGCTACCCGCGACCCGGATGGGTCGAACATGACCCGCGCGACATCTGGTCGAGCCAGGCAGGCGTCGCGGCGCAAGCGCTCACGCGCGCGGGCGTCGGGGCCGCCGCGATTGCGGGCATCGGCATCACGAACCAGCGCGAAACGACCCTCGTATGGGACCGGGCAACAGGTCAGCCCGTGTACAACGCGATCGTCTGGCAGGACCGCCGCACGGCCGGCTATTGCGACGAGCTGAAAGCGCGCGGCCTCGAGCCGACGGTGCGCACGAAAACCGGCCTGCCGATCGACGCGTACTTTTCGGCCACGAAAATCCGCTGGATTCTCGATCATGTCGAGGGCGCGCGCGATAAGGCGCGCGCAGGCCGTCTCGCGTTCGGCACCGTGGACAGCTGGCTGCTGTGGCACTTCACGCGCGGCGCGCTGCACGCCACCGACGTCACCAATGCCGCGCGCACCATGCTCTTCGACATCCACACGCTGCGCTGGGACGACGACCTGCTCGCGCTCTTCGAGATTCCGCGCAGCATGCTGCCGGAGGTGCGTTCGTCGTCGGAGGTCTATGCGCGCACGGCGGCGTCGCTTTTCGCGGCCGAAATCCCGCTTGCCGGCGTGGCCGGCGACCAGCATGCGGCGCTCTTCGGGCAAATGTGCATGCGCCCCGGCATGGTGAAGAACACCTACGGCACCGGCTGTTTTCTCGTGATGAATACCGGCGCGCAGCCTGTCGAATCGAGCCACAACCTCGTCACGACCATCGCGTGGCAAGCGCTCGGGCAAACGCAATACGCGCTTGAGGGCAGCATCTTTATCGCGGGCGCGGTGGTGCAATGGCTGCGCGACGGACTCGGCATCATTCGCAGTGCAGCGGAAATCGAACCGCTCGCGGCCAGCGTGCCGCACAGCGACGGCGTGTACCTCGTGCCCGCGTTCGCCGGCCTCGGCGCGCCGCACTGGAACGCGCATGCGCGCGGCACGCTGTTCGGGCTCACGCGCGGCACGACCGCGGCGCATATCGCACGCGCGGCGCTCGATTCGATTGCCTATCAGTCGTTCGACGTGCTCGCCGCCATGGAGGCCGACTCCGGTATGCGCGTGAACGAGCTGCGCGTGGATGGCGGCGCCAGCGCGAACGATCTGCTCATGCAGTTCCAGGCCGATCTGCTGGGCGTGGATGTGTTGCGGCCGAGCTCCAGCGAAAGCACCGCGCTGGGCGCGGGATATCTGGCCGGGCTCGCGGTGGGGTTCTGGCGCGATATCGACGAACTCCAGCGGCACTGGAGCCTCGAGCGCCGCTTCACGCCCTCGTTGCAGCGCGACGAGGCGGCAAGGTGCCTCGCCGGCTGGCAGCGCGCGATTGGCGCAGCAAAGGCGTGGGCCGACACCCGCGAGGCAAACGCAGCAGACGCCGGCTGAGCATCCCAGGCCGCGTGTGCGCTGCTTTCAAAAAGCAAAAGCACGTATGATTGGGGTTTCCACCTTGTCCCCTGCCTGGCTCAGGCGCATGCACGGCCGCCGACCGCTGGCCGCGCGCTGCCCGGCCTCTCGTTTCACGCATGATCGACCATCTCATCTGCGACTGTGACGGCGTGCTCGTCGACAGCGAAGTCATCGCCGACCGCGTTCTGTTCGATACGCTCAGCAGCACCTTTCCCGGCATCGATTTTCACGCCGCCGTGAATGCGGCGTTCGGCCAGCAGACCTCGCGCTTTCTCGCCGACGTCGCCGCGCGCTTCGACCTCACGATGCCCGAGGACTTTCTCGAGACCATCGAACATCGTTGCGAAGCCGCCATTGCCGAATCGGTGAGCCCGATCAACGGCGTGCGGGACGCCTTGCGCCGGGTGACGCTGCCTGCCGCCGTCGTCTCGAACAGCCGGCTCACGCGCGTGCACGCTTCGGTGCGGCGCGCCGGCCTCGACACGATCTTCGGCGAGCGCATCTTCAGCGCCGAGCAGGTTGCGCGGCCCAAGCCTTATCCGGACGTGTACCTGCATGCGGCGAAGCAGCTCGGCGTGGAGCCGGCGCGCTGCATCGTCGTCGAAGACAGCATTTCGGGTTTGAACGCCGCGCGCGCGGCAGGCATGAAGACGATTGCGTTCGTGGGCGCGAGCCACATTCCTTCGGGCTACGCCGACGTGCTGCGCGAGATGGGCATCACGCGCATCATGGCCCACATGGAAGAACTGCCGGCGCTCGTCGAGGCCGGCGTGCGCGGCGAATTCGGCGACGTGCAGTCGTAAGACTGCGCGCCTCAGGCCGGCTCGGCGCAGCGCTCGCGCGCCACGGCGAGCGACTCGCGAAACGCCACCAGCTCGGCAATCGAAAGCACCGGCAGATTGTGCAGCCTGGCGAAGTCGTCGACCTGCTTGCCGCGCGCCATCGTGCCATCCGGGTTCATCAGCTCGCACAGCACGCCGGCGGGCGCGAGGCCCGCGAGCACCGCCAGATCGACGGTACCTTCAGTATGGCCGCGGCGCGCCAGCACGCCGCCCCTCTGCGCGCGCAGCGGGAACACGTGGCCGGGGCGCACGATATCGGCAGGCTTGGCGTCCGGGGCGATCGCGGCGCGGATCGTCGTCACGCGGTCGGCGGCCGACACGCCCGTGCTCACCCCGTCACGCGCTTCGATCGAGACCGTGAACGCGGTACGGTTGCGGCTCTCGTTGTGGGCCACCATCGGCGGCAGTTCGAGCGCGCGCACTTTTTCGTCTGAGAGACACAGGCATACGATGCCGCTGCATTCGCGGATGAAGAGCGCCATCGTTTCGGGCGTGAGGCGTTCGGCGGCGACGATCAGGTCGGCCTCATCCTCGCGGTCGTGGTCGTCCTGCAGGACGACCGGGCGGCCTTCGCGCATGGCTTGCAACGCGGCGGCAATGCGCGGCGGCACCGGCTCGGAATCGATGAACGGGAGATCGGCGGCGGCGTCGAGCGGCGCGCCCTGGGATGAAGCGAGAGGGGTACTGGCAGTAAGGGACATGTGAAACGCTCCTCGCGAGAGTTAGGCGAAAAACGTTTCAGGGCATTGCAAACAGGCAGGAATCCCCGGCACGCGTGATTCGGCAGTGACGTGGCGCGCCTCGAAAACGGAGACGCACACGCACCGGCCGAAACGCCGCGGCGGATGGGCAAACATGACCATCTGCACATCTTCTTTCATCCGGACTATGACCGTCGGCTCTGGCTTCGCACCAGATCTGCTGACCCTGCGCACGACACACTGAAGCTCGCGCAGGCGCTCGCGGGCTCGTCGACCTTGCCTTGCGGCGCGGCCGGCATACCGCCGGTGGGGAATTTCACCCCGCCCTGAAGACGCACTGATTACCGGCTTGTTACCTGACTTAACCGGCGGGCAAAGGATACAACAGGCTGCGCAACTGTGCAGCGCGAAAACTTGCGACTAGACGATGTTCTCGAAGGCGCGACGCGGCTCATGCCGGCTGCGCCGTCCCGGCCGGCACGTCCCAGCGCGGCGGCGTCTCGGCGTTGAGCGTCACGCGAAACACGCGCGCCTCGGTGTCGCCCGGGTTGCGCAGGCTGTGCGGCTGGTCGGCGTCGAAGACGATCGCGTCGCCGGTGGCGAGCAGCTGGCGCCGATCGTGCACGCTCACTTCGAGCGTGCCCTCGCTCACCACGAGGTTCACCGTCGTGCCGGGCGGGCGGCGCACGCCGGACTCGGTATGCAGCGGCGCGATGCGCAGTTCGTGGAATTCGGCGGCGGCGGGTTCGCCTTCCGGATAGAGCGCGCGCGCCGAATAACGGCCGTCGGCGGAAACGAGGCGCGATGCCCGCTCGGCGGGCAAATGCTCGAAACCGTTCACGGCATGCCGCCGCAGGAACGCCGAAACCGAGACCTTGAGCGCCGCCGCCACCTTGCACAGCACCTTGATCGAAGGCACGCTGCGCGCCGACTCGACTTGAGCGAGCATCGCGCGCGAGACACCGGAGGCGCGTGCGAGCGCATCGAGCGAAAGCTGGCGTTCGGCGCGTAGCCGGGCGAGGTTGACGCCCACGAGATGTTCAAGCGTCTCGTAAGATCCTTCGGTGTGCGCAATATCGGGTTGTGCATCGCGTACGAGCGCGAGGGGTGAATGCATGGCTGCCTCCAGGCAGCGCCGCGTCATTGCGGCGCAAGAGCATGAATGGAGGCAAGACTAGCATCGCGATTTGCCGCGCCCAACGAAGTTATCTTCACACTGTTATCAGCATTGCAGAGCGCAAATCGTGGATTGCTTTCGCGCCCTGCGCATAAGGCGCATTGCCATCTGCACGGCCTTGCGCCTTGCCCTCGTCAGGCGTTCACGTATTCTGCCGCGCCGCCACGTGCGCGTCGCGCAGCGTTACGGCACGCGTATCGAGCCGCGCCGCCGCCCATGTGAGCACGAGCGCCGCCACCGAGACGGCCGCAGCCACCCACGGCAGCGAATCGAGCGCCACGCCGTGTGCAATGGCGAGCCCGCCCATCCACGCGCCCATCGCGTTACCCACGTTGAACGCGCCGATGTTCAGCGTCGAGGCGAGATTCGGCGCCGCCGCGGCCTTCGCGACCACGCGCATCTGCAACGGCGGCACGGTCGCGAACGCGGCGATGCCCCACACGAAGACGGTGATCGCGGCCGGCCACATGGCGTGGCTCGTCTTCGTGAAGATGGCCATGACCACGGCGAGCACCACGAGAATGCCCATGAGCGAAGGCATCAGCGCGCGGTCCGCAAGCTTGCCGCCCAGTGTGTTGCCAAGCGTCAGGCCCACGCCGAACAGCACGAGCATCAGCGTCACGCCGCGCGGCGAGAAACCGCCCACCTGTTCGAGAATCGGCGCGATATACGTGAACACGACGAACACGCCGCCAAAGCCGAGCACCGTCATGCCGAGGGCGAGCCACACCTGCGGGTCGCGCAGCACGCGCACTTCGTGGCCGAGCCCGGCCGGGCCGCTGTCGTGATGGTTGGGCACCAGAGCCGTCACGCCGGCGAGCGAAATCACGCCAAAACCGCTCACGATCCAGAACGCCACGCGCCAGCCGAACTGCTGGCCAATGGCGGTGCCGAACGGCACGCCCAGCACGGTGGCGAGTGTGAGCCCCGTGAACATCAGCGCGATGGCGCTCGCGCGCTTTTCCTGCGGCACGAGCGAGGCGGCCACCACGGCGCCGATGCCGAAGAACGAGCCGTGCGCGAACGACGCGACGACGCGCGCGACCATCAAGAGCGAATAGTTCGACGCGACCGCGCACATCACGTTGCCGACGATGAACACGCCCATCAGCAGTTGCAGCGCGAGCTTGCGCGGCATGCGGCTCGTCAGCGCGGCGAGCAGCGGCGCGCCGGCCGCCACGCCGAGCGCATAGCCGGTCACGAGCAGGCCCGCGGCGGGAATCGTCACGTGCAGATCGCGCGCGACATCGGGCAACAGGCCCATGATGAGGAACTCGGTGGTGCCGATGGCAAAGGCGCTGATGGCCAGTGCGAGCAAGGGGATAGGCATCGAAATCTCCGATAATCAGCCTGGATTCAAATGGGCTTCAGTGGCGTCGAGTGGCCATCAAGCCGCCGCGCCAGCCGCCAGCGACGTCACGAACTCGACGACGACACCGGGCGCGAGCGCAACGAACAACTGCACTTCCTCGCTCGCGGGCACCTCCGCCAGCTGGTACGGCACGCGGCGCGCGGCCAGCCGTTCGACGAGTGCGCGCCATTCAACACCGGGGGCCACGCGAAACGCCACGTGGTCGATGCGCGGCGCCACGAGCGCAGACGATCCGCCTGACAACCGGGCGGGCTCGGTTGCCTCGACCAGATGGATGACCGGGCGGCCGTTCGCGTAGAGCCAGTGGCCGCCCACGCGAAACGGCGGACGGGTGCCGTCTTCGAGGCCGACGATGTCGCGAAAGAAGCGGCATGTGCCTTCGAGGTCGGGCGTGACGAGGGTGACGTGATCGAGTTGCATGGCGTGCGAGCCGAGGCCGTTGTCCTGAAAACACGCGCATTGTCGCGGCTACACTCGAATTTGATAATTGGCGTAGCATTTGAATCATTTTCAATTCATTTCTAATAATCGCGATGGACAACCTCGGCGACGTGCGCTTGTTCGTTGAGGCGGCACGCCTCGGCAGCCTTTCCGCGGCGGGCCGCAAGCTCGGCCTCACGCCCGCGGCGGCCAGTGCCCGGCTCGCGCGGCTCGAAGCAGAGCTGCGTGCGCGTCTGTTCGACCGCACCACCCGCCAGCTGCGCCTCACCGACGAAGGCCGCGTCTATCTCACCTGCAGCGAGCACGCGCTGCGCTCGCTCGACGACGCCAAAGCGGCCTTGCAGGAGGGCCAGAAGGCGGTGCGCGGCAAGGTGCGCATATCGGCGACCTCGGATTTTGGCCGCAATCTGCTGATGACCTGGCTCGACGAGTTCCGCGCTCTTTATCCCGACGTGCGTTTCGCGCTGATGCTGACCGACTCGCTCTCGAATCTCGTGCTCGAAGACATCGATCTCGCGATCCGCTTCGGCACGCCGCAGGACAGCTCGCTCGTGGCGCGCTGGCTCGCGCCGAACCGCCGTGTGCTGTGCGCCTCGCCCGAGTACCTCGCGCGCTGCGGCGAACCGCGGGAGCCGAACGATCTGGCCCGTTTCGACTGCATCGTGATCGGCTCGGCGGCGGGGCCGGTAAACGAATGGCGCTTCACGCGCGGCAGCGGATCGCAGACGGAAACGCAAACCTATACGGTGCCGCTCGACGCCGCGCTCGAATCGACGGATGGCGAAGTGGCGCGCCAGTGGGCGCTGTGCGGCTACGGCCTCGCGGTGAAGTCGATCTGGGACGTCGCGGACGATCTGCGCGCCGGGCGGCTCAAGACCGTGATGCCCGAGTGGCGCTACCCCGACGCGCCGCTGCACGCGCTCTATCACCGCAACCGCTTTCTCGCGCCGCGCGTGCGGGCGCTGCTCGATTTCCTCACCGAGCGTTTCGCGCAGACTTCGGGCGAACTGGAGGCGCTCGTCCCCTGCACGGATCCGGCCGAAGCGACGCAAAGCCGCAGACGCAAACGGATATAATGTTGGATTGCGCAGAAAGCGATCCGCAGCCGCATACGCGTTGACCCATATTGCAAATATTGGCCAATGCGGCGGTGCCGGCAAAAAAGCGAAAAAGAAGTGAAAAGCAACGCGGATCGTCCCCAACGCATTGCCAGAAGCAGGATGCCAACGCCGGCCTCATAGCCGGTCTCCTCGCATCCCGATTCGGCCCTCATAAAACACCGTAGTCCTGACGTGCAGACCGTGCATCACGCGCGTGCATCAAGCGGACGACGCCCCCAGGTCAACCACTGCGAACGGCGAAACCCGATGACCAAGAAAGTTTATGTAAAGACCTTTGGCTGCCAGATGAACGAGTACGACTCCGACAAGATGGTCGACGTACTCGGCGCCGCCGAAGGTCTCGTGAAGACCGACACCCCCGAAGATGCGGACGTCATCCTCTTCAATACCTGCTCGGTGCGCGAAAAGGCGCAGGAGAAGGTCTTCTCCGACCTGGGCCGCGTGCGCGAGCTCAAGGAAGCGAACCCGAACCTGCTGATCGGCGTAGGCGGCTGTGTGGCGAGCCAGGAAGGCGCGGCGATCGTCGCGCGCGCGCCGTATGTGGACCTCGTGTTCGGCCCGCAAACGCTGCACCGCCTGCCGCAGATGATCGACGCGCGCCGCGCCTCGGGCCGCGCGCAGGTGGACATCAGCTTCCCCGAAATCGAGAAGTTCGACCATCTGCCGCCCGCGCGCGTGGAAGGCCCGAGCGCGTTCGTCTCGATCATGGAAGGCTGCTCGAAATACTGCAGCTACTGCGTCGTGCCCTACACGCGCGGCGAGGAAGTCTCGCGCCCGCTCGACGACGTGCTCACCGAAATCGCGGGCCTCGCCGACCAGGGCGTGCGTGAAGTTACGCTGCTCGGCCAGAACGTCAACGCCTATCGTGGCGCGCTCACGAATGGCGCGCACGACGTCGCCGACTTCGCGACGCTCATCGAATACGTCGCCGAAATCCCCGGCATCGAGCGCATCCGCTACACGACTTCGCACCCGAAGGAATTCACGCAGCGCCTGATCGACACCTACGCGAAGGTGCCCAAGCTCGTGAGCCACCTGCATCTGCCGGTTCAGCACGGCTCGGACCGCGTGCTCATGGCGATGAAGCGCGGCTACACCGTGCTCGAGTACAAGTCGATCATCCGCAAGCTGCGCGCGATCCGCCCGGACCTGTCGCTCTCCACGGACTTCATCGTCGGCTTCCCCGGCGAGACCGAAGAGGACTTCCAGAAGATGATGGCGCTCGTCGAGGAGATGAGCTACGACACGAGTTTCTCGTTCATCTACAGCCCGCGCCCGGGCACGCCCGCCGCGAATCTCGAAGACGACACGCCGCGCGAGGTGAAGCTCAAGCGCCTGCAGCACCTGCAGGCCACGATCGAAGAGAACGTGGCGCGCATCAGCCAGTCGATGGTCGGCAATGTCGAACGCATTCTCGTGGAAGGCCCTTCGCGCAAGGACCCGAGCGAACTCTCGGGCCGCACGCAGAACAACCGTGTGGTGAACTTCCCGGCGCCGCTCGCTTCGCACGCGCGCCTGATCGGCCAGATGATCGACGTGAAGATCAACCACGCCTACCCCCACTCGCTGCGCGGCGAACTCGTGCTCGCGCACGAAGACGCTTCGACGCTCGCGCACTAATCGGCTCGGCGCACCCAGCCAGGAATTCAGGAGTTCAGAGACACCTTGAAGCCCAATCAGCAGCATCTGGAATTCACCGCGCCGCGCGACGACAACGCGCGGCTCGCCAACCTCTGCGGCCCGCTCGACGAAAACCTGCGGCAGATCGAGCAAGCGCTCGATGTGACGCTCGCGCGGCGCGGCCATCGCATCACGATTCGCGGGCGTGGCGCCAAGCTGGCGCTCGCGGCGCTCGAAAACTTCTACAACCAGGCGCGCGATCCGCTCTCCGTCGACGACATTCAGCTCGCGCTCGTCGAAGCCCGGCACCCTGCGAACTTCGGCAGCAACTCGGCGAACGATCCGCGTGGCAACGGCAGCGGCGGCATGCGCGGCAATGTGAATGGCGGCAATAGCGGCGGCAACGACGCTTCCGAGATCGACCCGCGTTTTCGCGGCGACCCCGATCATCCGTTCGACGAGCCCGCGAGCGAAGGCGTCGACGTCGAGGAACTGGGCCCGAAGCTCTACACGCGCCGTGCCGACCTGCGCGGCCGCACGCCTGCGCAGCGCGAGTATCTGAAGCAGATCATCTCGCACGACGTGACGTTCGGCATCGGGCCCGCGGGCACCGGCAAGACCTATCTCGCCGTGGCCTGCGCCGTGGACGCGCTCGAGCGCGACCAGGTCAAGCGCATCGTGCTCACGCGTCCGGCCGTGGAGGCGGGCGAGCGTCTCGGCTTCCTGCCCGGCGATCTGTCGCAGAAGGTCGATCCGTATCTGCGTCCGCTCTACGACGCGCTTTACGATCTGCTCGGCTTCGACAAGACCGCGAAGATGTTCGAGCGCCAGATGATCGAAATCGCGCCGCTCGCCTACATGCGCGGGCGCACGCTCAATCACGCGTTCATCATTCTCGACGAGGCGCAGAACACCACGCCCGAGCAGATGAAGATGTTCCTCACGCGTATCGGCTTCGGCTCGAAGGCGGTCGTGACCGGCGACACCACGCAGATCGACTTGCCGCGCGGCCACAAGAGCGGCCTGATCGAAGCGCAGCATGTGCTCAAGGACGTGCGCGGCATCGCCGTCACGCACTTCACGAGTGCGGACGTCGTGCGCCATCCGCTCGTCGCGCGTATCGTCGAGGCGTATGACGCGCATTCGAAAAAGGACGAAGGCGTTGGCGACGCGCGCTAACGCCGCCGCCTGCGTCGCTTCATAGCTCGAGCCCCATGCCCCGCGCACCAAAACTCAAACTGACCGTGCAGTTCCCCGCCGCGAAGGCGTTCCCCGAGCACAAGGCCGCGCTGCCGCGCGCCACCGTGGCGGCGTGGCTCAAGGCCGCGCTCTTCGCGGACGCGGAACTGGCCGTGCGCTTCGTCGACGCCGAGGAAGGCCGCACGCTGAACCGCACCTATCGCGGCAAGGACTACGCGACCAACGTGCTCACCTTCGCGTACGCGCAGAGCGAGGACGACCCGGTCACGGGCGATCTGATCCTGTGCTGCCCCGTGGTGGAAAAGGAAGCCGCCGAGCAGGGCAAGCCGCTCGCCGCGCACTACGCGCATCTGCTCGTGCATGGCGCGCTGCACGCGCAGGGTTACGATCACGAAGACGAGACCGAAGCCGAAGAGATGGAAGGCATCGAGACCGAGGTGCTCAACTCGCTAGGCTTTCCTGATCCGTACAAGTAAGCCCCCGCCATGAACGACAAACGCACGCCCGATTTCGCCGAACCCTCAGCACTGCCCGAGGCGGGCGATGCGAGCGTGCCCTGCCCCGGCTACCCGCCGGCGCTCGGCGAGTCGCGGCTCCTGAGCGAAGACGAGTTGAGCGCCTCGCTCGACTGCACGCTAAAGGCGCAAGGCTGGGACGGCGCGAGCGACATCTGGCTGTTCGGCTATGGCTCGCTGATCTGGAACCCAGGGCTGCCCACCGTCGAGAACGTGCGTTCGCGCGTGCACGGCTACCATCGCGGGCTGTACCTGTGGTCGCGCGTGAACCGCGGCACGCCCGAGCAGCCCGGCCTCGTCCTCGCGCTCGACCGCGGCGGCTCGTGCGCGGGCGTCGCGTTCCGCCTCGCCGCCGAGGGCGTGATGCCGCACCTCGAAGCGCTCTGGCGCCGCGAGATGCCGATGGGCTCGTACCGCCCCGCCTGGCTGCCCTGTGTGCTCGCAGACGGCCGCCGCGTCGACGCGCTCGCCTTCGTCATGCGCCGTGATGTGGCGACTTACACCGGCAAGCTTTCCGAAGCCACGGTGCGCACCGTGTTCGGCTGCGCGTCGGGGCGCTATGGCACAACACTCGACTACGTGCGCCGCACCGTCGATGCGCTGCGCGAGAGCGGCATGCGCGACCGCGCCCTGGAGCGGCTGCTCGCGCGCTGCGCTTGAGGTCGGCGTCACGGGTGACGTCACGGCGCGCCGCTTTTTCGTCCACCGGGCGGCCACGCCGCATCTGCGTTAGGATGGATCTGCCGGTGTGTGTCCAATGTGTGGCATTACACGGTCGCGCCACAGGCATGTTGTATCCTTAACCCTCCGCAACAGCGCGCCCTGCCCCCAGCGGCAAAGGGCGCACCACCATGAACGACTCTTATCCCAGTCGACGCCAGACCGACAAACCGCAGGAAAAGCGCTCGCTCCTCGAGCGGCTGACCGACTTCATCTCGCCCGAGCCCGACTCTCGCAGCGAGCTTCTCGAAATCCTCCAGGACGCGCACGCGCGCAACCTGATCGACGCCGATTCGCTTTCGATGATCGAAGGCGTGTTCCAGGTGTCCGAGCTTTGCGCGCGCGACATCATGATCCCGCGCGCCCAGATGGACGCGATCAACATCGCCGACAGTCCTGACGAATTCATTCCGTACGTGCTGGAGAAAGCGCACTCGCGCTACCCCGTGTACGACGGCAACCGCGACAACGTGATCGGCGTGCTGCTCGCGAAAGACCTGCTGCGCTATTACGCCGAAGAGGAATTCGACGTGCGCGGCATGCTGCGCCCGGCCGTGTTCATCCCCGAGTCCAAGCGCCTGAACGTGCTGCTGCACGACTTTCGCCAGAACCGCAATCACATCGCCATCGTCGTGGACGAATACGGCGGCGTGGCCGGTCTCATCACGATCGAGGACGTGCTGGAGCAGATCGTGGGCGACATCGAGGACGAGTACGACTTCGACGAGGAAAGCGGCAACATCATCGCCTCGCCCGACGGGCGGTTCCGCGTGCGCGCGCTCACCGAAATCGGGCAGTTCAACGAGGCGTTCGGCACCCATTACCCGGATGAAGAAGTCGATACGATCGGCGGCTTCGTCACGAATCACTTCGGGCACGTGCCGCATCGCGGGGAGAAGGTGCGCATCGACGACCTGATCTTCGAGGTGCTGCGCGCCGACGCACGTCAGGTTCACATGCTGCTGGTGCGGCGCGACCCAATGGCAGGACAGCGCGAAGCCGCGCTGCAGCCGCCGGGCACCTGAGCAAGCGCGAGCGCGCGGCCTACGCTTAGACGACGCCAGCCTCGGGGCTGGCGTTTTTGCTTCAGCCGCGCCTACGCTCCGATCCGTCCCCTGGAGACCATCCCGGTACCGTCGCACGAAAGTGCTATCGTTGCGCTCGTCGCGCAATCCGCGCTCGCGCTTTTCAGCGCGCTTTCCATCGCATTCCACGCACCGCATGGCCGAACCGATCGATACCCGCACGCACACCGAGACGCGAGCGAGCGAAACCACCAACGGCGCCGCGCGCCGCGCGCTGCCCTTCTGGCACTATCTCGCCGCCGCCGCGCTGGGCGCGCTCAACACGCTGTCGTTCGCGCCCACGCCGCACGGCGGCTGGCTCGCCATTGCGATCTTTGCGCTGTTCTACTTCTGGCTCACGCGCACCACCGGCTGGAAGAGCGCGCTCTTCACGGGCTGGGCGTTCGGCTTCGGCAACTTCGTGAGCGGCGTGTGGTGGCTCTACGTGAGCATGCACTTCTACGGCGGCATGCCCGCGGTGCTCGCGGGTGCCGCGCTCGTGCTGTTCTCGCTTTACCTCGGTCTGTATCCGGCGCTCGCCTCGCTCGTCTGGTCGTTTTGCGCGGGGCATGCGAAGAACGGCCGCAGCGGCGAGTTGCCGTTCTCGCCCACCTGGCACGGCGCCTTTGCATTCGCGAGTGCGTGGGCGCTCGGCGAATGGGCGCGCGGCTATGTGTTCACCGGTTTTCCCTGGCTTTCCAGCGGCTACGCGCAAGTGGACGGTCCACTCGCCGGTTTTGCGCCGATCGTGGGCGTGTTTGGCGTGGGCTGGGTGCTCGCGCTCGTCGCGGCGCTCATCGCTCAGGCGGTTTTGCGTGCGAGCGACGTAAAAGGCCAAGGCGGCACGTCGCCCCGGCGCGGCGCGGTGGCGACGCCGGCGCTGCTTGCACTCGCCGTGATCGCCGCCGGCCTGCTGCTCTCGCTCGTTTCGTGGACGCAACCCTCCGGCACGCCGCTCAACGTGCGGCTGCTGCAAGGCAACGTCAAGCAGGACATGAAGTTCTCCGAGCAGGGCACGATCGACGCCCTCAACGAATTCCAGAAGTTGATTACCGAAAAGGCCGCCGATCTCGTCGTCACGCCCGAAACCGCGGTGCCGGTGCTCGTGCAGGAAATTCCCCAGAAGTTCGGACGCGATGTTCGCGCCTTCGCCGACGGCACCAACACGGCCATCCTGTTCGGCGCCGTGGGCGGCACGATCACGTCCGACGGGCGCGTGATCGACTACACCAACAGCCTCTTCGGCATCACGCCGGGCCAGAACGGCCTCTATCGCTACGACAAACATCACCTCGTGCCCTTCGGCGAATTCGTGCCCTGGGGCTTCCGCTGGTTCGTCAATCTCATGAACATCCCGCTCGGCGACTTCGCGCGCGGGGCGCCCGTGCAGCCGCCCTTCCATGTGCACGGTGAGCTCGTGGCCGTGAACATCTGCTACGAGGACATCTTCGGCGAGGAGATCGCGCGCACCGTGCGCGAGAGCCCGACCTCGCCGGGCATCCTGATCAATTCGACGAACCTGGCGTGGTTCGGCGACACCATCGCGCTCGACCAGCACCTGCAGATCGCGCGCATGCGTTCGCTCGAAACCGGCCGTCCGATGCTGCGCGCGACCAACACGGGCGCCACCGCCGCCATCGACGCAAAAGGCCGCGTGATCGCACGCCTGCCGACGTTCACGGTCGGTTCGCTCGACGTGAAGGTTGAAGGCACGAGCGGCTTCACGCCTTACGTGACGAGCGGCAACAACACGGTGATCGCCATTTCGTTGCTGCTGCTGGCGCTCGGCTTTGCGTTCGGACCGGCTTTCAAGAGCGCGAAGGAACGCAAGCCGACCAACGGAAAATAAGCCGCGCAAAGCACACGAAACCTCGCGCTGAAGACGCAACCACGCCGCTGCCGGCCGCCCGAACCCCGTCCAGGTCTCAAGGCTCCGGCAATCCGGTAAAATTCAACGTTTTAGCACCTGGCCGCCTCCCGGCCCGGGCCACGCAAGGGGAAGGGGCAAAGCGCAGCATCGCCGCCCCGCCGGCGCGCTCGCCTGGCTCCGGCCGCCGCATTCCGCCCCCGAAAGCCCGAAAGACACTGCAGGCACACATGCTCACGTTTCAGCAAATCATCCTGACGCTCCAGTCTTACTGGGACAAGCAGGGCTGCGCACTGCTCCAGCCGATCGACATGGAAGTCGGCGCCGGCACCTCGCACGTCCACACCTTCCTGCGCGCAATCGGCCCCGAGCCGTGGCGCGCGGCCTATGTGCAGCCCTCGCGCCGCCCGAAGGACGGCCGCTACGGCGAGAACCCGAACCGTCTGCAGCACTACTACCAGTACCAGGTGGTGCTCAAGCCCGCGCCGGAGAACATTCTCGACCTGTACCTCGGCTCGCTCGAGGCGCTCGGCTTCGACCTGAAGCAGAACGACGTGCGCTTCGTCGAAGACGACTGGGAGAATCCCACGCTCGGCGCCTGGGGCCTCGGCTGGGAAGTGTGGCTCAACGGCATGGAAGTCACGCAGTTCACCTACTTCCAGCAGGTGGGCGGCATCGACTGCAAGCCGGTGCTCGGCGAAATCACCTACGGTCTCGAGCGTCTCGCGATGTATCTGCAGAAGGTCGAGAACGTCTACGACCTCGTCTGGACCGAGTGGGAAGAGCCGGGCCCGAACGGCCCGGAAATGCGCCGCCTCACCTATGGCGACGTCTACCACCAGAACGAAGTCGAGCAATCGACCTACAACTTCGAGCACGCGAACGTCGACCTGCTGTTCACGTTCTTCAACGCGTACGAAAGCGAAGCGAAGCGCATGATCGATCTACAGCTCGCGCTGCCCGCGTACGAACTCGTGCTCAAGGCCGGCCACACGTTCAACCTGCTCGACGCGCGCGGCGCGATCTCCGTGACGGAGCGCGCAGCGTACATCGGCCGCATTCGCGCGCTGTCGCGCAGCGTGGCGCAGTCGTACTACGAGTCGCGCGAGAAGCTCGGCTTCCCGATGCTCGGCAACCCCGTGCACGGCGTGCCAGGCCTGACCACCGACGAACAGGACGCCGCGATGCCCGCCTGGGCGCCGCCGCTGAAGGTCGAACGCAAGTTCGACGAGGCATGACCGGATCTCAAGAACAATGACGCAAGCTCATCACGCCACTCTCCTCGTCGAACTGCTGACCGAGGAACTGCCGCCGAAGGCCCTCGCGCGCCTGGGCGACGCGTTCGCCGAAGGCATCGCGCAGCGCCTCGCCGCGCGCGACCTGATCGAAGGCGATCTCTCGTTCGAACGTTACGCGACGCCGCGCCGCCTCGCCGTCGCGATCAGGAACGTGCGCAGCGTCGCGCCCGAAAAGCAGGTGCGCGAAAAAGTGCTGCCCGTTTCGGTCGCCCTCGACGCCAACGGCCAGCCCACTGCGCCGCTCGCGAAGAAGCTCGCGGCGCTCGGCTTCCCCGATTTCCCCGTGAGCGACCTCGAACGCGCGAGCGACGGCAAGAACGAAGCGTTCTTCCTGCGCTACTCGGCGCCGGGCGCCACGCTCGCCGACGGCCTGCAAGCCGTGCTCGACGAAGCGCTCGGCAAGCTGCCGATCCCGAAGGTCATGACCTACCAGCGCCCGGACGGCAGCAACGTGCAGTTCGTGCGTCCGGTACATCGCCTCACGGTGCTGCACGGCGACCAGATCGTGCCGGTCACGGCATTCGGCGTCGACGCCGACGACACCACGCGCGGCCACCGCTTCCTCTGCGAAGGCCTGATCGCCATCCAGCACGCCGACGAGTACGCGCACACGCTCCAGCACAAGGGCTTCGTGATCGCGAGCTACGCCGACCGCCGCGAGTCGATCCGCGCGCAACTGATCGAACAGGCTGGCAGCGACAAGGTCGTCATGCCCGAGTCGCTGCTCGACGAAGTGAATTCGCTCGTCGAATGGCCGGTCGTGTACGCATGCAAGTTCGAGGACGAATTCCTGCAAGTGCCGCAGGAATGCCTGATCCTCACGATGCAGACGAACCAGAAGTACTTCGCGCTCACCGACGACCAGGGCCGGCTGCGCTCGCGCTTCCTGATCGTCTCGAACATCGCGACACAAACGCCCGACGAGATCGTCGAGGGCAACGAGCGCGTGGTGCGCCCGCGTCTGGCCGACGCGAAGTTCTTCTTCGAGCAGGACAAGAAGAAGCCGCTGGCCGACCGTGTGCCGCTGCTCGCGAATGTGGTGTATCACAACAAGCTCGGCTCGCAGCTGCAACGCGTGGAGCGCCTCGAAGCGCTCGCCGGTCGAATCGCCCTGATGTGCAGCGCCGATATCGCGCTCGCGGAACGCGGCGCGCGCCTCGCGAAGGCCGACCTGCTGACCGACATGGTGGGCGAATTCCCCGAGCTGCAAGGCACCATGGGCACCTACTACGCGCGCCACGACGGCGAGCCCGAAGACGTGGCAATTGCGTGCTCCGAGCACTACCAGCCGCGCTTCTCCGGCGACGCCCTGCCCGCCACCGTGACGGGCACGATCGTCGCGCTCGCGGACAAGCTGGAAACGCTCGTCGGGATCTGGGGCATCGGCCTCGCGCCCACGGGCGAAAAGGATCCGTTCGCGCTGCGCCGTCACGCGCTGGGCGTGCTGCGCATTCTCGTCGAGAAGCAGCTGCCGCTCGACCTCGTCGAGCTGCTGCGCGCCGCCTCCGCGCAATTTGCCGGCATCGAGGCCGTGACGGAGTCGACCCAGGCCATCTACGAGTTCTGCATGGACCGCCTGCGCGGCATGCTGCGCGAACGCGGCTTCGCGGCCACCGAAGTGGACGCGGTACTCGCACTGAACCCCACGCGCTTCGACGACATCGTCTCGCGTCTGGACGCAGTGCGCGAATTCGCGGCGCTCGCGGAAGCGGCCTCGCTCGCGGCAGCCAACAAGCGCATCTCGAACATCCTCAAGAAGTCCGAGGGTGCGCAAGACGCCGACGTGCAGATCGCCCTTTTCGTCGAATCCGCCGAGAAGGCGCTCTTCGCGCAGCTCGAACAGGTCGCGCCGCGCGTGGAAACGCAACTCGCCGCACGCGAGTACACGGGCGCGCTCACCGCGCTCGCGGCGCTGCGCGAAACCGTGGACACGTTCTTCAACGACGTGATGGTCAACGCCGAAGACCCGGCGCTGCGTGCGAACCGTCTCGCGCTGCTCAAGGCGCTGCATCGCCAGATGAACAGCGTCGCGGACATCTCGCGACTCGCTGCATAAGCGCAAAGAAGCGGAAACAAGCGGAAACAAGGGGAACTGAGCGAAACGCCATGCCGACCAGCACCACCAGAAAACTCGTGATCCTCGACCGCGACGGCGTGATCAACGTCGACTCCGACGCGTTCATCAAGTCGCCGGACGAATGGGTCGCGATACCCGGCAGCCTCGAAGCGATCGCACGCCTGAACCAGGCGGGCTATCGCGTCGCGGTGGCGTCGAACCAGTCGGGCATCGGGCGCGGACTGTTCGACATGGCCGCGCTCAACGCCATGCACGCGAAGATGCACCGCCAGGCGGCAGCCGTGGGCGGCCGCATCGACGCCGTGTTCTTCTGCCCGCACACGGCGCAGGACCACTGCGAGTGCCGCAAGCCGCAACCGGGCCTGCTCAAGATGATTGCGGAACGCTTCGAGATCGATCCGGCCGGTACCCCGGTGGTGGGCGACTCGCTGCGTGACCTGCAGGCAGGCGCGGCGCTCGGCTTTCGCACGCACCTCGTGCGTTCGGGCAAGGGCGAAAAGACGCTCGCCGCCGGCGGCCTGCCCGAAGGCACGCTGATCCACGACGACCTGCGCGCTTTCGCGCTCGACTTTCTCGCGAACGTCACTGCGTAGAGGCGCAGGCGGCTTACGCGAACATTAAACCGGCTCGACCGATGCGCTTTCTCCGCTCCCTGCTGCTGTTCATCTATTTCATCGTCTACACGATGCCGTACGCCACGGCGTGCTTTATCGCGTTCCCATTCTTGAACGCGACGCGGCGCTACTGGATGGCCGTGGGCTGGTGCCGCTCCACGCTGTTCGTTGCGCGCCACCTCTGTGGCATTCGCTACCGCATCGAGGGCATGGAGAACCTGCCCGACGGGCCGGCCGTGCTGCTTTCGAAGCACCAGTCCGCATGGGAGACGCTGGCGTTCCCCGCGCTCATGCCGCGGCCCATGTGCTACGTGTTCAAGCGCGAGCTGCTGTTCGTGCCGTTCTTCGGCTGGGCGCTGGGCATGCTGAAGATGGTTCACATCAACCGCAAGGAAGGCAAGAACGCATTCACCTCGGTGATCCGCCAGGGCAAGCAGCGCATGGCCGAAGGCGCTTGGGTGATCATGTTCCCCGAAGGCACGCGCATCCCGGTGGGCAAGACAGGCAAGTACAAGACCGGCGGCCCGCGCTTCGCCATCGAAACGGGCGCGCCCGTGGTGCCGATCGCGCACAACGCGGGCCACGTCTGGCCCCGAAACTCGTTCATCAAATATCCGGGTATAGTCACGGTGTCGATCGGCAAGCCGATCGAGACGACCGGACTCACGCCCGACGAAGTGAACACGCGCGTGCAAACGTGGATCGAAACGGAAATGCGGCGGATCGATCCTGAGGCTTATCGCGGAACGGATGGCGCAGCGGCGAAGGCGGCACGGATTTGAGGCACAGAGCGGGCTCGCTCACGCCGCGCGAAGCGTGGTGGCGCGGATGTGGGCGCTGCTCGCTGCACGGCTGGGCGCGCCGCGCAACACTGCGCCAGAAGCTCCGCGCAAACGCCCCGCGAACGGCATACGTTCACGCCGCGCACGCCCATCCGCACCAGGCCTGACGATGCAGAAGTCCCCCGCGCCGCGCCCAACCGCGGCACTCGACAACCGGCAACTCGACTTGCCGCTCTTTGCTGAACCGGCGCCTGTCGTGGCGCCCGATGCATCCTCTCCCTCCCTCACACCGCAGCGCGGGACTCCGCCCTCGCCTGAAAAGCCCGGCAAGGCACCGCTTGCACCCGATGGCACGCGGCTGCGTTCTGTCGCGCTTGGCGCGCGTACGCTGCATTACCGGCTCAAGCGCTCGTCGCGCAAATCGATCGGGTTCGTGATCGACGGCACCGGGCTCAGCATCACGGCGCCCAGGTGGGTCGCGATCGCCGATATCGAGACCGCTATCGCCGAGAAGCAGCGGTGGATCTTCGCCAAGCTCGCCGAATGGCAGACGCGCACGGAGCAGCGCGCCTTGCCGCGCGTGGAATGGAGCGATGGGGCCGAGCTGCCTTATCTTGGCAAGCCGATAACGGTGAAGCTCGGGGCTTCCTTGCTCGCGTTCGATCAGGAGACGCGCGTGCTTGCGTTGCCGCTGCCGCCGCATGCCGACGCGCAGCAGATCAAAGACCGCGTGACGGGGTGGCTGCAGGGCGAAGCGACGCGGATTTTTGGCGAGCGGCTCGAGGTGTATGCCGAGAAGCTCGGCGTCTCGTTTCGGTCTTACGCGCTTTCTTCGGCAGCGACGCGATGGGGCAGCTGTTCAAGCGAAGGGAGAATTCGCCTGAACTGGCGGCTGATTCATTTTCCGCTCTCCGTCGTGGACTATGTGGTGGCGCATGAGCTCGCGCATTTGCGCGAGATGAACCATAGTCCAAGGTTCTGGCAGACGGTCGAGTCGATTTTTCCGGAGTTTCGCGAGGCGAGGAAGCAGCTTAAGCAGCATCCGCCGGAGATGGTGCCGGGGATGTGATATCCCCGTTGCACGTTCGCGAATTGAAGTCGAATTTTAGTTCATTCGCAGTTCGAAACAATTCACCGAAGAAACAGGCTGGATTGCCAGCCTGTACTACCAACGTCCTTACTTCTTGCGCTGAATGAACTCGATCTTGTATCCGTCCGGATCGGTCACGAACGCGATCACCGTGCTCCCGTGCTTCATCGGGCCGGCTTCGCGCACCACCGTCCCGCCCTGTTCCTTGATCTTCGCGCAGGCGGCGTAGGCATCTTCCACCTCGACCGCCAGATGGCCGAAGCCCGACCCAGGATCGTACGAAGCCGTATCCCAGTTATGCGTCAGTTCGATCACGGTGCCGTCGCGCTCGTCCGTGTACCCGACGAAGGCCAGCGTGAACTTGCCATCGGGGTAGTCTTCGCGGCGCAGCAGTTTCATGCCGAGCAGTTCGGTATAGAACTTGATCGAGCGATCGAGGTCGCCGACCCGGATCATCGTGTGCAGCAGGCGCATGGTGTACTCCGTTTTGCCGTCGTCAAAAAACGGACTGTACCAAAAACGGGCCAGCCCTGCCGGCGCCGGCAAGATACGCCGATTTGCTCTAGCATGGACGCCATCGCGAAATTGCCGCGGCAATTTCCCCAGCCAGGCGCAAGCACAGCGTGCGAGCAATGAACGTGAGAACCGAGGAGTAGACATGCGAATTCTGGTAGTCGGTGCGGGTGCGACGGGCGGCTATTTCGGCGGCCGGCTCGCCGCTGCGGGACGTGACGTGACGTTTCTGGTACGCGAGGCGCGCGCCGCGCAACTGCGCGAAGCGGGCCTCGTCATCCGCAGTCCGGCGGGCGATCTCACGCTGCGCGACGTCAAGACCGTCACGCGCGAAGCGCTCGAATCACAAGGCGGCCAGCCGTTCGATCTCGTCCTGCTGAGCTGCAAGGCCTACGACCTCGACAATGCCATCGATTCGTTCGCCGCGGCCGTCGGTCCCAACACGTTGATCCTGCCGCTGCTCAACGGCATGCATCATCTCGAAGTCCTGCAGGCGCGCTTCGGTACGCAGGCGGTGCTGGGCGGTGTCTGCCTGATCGCGTCCACGCTCAACGACAAGCGCGAAATCGTCCATCTGAACGACGTGCAGGCCATCACGTTCGGCGAACTCGGCGGCGGCGTCTCGACGCGCGTGCAAGCCGTGGCGGATCAGTTCGGCAATGCCGGCTTTCACGTGAAGGCGAGCGATCACATCCTTCAGGAGATGTGGGAGAAGTGGGTGTTCCTCGCGTCGCTCGCGGGCAGCACGTGCCTTTTCCGCGCGCCCATTGGGGTGATTCTCGCCACGCCCGACGGCGCCACGATCATCGAGCGACTCTTCGCCGAATGCCGCGCGATCGCAGCCGCACACGGCCATGCCGTGCGCGACAGCTTCCTCGAGCGCTCGCGCGCGATGCTGTTCGCCAAGGGATCGTCGCTCACCGCCTCGATGTTGCGCGACGTGCAGAACGGTTCGCGCATCGAGGCCGATCACGTGCTCGGCGACCTCATCCAGCGCGGCGGCGCGGCGCAGCAGGCGTCGGCCGAGCTTTCGGTGCTGCGCGTCGTCTACAGCCAGCTCAAGGCCTACGAGGCGCAGCGCGCCGAGGCTGCCTGAGCGACGACGCTTAGTGCACCGGCAAGGCGGCGGCGTGCCACGCGCATATCACGCGCCGCCAGCCGCTTCCAGCGCCTGCGCGAGGCTCACATACTCCTCGACGGGCACTTCCTCGGCGCGGCGCGCCAGATCGAAGCCCAGCGCGTCGAAGTCGAGGCGCTCGCGGTAATCGCCGAGCGTATTGCGCAGCATCTTGCGGCGCTGCGAGAAGGCGGCCGTCACGAGTTCGCCGAGCACGGCGTCGTTGACCTTCGGCAGTTCGTGCGGCGCGTAGGGAATCATGCGCACGATCGCCGAATCCACCTTGGGCGGCGGCTGGAACGATTCGGGCGGCACGTCGATCAGCTTGTCGATCACATAGCGGTACTGGAGCATCACCGTGAGACGGCCGAACGCCTTGCTGCCCGGCTCCGCCACCATGCGCTCGACCACTTCGTTCTGCAGCATGAAGTGCTGGTCGATCACGCGCTCGGCGAACGTGGTGAGGTGAAACAGCAGCGGGCTCGAAATGTTGTACGGCAGGTTGCCGACGATGCGCAGCGAGGGCTTCTCGCCCGGCGCCGCGAGCGAGCCGAAGTCGAACGCGAGCGCGTCGCCCGCGTGGAGTTCGAGCAGCGGGCCGAACTTCTTCGTGAGGCGCGCGATCAGGTCGCGGTCCAGCTCGACCGCGTGCAGCGGCGATTCGGGCGTGGCGAGCCGTTCGATGAGCGGCTCGGTGAGCGCGCCGAGACCCGGCCCGATCTCGACCATGCGCTCACCGCGCTGCGGGCGGATGACGTCGACGATCGAATCGATCACGCCCGTATCGACGAGGAAGTTCTGGCCGAAGCGCTTGCGCGCGAAGTGGCCCTGGTGCTGTCTGCTGCTGTTGGACATCTTCTCTGGAATCAATCAGATGGCGCGCCGGTGGCGCGCCATCGAAACGGCGGTGTCGAGGGCGGCGATCAGGCTGCCCGCGTCCGCGCGGCCAGTGCCGGCGAGGTCGAGCGCGGTGCCATGATCGACCGAGGTGCGCACGATCGGCAAGCCGAGCGTGACGTTGATGCCTTCGCCGAACGTCGCGTATTTCAGGACCGGCAGGCCCTGGTCGTGGAACATCGCCAGCACACAGTCGGCGTCCTTGAGGTAGCGCGGCTGGAACAGCGTGTCGGCGGGGTACGGGCCGCGCGCGTCGATGCCTTGCGCGGCGGCGGCGGCCAGTGCCGGCGAAATCGTGTCGATTTCCTCGCGCCCCAGGTAGCCGTTCTCGCCCGCATGCGGGTTGAGGCCGGTCACGAGGATGCGCGGCAGGGGCACGCCGAAATGATGGCGCAGGTCATGGTCGATGATGCTCAGGGTTTCGACGAGCCCCTCGACCGTGAGCGCCGCCGACACGTCCTTGAGCGGCAAATGCGTCGTGGCGAGCGCCACGCGCAGCGGGCGAGCGCCGGTGCCCGCCAGCATCATGACCACGCGCGGCGTGTGCGTGCGTTCGGCGAGGTATTCGGTGTGGCCGGTGAAGGGCACGCCGGCGTCGTTGATCGTGCTCTTTTGCAGCGGCGCAGTGACGATGGCGTCGAATTCGCCTGCCAGTGCGCCGTCGATGGCACGGTCGAGCAGCGCCAGCACATAGCGACCGTTGGCGGCGTCGAGTTTGCCTGGCTTCGCGGGCGTAGCCAGCGCCACATGCTCGACCTGCACGGGCTGGTTCGCCAGCACGGCGGCCCAGTCGACGCTCGCGGCCTGCGCGCGCGCTTCGAGCAGCGCACTGTCGCCGAGCACGATGAACTGCGCGTCGGGCCAGTGTGCCGAGGCACCCGCCAGTGCGGCGGCGGTCAGCTCGGGGCCGACGCCGGCCGGCTCACCCGTGGTGATGGCAATGCGGATCGGCCCCGCCCTCCGCGGAGCCGGCGGCGACGATGCGGAGGCGTTCATGGCTCGATCCCCTGGTGACGCTTAGTTGTGCGGCGGCGTCATGCCCGCGATCTTGTAATCGACGTAGGCACTGTCGCGCAGCTGACGCAGCCAGTCGGCGTAGGCCTGCTCCGCCTTGCGCTGGCCGATGGCCTGGCGCGCGAGTTCCATTTGCTGCGCGATCGAGCCTTCGGCGTCGCGGCGGCCCAGCACCTGGATCAGGTGGTAGCCGTACTCGGTGCGCACCGGCTCGCTCAGCTGGCCGTCCTGCAGCGTATTCATGGCGCGCTCGAATTCAGGCACGGTTTCACCCGGGCTGATCCAGCCGAGGTCGCCGCCCTGCGAAGCCGAGCCGTCCTGCGAATAGGTGCGCGCGAACTTGGCGAAGTCGCCGCCCGCTGCGATTTCCTGGCGGATCTCGAGCAGCTTCTGGCGCGCCTGGGGCTCGGACATGCCGTCGCCCACGCGCAGCAGGATGTGGCGCACGTGCGTTTGCACGAGCTTGGGCGCGTCGGCGGCCGTGCCCTGGCCCTGGCGGCGCTCGACGAGGCGCACGATCTCGAAGCCGTCGTTGGTGCGGATCACCGAGGGGTTCACCTCGCCCGGACGCAGCGTGGCAGCGGCGGTCACGAATTCGGGCGGCAGCTTCGACTGCGGCAGGAAGCCCATGTCGCCGCCCTTGCCCGCGTCGCTCGCCTGCGAGTTCGACTTCGCGAGGCTCTCGAACTTGCTACCCGACTGGGCTTCCTTGAGCAGCGCATTGGCCTTCGCCTGCGCCGCTTCGATGTCGGTTTCCGAAGCGTTCAGCGGCGCCTTGATGAAGATGTGCTGGAAATGCAGGTCGTTCGACTGGCCCGCGTTCGGTCCGCGCTGGCTCGCGATGTAGTTCGCGACTTCGGCGTCCGTCACCGTGACCTTGCTGTCCACTTCCTTCTCGCGCAGCTTCGAGAGCGTGAGCTCCGTGCGCGCGTCGCGTTGGAACGTGGTCCAGGGCACCCCAGCCGCCTCGATGCGCGCGCGATAGGTCGCGAGATCCATGCCGTTGGCCTGGGCGAGGCGCTCCAGCGTGCGTTGCACGGCGGCGTCGTCTACGGTGATGCCGTCTTCCTTGGCCTTCTGCAGCTGAATGCGCTCGAGCACCATCTGGTTGAGTACCTGCGCGCGCAACTGCTCATCGGGCGGAACCGGCGCGTTTTGCTGCTGCAGCCGGTGAGCGATCATTTCGGCGCGGCTGTCGAGCTCGCGCTGCGTGATCACGCCGTCATTGACGACTGCGGCGATCGTATCGACCGTCTGGCCGTTGCCGGCCGGGAGACCTTGAGCTTGCGCCGGCGCGGCCGGCAACACGCCTGCAACGGCGAAGAGACTCGCAGCGTACGCTGCCAGGCGAAGCTTTTTCATGATTCCCACAGATACTCCAATGTTGGCGGGCACGCTTCGCCCGTCTCTATGCAACCGACACCGCGTTGCCCCGAGGCGCAAGCAATGCGCTCCGGATCACGCGTTATTGATAATCAGTGAAGCGCGAGTCCGGCGGCGACTGAGCCGGCAGCTGCGTGTACCCCGGCACTGCCGTGCGGAACGCCGCCACCAGCCCGTTGTCGACGTTCGACAGTCCCTTGAGCGTAAGCTGCGCGAGAAACCGCGTTGACGAATTCGGCGTGCCCGACGTATTGAGCCCGTTCGCGTAACGCTGCAGGCCGACCCCGAGCACCCAGCAGTCGGCGTCGTACTGCATGCCGACCAGGCCGTCGACGATCCGATGGCCGTTCAGATCGTAGTTGAAGCGGCCTACGGCGTACACCCGGTGCGAGAACGGCCATTGAGCCGAGATCAGGACCTGATTGATCGGCTGGAAGTCGAGCGTCGTGTTCGCGCGCGTGTAGCGGTAAGCCACGTTCAGCACGCGGCTCGTTCCCGGGCTGTACCCGAAACCGATGCTCGCCTTGGTGAGCTGGTTGCTGTCGGCATTATATTGGAACGCCGTTTCCGAAGCGAAACCGGCCCCGATTTTCAGTGCAGCGCCCGCAATCAGGTCCGAATGCGTCGCCTGACTCGTGCTTTCGCCCGAGTTGAGCGTGACGCGCTGATCCTGGAAGTAGTACTGCTGCGCGATCACGAAGCGCGCGCGTTCGTCGCCCGAAGCCGGGTCGATGAAGCGCGTGGTGAGCGCGGCAGTCAGGCGGTTCGCATCGGCAATGCGGTCGTTGCCGACGAAGGTGTTCGGCGTGAAGATTTCCGCGAGGCCGAAGTCCGACTCGGCGGTATCGAACAGGGGCGCGAACTGCTGGTTGCGATACGGCGTGTACACGTAGTACAGGCGCGGTTCCAGCGTCTGGATGTAGTCCTGACCGAACAGATGGACCGAGCGGTCGAACACGAGGCCCGTGTCGAAGCTGAAGGTCGGGATCGATTCGGTGAAGCTCTTCGGCGTGCCCACAGGCGAGCCGAAGGTCGTGCCCGCCGGGCCGATGTTGCTCAGGTTGTACGACGCGAAGTGCCACTGAACCTTCGGCGTGACGAAGTAACCCGGCCCCATCAAGGAGTACGACACGTACGGATTGAAGACGACGCGGTCGCCTTCGGTCGCATTGTCTTCCGTGATGCGGAAGCGCGAGTAGTCGGCTTCCATGCCGTAGTCGAAGCCGCCGACGTTGTACTTCGCGTACTTCACGTTCAACTGCGGCTCGCGGCCATACGGCGGCGTCGACGACTCGACCGTCTGCCAGTGCTGGTAGCGGCCCAGCACGGACCACGGCCCGTTGTTGTACGTGAGGCCGGCTTCCTGCTGGTACAGCGTCTGCGTGCCGTTCAGAAACTGGTTGGCCGGCGACGACAGGTCCGACGGATAGGTGTTGTCCGAGACCTTGTTGTAGTAGACGTAACCGCCGAAGCCGTTGCCGAAGTTCTGGTTGTGCTGGATGAACAGCGCGTAGCGGTTCGTCTTCGTGATCGCGTCGTCCGGCAGGAACGTTCCGGTGATCGAACCCGAGTAATTCGTCGAGAGATACCGGTAGTTGCCCTGCAGGAACACGCCCCGCTTCGAGATGATCTCGGGCGTGAACGTGAAGTCGCGGTTCGGCGCGATGTTGAAGTAGTACGGCAGCGAGATTTCGTAGCCGTTCGTCGAGCTGACCGAGAACGTCGGCGGCAACAGGCCGCTGCGGCGGTCACCCGAAAGCGGGAACGACAGCCACGGGCTCGCGAAGATCGGCACGTCCTGGAAGAACAGCACGGCGTTGTGCGCGACACCTTCGTCGCTGCCGGTGTCGAAATCGAACTCGCTGCCCTTGATGTACCACGCCGGATTGGTCGAGCAGTGGCACGCGGTGTAGGTGCCGGTCGTGAGCACCGAGCGCTCGCTGTCCAGCAGGTCGGCGCGCGCGGCGCTGCCCGAGCCGCCCGTGAGCGTGAAATGGTACTTCGGCGCGGGCATGAAGCCCTCGTTCGCCTCGACCTTCAAATGCGCCTCGGGCCCCGAGAACGTCGTGCCGTTCTGCACGACCGTGACATTGCCGTAGGCATTGGCCATGTCCGTGTCCTGGTCGTAATGCAGGGCATCGCCCTTCACCACGTTCGAACCCTGACGCAACTCCCCCGCCCCTTTCACGGCGAGGTCGGTATCCACCGTGCCGGTCGTCGAATCGCCGAGCACGAACGTTGCCGGGTGCTGGCCCGACGCATTGGGGTGGTCCTCGAGTTGCGGCGCGAGCCGCAGGCTCCACGGGCCGTCGAGCTGCTCGGGCTGCGCGGCCGCGCCCGAGAGCTGGGCGTGCGCGAGCGCGGGCACCAGACCCGGTACGGCCAGGAGTGCCGCGATGAGCCGCCGCTTGCCCGGCACGCCGTCGTCACTAGGGGAGATCGTCTGGAAAAACTGTCTGGGCGGCATGTATGGTTTTGGCGAATCGGCCCGGGCCGCCTGCCCTCTCCATGATGGTGGCCCGCCTGGGCACCCGCCTCCCGATGAACCGGATCGAGGCCGGGCTGCAAACAAATAATTACAATTCATCGCCCCCCTGGAGCGACGATGAATGCGGCGAGCGAACCGTCATGCGGGCTTTGGCGCGAGTCGCGTCAAAAAAGTCGTGGGGTATTATATGGCAAGACGTTGATCCACTGATTTTGCCTCTGGCTTTCATGACCTTTTCTGCCGCGCATTCTCCCGCCGCTTCCCCTGGCGCCGCTCCGACCGACAATCGCCGCGACCTGCTCGCCGCCTGGCTCGGCAGCCACGCCGGCCAGTACGCCCTCGACCTCGCGACGCTCGCCCCGGCCTCGGCCGACGCGAGCTTTCGGCGCTATTTCCGCCTCGCGAGCGCGGGCGCGCACGGCGCGTCGCTGATCGCCGTCGACGCCCCGCCGCCCGAAAAGAGCCGCGAATTCGCCCAGATCGCGCAGTTGCTCGAGGCGGCCGGCGTGCACGTGCCGCGCGTGCTCGAAGCCGATTTCGACGCGGGCCTCATGCTCGTGACCGATCTCGGCACCGCGCCCTACCTGAATGCGCTGCAGGAAGCCGGCCCCGGCACGCGTTCGCGCGAGCTGATGCGCGACGCCATCGACGCGCTGATCCGCTGGCAGCTCAGCTCGCGGCCGGGCGTGCTGCCGGACTTCGACGAAGCCTTCATGCGCCGCGAGATGGAGCTGATGCCCGAGTGGTATCTGGAGCGCCATCTGGGCCGCAAGGTCGACGAAGCCACGCGCGGCGTGCTCGATCGCACCTTCGCCCTGCTCGTGGCGAGCGCCCGCGCGCAGCCGCAAAGCTTCATGCTGCGCGACTTCATGCCCCGCAACCTGATGATCGCCACGCCGAACCCCGGCGTGCTCGACTTCCAGGACGCCGTGTACGGCCCGATCACGTACGACGTCGTCTCGCTGCTGCGCGACGCGTTCCTGAGCTGGGACGAGGCGTTCGAGCTCGACTGCTTCGCGCACTACTGGGAGCGCGCCAAGAAGGCGGGACTGCCCGTCGATGCCGACTTCGGCGAGTTCTACCGCCAGCTCGAGTGGATGGGCCTGCAGCGCCACATCAAGGTGCTTGGCCTGTTCTGCCGCATCAACTATCGCGACGCCAAACCGCATTACATGGCCGACCTGCCGCGCTTTCTCGCCTACGCGAGCAAGGTCGCGCACCGCTACCGCCCGCTCGCGCCGTTCGCACGGCTCATCGACGAGCTGCAGGGCAGCGCCGTCGAAGTCGCTTACACCTTCTGAAACGGGCCGTCATGACCCAATCGAATCACACGCCGGCCAGGGCGAGCCACGGCCGCACCGCCATGATCTTCGCCGCCGGACGCGGCGAACGCATGCGTCCGCTCACCGACACCTGCCCGAAGCCGCTCCTCGCCGTGGGCGGCAAACCGCTCGTCGTGTGGCAGATCGAGCGGCTCGCCGCGGCGGGCTACACGCGCATCGTCATCAATCACGCATGGCTTGGCGCGCAGATCGAAGCCGCGCTCGGCGACGGCGCGCGCTTCGGCGTCACGCTCCACTATTCGCCCGAGCACGACGCGCTCGAAACGGCGGGCGGCATTGCCCAGGCGCTGCCGCTCATCGAGTCGACGGGCGCGCCCGAGGTGTTCCTCGCGGTGAGCGGCGACGTCTACAGCGCCTACGATTTCGCGCGCCTGAACACGCACGCGCAAGCGCTTGCGGCGCAAGAACAGCCGGGCATGCATCTCGTGATGGTGCCGAATCCGCCGTTCCACCCGAAGGGCGACTTCGCGCTGGGCGCCGACGGCCGGCTCGCGCTCGACGGCGCGCCGCGCTTCACGTTCGGCAATATCGGCCTCTATGACACGCGTATGTTCCGCGATCTCGCGCCCGGCACGAAGCGCGCGCTCACGCCGTACTATCGCGAGGCGATCGCGCAAGGACGCGTGAGCGCCGAGCTATACGAAGGCGTCTGGGAAAACGTCGGCACGCCCGCGCAGCTCGAGGCGCTCGACGCCGCGCTGCGAGATTCGACGAGCGCGCACCACGGCTGAGACCGGCAACGCAAAGCGCCGCGCCAACGCCGGCGCGGCGCGCTTCGTCAGTTTCCTCCCGCCGCCGGCAACTCCACCTGCCCCTGTTGTGCCTGGGACTGTGACTGCGACTGGGGCGCTTCACCCGCCTTCTGCTGCTGAAGCGCCCACATCTGCGCATAGTGTCCGCCCGCTTGCAGCAATTGCGCATGCGTGCCGCGCTCGACGATGCGCCCATGATCCATCACGATGATCTGCTGCGCGTGCACGACGGTCGACAGCCGGTGCGCGATCACGAGTGTGGTGCGCTCGCGCGCGATCTGGTCGAGCTCGTGCTGGATGGCGCGCTCCGAGCGCGAATCGAGCGCTGACGTCGCCTCGTCGAACAGCAGGATCGGCGGATTCTTGAGCAGCGTGCGCGCGATCGCCACGCGCTGCTTCTCACCGCCCGAAAGCTTGAGGCCGCGCTCGCCCACGGACGTGTCGTAGCCCTTGGGCAGGCTCTCGATGAACGCGTGAATGTGCGCCGCGCGCGCCGCGGCGATTACTTCCTCGCGGCTTGCCGTGGGCCGTCCATAGGCGATGTTGTAGTAGATCGAGTCGTTGAACAGCACCGTGTCCTGCGGCACGATGCCGATCGACGCGCGCAACGAATCCTGCGTGACGTCGCGGATATCCTGGCCGTCGATCGTAATCGCACCGCCGCTTTTGCCGGGATCGGAGCGGTCGAGATCGTAGAAGCGGAACAGGAGCCGAGCGAGCGTGGACTTGCCCGAGCCGCTATGCCCCACCACGGCCGTCGTCGTGCCCGCAGCAATCGTGAAGCTCAGGTCGTGCAGAATCTGGCGCGACGGTTCATACGCGAAGTTCACGTGAGAAAAGCGCACCTCGCCGCCGCGCACCGCAAGCGCTTGCGCGCCAGGCACGTCGGCCACTTCGCGCTCGACGGTGAGCAGCGTGAACATGCGGTCCATGTCGGTGAGGCTTTGCTTGAGCTCCCGATACACCACGCCGAGAAAATTCAGCGGAATGTAGAGCTGCAGCATGAAGGTATTGATGAGCACGAGGTCGCCGAGCGTGAGCCGCCCCGCCATCACGCCCTGGGTGGCGCGCCAGAGGATGAACACGAGCCCGGTGCCGATGATCGCCTGCTGTCCGAAGTTGAGCGCCGAAAGCGAGTGCTGCGACTTGATCGCGGCCTGGCGGTAGCGGTGCAGGTTTTCGTCGTAACGCTTCGTCTCCCACTCTTCGTTGCCGAAGTACTTCACGGTCTCGTAGTTGATGAGCGAATCGATCGCGCGTGCATTGGCGCGCGAATCGAGCTCGTTCATCGTGCGGCGAAAATGCGTGCGCCACTCGGTTACCTTCACCGTGAACACGATGTACGCGACGAGCGCGATGAGCGTGACGATCGCGTAGTACGCCTCGTACTTCACCACGAAGAAGCCGAGCACGAGGCCCACTTCCACGAGCGTCGGCAGGATGCTGTAGAGCGAGTAGGAAATGAGCTGCGTGATGCCGCGCGTGCCGCGCTCGATGTCGCGCGACATGCCGCCCGTCTGCCGCTCGAGGTGAAAGCGCAGCGAGAGTGCATGCAGATGGCGGAACACCTTGAGCGCGAGCTGGCGCACGGCGCTCTCGGTCACCTTCGAAAAGAGGATTTCGCGCAGTTCGGTGAACAGCGACGTCGACAGACGCACGATGGCGTACGCCACCACGAGCAGTCCGATGCCGCCCGCGAGCACGATGCCGGGTGCGTGCTCCGCACGCCCGAGCGCCGTGAGATGACGCACCGAGGCGAGACCGTCGACGATGTGCTTCATCACGATCGGCACGCCGAGGTTGGCCACCTTCGCGCCGATCAGGCAGGTGAGCGCGAACGCCACGCGCCATTTGTAGGCCGTGAGGTAAGGCAGTAGCGAAACGATCGTCTGCCAGTCGTTGCGCGGCCCGGTGGCGGGCAGCGCGGGTTCGTTGGAAGCGGGAAAGCGGCGCATGGGGCGAGCGGCGAGATGCCAGCGCCGTGCGGCGCGCCAAGGCCGGTTCGGGGACCGGAAGCTGGCGCGGCGCAAACGGCCCGGCGAGTCATGTGGGGCGAATGTGAGGTTCCTGGCGACGGGTTTCGCGAAGGTGGAGGGCTCTAATCGACCGCCCGCCGCGCCTCAGGCTTTCCCGTACAATTCCTGATCAACGTATTGTCGCAGAAGGCGGCACGCGCCGCTGGGCGCCCCGCGCCGCAACGCCTTGCGCCGTTCGATCCCTTTTCATGGAAGCCCGATGACCGACTCCTTCCCGCTCCCCCAAAAATCGCCTGCGCTGCGCGTCGTGCCGCAGCCCTCGGACGCCAACGTTCACGGCGACGTCTTCGGCGGCTGGATCATGGCGCAGGTCGACATCGCCGGCTCGATTCCGGCGAGCCGCCGCGCCAACGGACGCGTCGCGACCGTCGCGGTGAACTCGTTCGTGTTCAAGCAACCGGTGTTCGTAGGCGATCTGCTGAGTTTCTACGCCGACATCGTCAAGACCGGCAACACCTCGGTGACCGTCGAGGTCGAGGTGTACGCGCAGCGCATGCGCCTCCAGGAGGAAGTCGTCAAGGTGACGGAAGCCACGCTTACCTATGTCGCCACCGGCGCGGACCGCCGCCCGCGTCAGCTGCCGCCGATCGAATAACGGCAACGCCGAGGCAATCGCGAACGCCCGGCCGGAGCGCGGTGCTCAATCGGTCCACGCGAGCCCGGGCGTTTCCTCGTAGGTCGCGCTCGCGCGCAACAGCGCCGCCGCCTCGTCGCCAGGCAGCGGCGGCGCGAAAAAGTAGCCTTGCAGCTCGTCGCACGCGCGCTCGCGCAGGAAGGCGAACTGCGCCGAAGTCTCCACCCCTTCCGCGATCACCTGCAACTGCAGCTCGTGCGCAAGCGCGATGATGGCTGCCGTGATCGTTTCGTCGTCGCCGCTCGTGCCGATGTCGGCCACGAACGAGCGGTCGATCTTGAGCCGGTCCACTGGCAGACGCTTCAGGTAGCTCAGGCTCGAATAGCCGGTGCCGAAGTCGTCGATGGCAATGCCGATGCCCAGCGCGTGCAGCTCATTCAACATCGACACGGCTTCTTCGGCGTTGCGCATGAGCGTGCTCTCGGTCAGCTCGATTTCGAGCCAGCAGGCTTCCAGGCCGGTTTCCTGCAGCACGTCCTTCACGAGCTGCGCAATGTCGCGCTGGTGGAACGTCTTCGCCGAGAAGTTCACGGACACGCGCACGGGCGGCAGCCCCGCGAGCTGCCACGCGCGATTCTGCCGGCAGGCCTCGCGTAGCACCCAGTCGGAAAGCGGGCCGATCAGGCCGCTCTCCTCGGCCACGGGAATGAACTGCGCGGGCGAGACGAGCCCCACCTCCGGATCGCGCCAGCGCACGAGCGCCTCCATGCCGATGATGCGCCCGCCCTCGATCTCCACCTGCGGCTGGTAGTGCAGCAGGAACTCGCTGTCGCGCAGCGCACGGCGCAGGCGCCGCTCGAGATTCAGGCGCGCGCCCACATTCGCGTTCATTTCGGGCTCGAAGAACTGGAACGTGTTGCGGCCCATGTCCTTCGCGCGGTACATCGCGACGTCGGCCTTCTTCATGAGCGTTTCGGCGTCGTTGCCGTCCTGCGGGTAGACGCTCGCGCCCATGCTGCAACCCACATACAGCTCGGTGCCGTCGATCCACACGGGCTCCGAGATCAGCGAACGCGCCCGCTCCATCCAGCCGATCAGCGACTTCTCGTCGATGGTGTCGGTAAGCACGATCACGAACTCGTCGCCGCCGTGGCGCGCGACCGTATCGGTCGTGCGCGTGCAGCGCTGGAGCCGCTCGGCCACCACGCCCAGCAGCCGGTCGCCCACGCTGTGGCCGAGACTGTCGTTCACGTTCTTGAAGCCGTCGAGGTCGATGAAGACCACGGCCACGCCCGTGTCGTGCCGCTGCGCCGCGAGCAGCGCGTGCTGGAGACGGTCGCGCAGCAGGTTGCGGTTGGGCAGCAGCGTGAGGCTGTCGTAGTTCGCCTGGTATTCGAGCTGCTCCTGATAGCGGATCAGCTCGGTCACGTCGTTGATGATGCCGATGTGATGCGTGATGCGCCCATCGAGATCGGGCACCGGCGCGATCAGCAGCTGGTTCCAGAAGAGCGCGCCGTCCTTGCGGTAGTTGCGCAGCACGGCGCTCACTTCGCGATTGGAAAGCAGCGCCTTGCGCACCGCGATGAGTCCGTCCTGATCGCGGTCGTCGCGCTGCAGGAGGCGGCAGTCCTGGCCGATCACCTCGGCCGGATCGAAGCCCGTGATGCGGCGAAACGCCGGATTCGCGTACTCGATCAGATTGCTGCCGCCCGGGCCCGGCGCGGTGATCAGGATGGCGTTCACGCACGCGTCGAGCGCGCGGCTTTGCAGGCGCAACGCGAGGTCGGCGCGCTTGCTTTCGGTGGTGTCCGAGTACGAGCCGAGCACGCCGATCACGCGGCCGTCGCCGTCGAGCAGCGGCAGCTTGCTCGTGAGCGTCGTGCGGTGCAGGCCGTCGATCGTGTGGTTGTCCTCGTAGTTGATGCGCGGCAGCCCCGACTCGATGACTTCGCGGTCCTGCTCGCGCATGCCGTCGGCGTAGGCGCGCCACGGCAGGTCGTCGTCGGACTTGCCGATGATCTGCTCGGGATACGCGAGGCCCGCGTCGCGCGCGAAGGTCATGTTGCAGCCCAGATAGCGCGACTGCGCGTCTTTCCAGAAGATGCGCTGCGGGATGTTGTCGATCACCGACTCGAGCATCTGGTTCGAGCGCTGCGCTTCCGCTTCGGCCTTGATCTGCTCGGTCACGTCGTCGGCGAGCACGAACACGGCGTCGCGGCCGAGGAAGGTGAGCGAGTGATGCGAGATGTCGGCGCTGATGATCGAGCCGTCGCGGCGGCGATGGTGCCAGATGCCGGCCATCATGCGCACGTTTTGCGTGACCATGTCCGAGCGCGTGAGGTGCTGCTCGAGCCGCGAGACGTCCTCGGCGGGACGGATTTCGCGGATCGTCATCGTGAGGAATTCTTCCTCGCTGTAGCCGTACTGCTGGATCGCGGCGGCGTTCACGGCGAGAAAACGCAGCGTCTCGCGGTCGAACACGTACATCGGCACCGGATGCGCGTCGAACAGACCCTGAAAGCGCTCGCTGCGCAGGCGCATGCCGCTCACGGCGCGCAGCTTCTCGCGGGCCGCGCTCTCGCGCGCGCCGAACGTGTAGATGAGGAGCGTCCCGCCCGCGAGCATCGTCACGATCAGCAGCAACAGCGCGCGGCCGCCCGAGCGCGCCGAGTCGGCGAGCGCGGCGGCGAGCGCCAGATCCTGGGCGCGTTGCAGCGCCGCGAGCTGCCCGTCGAGCTGGTCCACGAGGTTGTCGATGCGGATGTATTCGCCGGCGAGCCACGCGGCAGTGGCGGGCGACGGCATTGCCGTGTCAGGCAGCGCAGCGGTCGGCGTGATGGGGTTCTGGGCGCCGTTCGTGACAGCCGGTGCGACTGTTAGCGGATCCAGCGTCACGGCGCTCGCCGCCTCATCCGCCGCGGCGTGCAGCGGCAAGATGGTGCCGGTCACGACATGACCGGCCATGCGCGCGTCGGCGGGGTTCCCGGGTTGCATCGTCTTCGCTGCCGCGGCGTTGCGGGCGAGCGCCTCGCGGTCGCCCCACGGCGCTGCGGGCGAACGCGCGGCATTTGCGGGCGTTGCGGTGCCGAATTCCTGGCTGGCCGCACCGTCGGCCGGCACAGCCTGCGTTGCCACGGTCCCGCTTGCCCCCGCCGCCACGGCAGCCTGCCCGCGCTCGTCGGCAACGCGCCGCTCGGCACGCGCAAGCGTCACGTCGATCTCGCCCACAATGACACTCGCCTGCCGCGCCAGCGCGTCGAAACGGGCTGCGAGGTCGGCGTTGCCGCCCAGCTCAGCGCGCAGGGCGCGGGTGGTTTCGTCGAGCATGGCGGCGCGCGCGTCGTGCGCGGCGGCCGACTCCGGCTGACTCCGCACGGCGAAACGGCCCAGCGCGCTCACGCCGCTGCCAAGCGCGTCGCGATAGCGGTCGAGGTCGTGACGGATCGTCGCCGCCTGGCTCGCGCGCTGGTCGATCTCGCGCTGACCGTCGATCTGCGTCCACGCGACAAAAGCGTTCGCGCCAACGGCCGCCGCGACGACGGCCAGATTGATGAGTTGGCGCTTCGAAAAAAGAAGGTTCATGAATGCCGAGCGTCGTTCGCGCCCGCGCCGTGAGCGCGGGATGATGGGTCACGACTGCGCGCGACCGGTCGGCGCCTGACGCGCCAACCCGAAATAACGG